>JALUBE010000111.1 GCA_027045065.1 Desulfurellales bacterium | reverse complement strand
TGAACTTACACCAAACACATGCTCGCTCCCAGAAACAACGCCCATAAGGATATCAGACATAGGAACCTGACCATCGCGCACAACCCTCAAAAGCTCAGGACCCTTAAAACCCAAACTACCACCTGGATAAACGGTAATAATCACCGTTCCGTGCGTGTACTTTTTAACCAACTTTGCAAACTTCATTGCACCAAGCGTGTGAATACTCTTTGGCCCATAGATGCAGTTTAAATTCATCTTAATGACCTTTGCATGCGCCGACGACCAAACGAACATCAAGGCAACTAAAGCTACCAAAAAACCTGTAAACCTTCTCATACTAAAACCTCCTAAACTAATTTTTAGCCTTATAATACCCGCCACCACCGGGTGTCTCTATCCTCAAGATATCGCCCTTATTCAATTTTGCTGTAAATTTAGAGGGCATAAATTTGTAATTCTCACCGCTAATCACTACGTTCCTACCGGGTCTACCCGATTCACCACCTTCAAGACCGTAAGGTGACAATCTCCTTCTCTCTGAAAGCACCGTAACCTCTGCATCGCTCAAAAGTTCAATTTCTCTAACCAATCCATCACCGCCGCAGAACTTGCCAATTCCACCAGACCCATACCTAATTGAATAGCCTGAAACCATAAATGGGTAGCTATATTCAAGTGCCTCGATCGGTGTATTCAAGGTGTTTGTCATATGTGAATGTATGGCACTTTCGCCGTGTCCATATGGATTTGCTCCCATTCCACCACCCAACGTTTCATAATAAGCAAATGGCTCGTTGGTTCTTGGGTCAATCCCACCAATAGCTACGTTGTTCATCGTGCCTTGACTTGCAGCAGGGATTTTATCTGGAATTGCCTTAGCTAAAGCACCTAATATAACATCGACTATTCGCTGAGATGTCTCCACATTACCGCCAGCCACAGCTGCTGGAAATTTTGCGTCAACAATACTGCCCTTCCTTGTTATAACCTTAATCGGTCTCAAACAACCCATGTTGGTTGGGATGTCCTGTTTCACCAATGACCTAAAGACATATAATACAGCCGAGAGCGTTATTGCATAAACGGCGTTTATACTGCCATCGACCTGGTCATCAGATTTTGTAAAATCCAATATCGCCTCATCACCCTTGATCGTTAAATCCAAATATATCTTTATATTCTGCCTGCTTATACCATCGTCTTCCATGTAATCCTTAAAGGAGTACATACCGTCGTCTATGGACTCTATGGTCTTTCTCATGACCCTTTCTGAGTAGTTCATCAACTCCTTGGCATAGAATGTAACGGTCTCAAGGGAGTACTTTTCGATTATCTCCTTCATACGCTTAATACCCGTAATGTTTGCCATAATTTGCGCTTTAAAATCCCCTTCCCTTTCATACGGCGTCCTGACATTGTTTAGAAGCAGTTTCATTACGCTCTCATTGATTTTGCCGCCTTCTATGAGTTTAAGCGGCGGTATTATTACCCCCTCTTGAAAGATGCTATTAGAAAGTGGCATTGAACCAGAGCTCATGCCACCCACATCGGCGTGATGCGCCCTATTTGCAACGTAAAACACGGGTTTATCAATTCCATCAACAAACACACCGGCAACGATTGTTATGTCTGGAAGATGCGTACCACCTTTGAACGGATCATTCAAAATTATCATATCACCTTCTCTGAGTTCAAAACCCTTGATAGCCTCCTTAACCGACATGGGCATGGAACCGAGATGAACGGGAATGTGGGCGGCCTGTGCCACAATATCTCCTTTTTCATCGAAAATGGCACAAGAAAAATCCCTTCTTTCTTTAATATTTGGAGAAAAGGCGGTTCTGTTTAAACTTACACCCATCTCTTCTGCAACGGACGAAAACTTATTCTTAAAAACCTCGAGCAAAATCGGATTTACCTTCATTTTAGCCTACCTCTACATCAACAATGAGATTTCCAAAATCATCAACAGTAGCTTTACAGTTCGGTGGTATGACAATTGTCGACGAGTACTCAACGACAATTGCAGGGCCCTCAAAAACGTTGCCAGCGAGCAATTTATCCCTATCAACAATTTTCGTAATTTTGTAATCACCAGAGAAAATCACGTTTTTTTCTCCTATTATGGCGTTGTCAATGCTCTCAGAACTTGCTCTTTCTATCTTTTCAAATAGGGGCTTTTCTGGACTCCCAATAGCCCTCAATCGAATGTTAACAATCTCTACACGCTTGGATTCATCTGAATATCCATAGTTCTTTTCATGAAACCTATGGAAATCTTCAACAAAATTCTCACTGAAAGGAACAACAATCTCGTAAGACTGCCCCACGTAACGCATATCGAGGTAGTGCTCTAATGCTATCTTTTCACGCCCAATGCCCTCAGACAGCAAATCCTTAACACCTGTTTCGTCCAAGGGTTCAAACAAATGCTTCAGTTCAGAATAACTTGTCTCATCGGCCTTTAACATAACTGTCAATGAATAGTCTTTAACAATATCTGCAAGGAGCATCCCAATGGCCGACAAAATACCTGGATTATTTGGAATAAAGACCTTTGGAATCTTCAACAGCTGGGCAAGGAAGGCTGCGTGCATACCACCCGCACCACCAAAAGAGAACAGAACAAACTCTCGCGGATCGTATCCCCTATCCACAGAAATCACCCTAATGGCGCGCTCCATGTTTGCATTGGCAACTGTTAAAATCCCCTCCGCAAGCTCAATTTCCGTCAAACCTACGCGCTTCGCCATGTCTTTAAAGTAAGTATTCAGCCTCTCCTTATCCAACCGCATATTACCGCCCAAGAAAAATTCTGGCACCAACCTGCCCAAATACAGGTTCGCATCGGTAACAGTTATCTTTTCACCCTTTCCGTAACAGATAGGCCCGGGGTCTGCACCTGCACTTTCAGGCCCAACCTTCAACGATCCACCGGCGTCTAAATATGCAATAGATCCCCCGCCGGCACCAACGGTATGTATGTCAATCATCGGCACTTTAACAGGAAAACCTGCAATTTCTGATTCAAAAGTCAACGGAAGTTTATCGTCGATTAAAGACACATCGGTCGATGTTCCACCCATATCGAACGTTATGAGCCTATTGTAACCTGCCATTTTACCAATCTCATAAGCACCAACAGCGCCACCCGCAGGACCTGAAAGGATCGTTCTAACGGACTCGTTCATGGCGACTTCCGCCGATATACTTCCACCATTTGACTGCATAATTCTCAATTCGTTTCCTAAAATGCCGTCTATCAAACTTTGTATGTAGCGTTTCATTTTGGGTGCAACATAGGCGTTAATAATCGTTGTCGATGCCCTTTCATACTCCCTGAATTCTGCTAAAATCTTATGGGACAATGAAACGGGTATGCCAAGACGCTCAAAAGCCCTTTCGACCTTTAGCTCATGCTCCGGATTTAAGTAAGAAAACAAAAAGCAGACGGCTATAGATTCGGCCTTCGCATCTTCTATCCTCTTAACCAAACCCTCAAGTTCGCCATCGTCTATATCAACGATCACCTTACCTTCACTATTGACTCTACATTTCAAACCAAATCTTAACTCCTTCGGAACGAGCGGCGGGTTTCTCTTGTAAAAAAGATCGTAAAGCTCTGTTCTATTCTGTCTGCCAATCTCTATTATGTCTTCAAAACCCTTATTTGTAACAAAAGCCGTATACGCACCCTTTCTCTCAAGAATTGCATTCGTTGCAACGGTTGATCCATGTATAACTTTAAACTCCTTTGTGGTAGTAATCCTTTTTATTCCACTTAAAACCGCCTCAGCGGGGTTGTGAGGTGTAGAAAGCAGTTTATAAACACCCCATCTGCCATCCTTTGTTTTGTAGATAAAGTCCGTAAATGTACCACCCGTGTCAACACCTATTATCTCCATTTTCAATCAATCCTCCGTCAATTCTTCAATGTAACTTTTGATCATCCTTATGCCCTCGTCGTCGTCAAATCTATTGGTCTTAACAACCTTTTTTACACCCTTAAACAAATACTCATCAGAGTCTAAAACCCAGCTAAATCCAACGACAATATCGGCAAAATTCAAAAGGTGCCTATTTGTTAATAACTCATCCTGGGTATATATGTAAACCCTGTATCTGTTGTTCAAGACGTTATAATAAACGTTCATTGCATTTTCTTTGTCCAACTTTGACGCGGCAACGTAAAATATCCTACTTGCAAAGGGAATATCATTGGCTAAAGAAATGAATTCAAGGGGATGAATGGCCTTCAGCGGCACCATCTTCACATCTTCGTATTTATAAACCTCAAGCTGGGGAAAACAGTAGAAAGGAGCTACAACTATCTTATTGGATATTACCTTGTTCATCAATTCGGTTTTAAGCGTATCAAAGGGCTTAAACACAACATTAACACCTAAATTCCTCTCAAGTTCCCTTTTTGCGTATATAGCAATACCTTCATCCTTCTCCGTATAGACAACCAAAGACAAATCGTCCTTTATCTCACTAAGCACATCATAAACAAGTGCCATAATATCTTCTTTTGAGAAACCATTTTTCATCAAGTTATCAACAATACCCCTAAACGTTTCCTTTGATGCCACAAAGGATGAAATCTGTTCCTTTGCAAACTTATTCAAGGTTCTTGTGCCACCTTTTTTGTTACTAACAATATATCCCTTTAAAGCAAGTTCCTTTTCAACCTTCTTTACAGTCAATTCACTTATATCGTTATCTTTGGCTATCTCTCGGGCAGGCGGGATCTTTTTACCAGGGTTCTCTATAGCTTCTTTTATCAACTTTAATTTAATTATTTGATGCCGTATAAAAAGATTATCCACATTGGCCTTTTTCAGATC
>JALUBE010000110.1 GCA_027045065.1 Desulfurellales bacterium | reverse complement strand
ATTTGGAATTCAGGCATCTTGAGAGACATACCATTCTCCAACGAGCCTTTACAAGGCCTTGATAAACTCGGCTGGATTTTTAGAGTTTGCCTATTTCAAAAAGAGATTCTCCGATGAGTTTGGAATTGACTATCTGGACGAGGTAGAAGTTTATCTGCCGTAGTAAAGAAAACAACAAAAAGGGCATAGGTAATACCAACCAAAACGAACGGTAGCCTGAAATTTATGGGATGTGATATAGAGGATATAAAACCTACAACCTTTAAAAGTGTTTCTGTACCCAAAGCTACAAGTTTATAGACATACACTTTCATCAAACCGTAGGGCAGGGGCGTTGCCAAAATACCAAAAAAAGCCAAAGGCACAACCAAAAAACCAAAAATTGGTATAATAACCATGTTTGCAAGAAAGGATAGGTAACTTATCTTTGAAAAATAATAACTGCTGATTGGCATAGCAACGATTGACATAAGGAATGTAAAAATAGCGGTTTTTAGGTAGCCATTCTTTACAAAAACACCAACCCTTGACCATATCAATAGGGCAAAGAATGTCATCAAAAACGACATGACGAATGAAGGGTTAAAGAGAATTGAACTGTTTAGGCACAAGAAAACCGAGGCAAGAAAGAAGAGGATGTTGTAGGACGACCTTTCACGAGAAAAAATCAAAGAGAAAACGAATAACAGTGTCATAAGAAAGGAGCGAATTGCAGGTATGTGAAAACCCGTGATGGAAAAGTAAATGAGTGTAGGGAAAAATGCCGAAACGCTCGCCAAAACCTTTAGATTGTACCTTCTGTAAACATAGCCAACAAAAGAGTACAGATAGTAAAAAAGCAAGTAAAATAGACCGAAGACAAAGCCCATATGAAGACCAGAGACAGCCATAATGTGAGCCGTTTGGGTGTTAATGAACTCCTTCTTTATTTTGGCTTTATACCTGCCATCGCCCAAAATGGCAGAATCCAAGAAATACTCAACTTCTTTCGGCAAAAAGTAATAAAACTCGTCTTCTATTCTTTTCCTAACGGACTCAAAAAACGATAGCGGCTGCTTTTTACCCTCTATTACCAAGCTTTTCACAAAGCCGTAATAGTAAATGGACTTTGACTCAAGATAACGGGCAAAATCCTTGTTTTTCAGCGTGTTAATGCTCTTGAGACCTGACCTAAAACGAACAACATCACCAATTCTAATGTTGTTGTACCTTATTGGTGCAAAGAGGTATAGCTTGCACCTATCCGTTTTTAACTCAATATTCAAACCTCTACCAACTGTGACATTCTCTACAACACCTTCTCCGAAGCCCTTACACCTGTGCGGCCTTTTATGTGCATTTAAAACAACAAACAGGGCTAAAAATAAAGCAAATACAAAGGCTAAACGCCTATTGAAATAAACCTCAACGGCAAAAAATGAAAAAGAGATAAAATAGGCAAAAATATTATGAAAAACAGAAATAAAGAAAAGCGAGGCAAATACAAACAGAAAGGGATAATCGTAAACTACCCTATCAAGAAAGTCCCTCATTCTATAACGGCTGCTACATAGCCCACAACCTGAGAATAATCACCGTTCACATCGCCACTCGTCCTGTGATCCAACACTGTGCATTTTGTCGCTCCCAGCATCTTAGATGCCGCAATGGCAATGTAAGCTGGTGCTACCCCACACATCGTAATACCGTTTGTTTGACAAACCCTCATCAAGCCGTTTTCATCCAGGTTCTCCATCTTCTCTATAGCCAAAGCGTCCTTCTTTAGGGTAATCTCTTGATTTTCGTAATGGTTCATGTCGCTTGAGACAACCATAAGAATTCTCTTGTTCGACTCAGAAATCGCATTAGCAATGGTTTCAGCCGTAGAATATAGCTTGGATATATTTTGCGTTCCAACAACGATAGTTACAACCCTGTAATCATTTGGCGTTACAAAATCTATAAAGGGCAACTGGACCTCAACGCTGTGTTCCTGCAGATGGGCATAGTAGTCTATGTCAACGTACTCGTTTTCTGCTATTCTTTGAATTAACTCCTCATCTGGATAAACCTGACCAAAGGGCATATCATAAACGCCGTCAAATACAGAAATTTCCGCTCCCAAACCCGTATGATTTGGGCCCATAACAATATACGTATCAAATGGTTCGATGACGCTATAAGCCTTAGCTGCTACATGGCCCGAATACACATAACCCGCATGGGGAACGATGATTGCCTTGGGTGAGATCTTAACCGCATTTTTATCTATAACACTTTCAAGATAGCGTTTAAGCTCCATTGGATCTGAAGGATAGAACATGCCCGCTACAGTAGGTTTTCTAACAAACATGGTTCACCTCAGTTTCCCTTAATCATCTCTTTAAGCTCCCTAATGTCCTCCTTTGTTGCAAGGCCCAAATCCTCAGCAATTTTCTTAAAATCATCCAAGAACATATCTTTAAACTGCTCTTTTCTCTTTTCAAGATGCTCCTTACCCAATTCAACCAAACTTTTATCCTCTAACTCCTTTTTCCCTTCCTCTATAAAAGCATCCACCATCTTTTCGGCCCTTTTTGCAGCTCCCACCGTCAAATACAGTATCTCCCTAAACATCTCACACCTCCGACAAATAATCACCGATGTTGTTTATAACGCTATCCAGTTTTCCGAGATCCCTTCCGCCACCTTGTGCAAACTCATCCTTTCCACCGCCTTTTCCACCCAAAGCTTCGGAGATTTTCAGAACGATATCCTTCGCCCTGAATTTATCCTTCAAATCCTTCGTTACCATCACTATTACATTAACCCTGTCTTCCTTTTTGTCAAACAGTACGACCACGCCGCTTTTCATTTTGGCTTTCACCACATCTCCAAGATGCCTCAGATCAGAGATCTCCTCATCCTCAAATACATCCACGTAAACATTAACGCCGTTTGTTGACTTAATCTTGCTTTGATCAAACTTTATCTGTTTCTTCTCTATCTTTTTGCTTTTAAGTTCCCTAATCTTATCCGGCAGATCCTCAAATGCAACACCTAACTCACCTGCAGCACTCTTAAGGACCCTTTCCATATCCGAAACATACTCCCATGCCCAGATGCCTGTCTTCGCTTCTATCCTCCTCACACCCTTGGATACGGCCGATTCATGCGTGATCTTAAATAAACCTATTTCGCCTGACCTTTTGCAATGTGTACCACCACATAACTCTTTGGATACACCATCAACGGACACAACCCTAACCTTATCTCCGTACTTCTCATCAAAAAGGGCTATAGCTCCACTATTTATAGCCTCATTCAAGCTCATAATCTCAACATTGACGGGGTAATCCTCAATAATCCAGCTATTCACAAGGCTCTCAATCTCTCTAATTTGCTCATCCGTGAGCTTAGAAAAGTGCGTAAAGTCAAACCTCAATCTCTTATCCTCAACCAAAGAACCCGCCTGTCTCACATGCTTACCCAAGACCTTAATCAGAGCCGCATCCAAAAGATGTGTGGCTGTATGGTGTCGTGCGACATCCTTCCTTCTTGCAACGTTTATCCTAAGATTGTACTCCTTACCCTTTTCAAACACACCCTCTAAGACCTCAACCTCGTGGACAAAAAGTTTCCCGTCAAAGTATTTCTGAACATCCTTAACAAAAGCCCTTGAATTCTCACCAACGATAAATCCTGTATCTGCAACCTGGCCGCCGCTTTCTGCATAGAACGGCGTTTTATCAAAAACAAAGTAATATACTCCTTTACCGGCGGTTTTTTCCTTTATGTTCCTATCAGACCCCACTATACCCACAAGTCTGGATTCGCTTTCAAACTCATCGTAACCAACAAACTCTGTTTCGCCCTTGCTTCTAAAGATCTCTCCAAATGCATCCCAAACAAAGCTATCACCCGTGCCCTTCCATGTCTTCCTCGATTCCTCTCTCCTCTTTTCCAGCAGCTCGTTAAAGCCCTTAACATCAACCTCAAAGCCGTTCTCCTTTGCTATATCAACTGTTAAATCTATGGGGAAGCCATACGTATCGTAGAGTTTAAATGCGTTTTCTGCATCGACGACCTTCTTTGGTGATTTCTCAAAAATGTTCTCTAAAATCTTCAAACCGCTTTCCAACGTCTCGAAGAATTGTTCTTCTTCGGCTTTAACAACATTAACCACTGTATCCCTGCTTGCTACAATTTCTGGATAAACATCACCCATAACATCGTTAACGGTGTCAATAAACCTATACAAGAACGGCTCGTCTACGCCCAATTTCTTACCGAATCTCATGGCCCTGCGCATAATCCTGCGCAACACGTAGCCCCTTCCTTCTTTATCTGGAAAAACGCCATCTGTAATGAGGAAATCTATGGCCCTCAAATGATCCGCTATAACCCTAATGCCAACGTCTTTGTCCTCACTCTTTCCGTATTCAACCTTAAAAAAGTCGCTCAACACACCAATGATGTGCTTCAAAATGTCTATATCGAAATTGCTGTGAACACCCTGCAAAATGGCACTAACACGCTCCAAACCCATACCCGTATCGATGCTTGGCTTAGGTAATGGGGTAAGATTACCATTTTCATCCCTGTTGAACTGCATAAAAACAAGGTTCCAAAGCTCCAAGAACCTATCACAATCACACGCAACAGAACAATCGGGTCTCCCACAGCCAATTCCTGGACCCTGATCTATGTGAATTTCTGAACACGGTCCACACGGACCCGTATCGCCCATAGCCCAGAAATTATCGTGCTCATCCATGCGCACAATACGGTTCTGCGGCACACCCTCCTGTTTGTTCCAAATCTCAAAGGCCTCATCATCCTCTCTAAATATCGTTATCCAGAGCTTATCTTTGTCTATACCCAAAACACGGGTCACAAAGTCCCATCCGAAGTGTATGGCCTCTTTTTTGAAATAATCACCAAAGGAAAAGTTGCCCAACATCTCAAAGAATGTATGGTGACGGGCCGTATAGCCCACATTTTCCAAGTCGTTGTGTTTACCACCTGCCCTCACACATTTTTGGCAGCTTGTAGCCCTTGTATAATCCCTCTTCTCTTTACCCAAAAACACATCCTTAAACTGCACCATACCCGCATTTACAAACAGTAGTGTTGGGTCGTTTTTGGGCACAAGCGGTGCAGATTTCACTATTGTATGTCCGTTTTCTTTGAAGTACTCCAGGAATGCCTTTCTAAGTTCAGCCGTCTTCATCATCCTTCACCTCATATTTATTTAAAAGTTCAACGATTTTATCACTGTTAAATCCTCTGCGATACATAAAATCAAACATTTTTTTTCTTTTGTTCCTTTTCCCTTCAAGTAACTTAAGCTTCTTCAAAAACACCTCTTCTGCATTTTCATCTTCCGATGTCAGCACACGATCAATCAAATCTTCTGCAATTCCCTTCCTCAAAAGTTCATGCACTACTCGCCTCTTGCCATAGCCCCTTTTTAATCTAAAGTACAAATAATTCTGGGTATATCTAACATCGTCTATAAAGCGCTTCTCCTTTAAATACTCAATTACCTCGTCTATCTCATCTTCACTTTGGCTTTTTTTTAAAAGCTTATCCCTGATCTCCTTCTCTGTGTAATCCTTTCTATTAAACAGCCTCAAAGCATAATTTAAAAGCTCTTTGTTCACATTATACCCTTTGCAATCAATGCAAAGTCGTTTGGATTTGTCGCATTCTCTTTGGCCTCTTCAAAGGACACAAGTCCACTTTTATACAACTCCAACAATGACTGATCGAACGTCTGCGTGCCCAGTGTATCCCTATTTATTTCAATGGATCTTCTGATGTTCTGTATCTTTTCTGACTCAAGTATAGCCTCTCTGACAAGCTCTGTTGCTATCATTATCTCAACGGCCGGCACCATCCCTTTCCCATCTTTCCTTTTTAAAAGCCTTTGGGATATGACTGCCTCTATTGTCGCAGAGAGTTGTAACCTTATCTCCCTCTGTTCACTCAAAGGAAACGCAGCTATGATCCTGTTTACCGTCTCAACGGCATCTTTTGTGTGCATCGTAGCCATAACCAAATGACCTGTCTCAACCGCCTCAAGAGCTGTTGTTATGGTCTCCCTATCCCTAAGCTCACCAACCATAATCACATCTGGATCTTCTCTCAATGCCCCCCTTAAACCTTCTGCAAACGTCCTTACATCGTAGCCAACCTGTCTTTGGATTATGGAAGAATTTATATCCTTATGTAGATATTCAATTGGATCTTCAATGGTTATTATATTTTTTTGCCTCTCCTTGTTGATTATGTCTATCATACACGCCAGTGTTGTGGATTTTCCGCTTCCCGTTATACCTGTAACCAAAATCAACCCTCGCGGTTTCAAAGCCAGTGTTCTAATGACTTTTGGAAGGTGCAGCTCATCAAGGGATGGAATGCTAAACGGTATAAACCTAAAAACCCCGGCAAGTGTGCCTCTTTGATAAAAAATGTTCACCCTGAACCTACCAACACCACTTAGTCCATATCCAATATCAACCTGTCTTTCAGTTCTCAGCTTATCAACAAGGAATTGGTCTATGGCTTCGCTTCCCAAAAATTCTTCAAAGTCTTCTTCCCTTAAGATTTCCTCATTTTCCACCTTTACCATTGAACCGTTTATCCTAAAAAACGGCCTCGTGCCGACTTTCAAGTGTATATCGCTTGCACCTCTTTCATAGCCTTTCTTCAAAAGGTCATCAATCCTCATCTTCTACCTTCCTCTTGCAGTTCAGTTTTTCTCTAACCTCTTGTTCCAGTCTCTCCAAAATATCGGGGTTTTCCTTTAAAAACTCCTTGGCATTATCCCTGCCCTGGCCAAGACGTTCGCCACCGTATGAAAACCACGATCCACTTTTTTCAACAATATTGTGGGCAACTGCAAGATCCAAAAGATCTCCAATTTTATCCGCACCCACGCCGTAGATTATATCGAATTCCGTCTCCTTGAAAGGCGGTGCAACTTTGTTCTTGACAACCTTGACCTTAACCCTATTACCAACGGCTTCTCCACCAACTTTTATGGGTGAGCCCGTCTTTCTGATCTCCATTCTAACAGAAGAATAGAATTTTAAAGCATTGCCACCCGTTGTTGTCTCTGGATTTCCAAACATTACGCCTATCTTCATCCTTATCTGATTAAGGAAAATTATGGATGTGTTGGATTTACTGATGGCACCCGTCAGTTTCCTCAACGCCTGGCTCATGAGTCGTGCCTGCAATCCCACATGGGCGTCTCCCATATCACCCTCAATTTCCGCCTGTGGCGTAAGTGCAGCAACAGAGTCCACGACAATCAGATCAACGGCATTACTCCTTACAAGTGTATCAATTATCTCAAGTGCCTGCTCACCAGAATCCGGTTGACTCACAAGTAGATTATCCACGTCTACACCCAATTTTTCCGCATAGTTGACATCCAAGGCATGTTCGGCATCGATAAACGCAGCTATACCACCCTCTTTTTGGGCTTCAGCTATGCAGTGCAGAGCGAGTGTCGTCTTACCGCTCGATTCCTGACCGTAGATCTCAATGATCCTGCCCCGCGGTATTCCACACACACCTAAAGCCACATCCAACGATAGGATTCCTGTGGGAATTACATTCACATCCAAAGCCTTGACATCACCCAATTTCATCAAGGCGCCTTTGCCAAATGTTTTTTCAATCTTAGATATTGCCATATTCAAAGACTGCAATCTTTTCTCATCCATTTCTTTCACCTCAAATCAAATTTCTCTATTTTTCTATAAACAACCCCTTTTGGATTGAGTTTGCTTTCGTACAGATAAAAGCTTTGAACATCAAAACTCAACTCGTTATTCTTCAAAAAAGATTCCGCCATCTTCAAAACATCCAATAACTCTTCCTTCTCAATCCATTTCATACGACCAATAGTCAGATGGCAGAACGGCTCATTGTCAGAAGGTCTAAAAATATCAAGTTTTTCGTTAATATTGCGGCTCATATCGACGTATGCCCTATTATCCTCACCAAGCCACATTACACGAGGATTGACAAAATCCTTAAAAACACCAGCCCTGTCCAGTGTAACCCTAAACGGTGCATGTTCTTTGGATGCTTCATTTAAAACCTCAACAATCCTATTGACAGCAGGGAACGGTTGATCACCTAAAAATTTGATCGTTATATGCAGATTGTCTTCGGGTGTGAGCCTAACCCTTCTCGTCCTTTTCTTGATTAATTGCTCTAAGTCCAAAATCCTCGACTTTATACTATTCGGTAGATCAAAGGCAACGAATACCCTCATGAATTTAAAATAAACTCCCTGAGCAAAAGTATTGCAAACCTCGCGGATTTATCCCTTACAAGCCTTCTATTTCCAGAAAATATCTTCTTTCTGACCAAAACACCGCCTTTCGATGCCACACCGAAGTACACCAAACCAACTGGCTTATCCTTTGTTGAACCCGTTGGCCCTGCAATACCTGTTATTGCAACTGAGTAGTCGGCGTTTGTTAGGTTCATAGCACCATGCGCCATTGATTTAGCTGTTTCCTCACTCACCGCACCTACACTCCTTAAAATCGCCGGTTGCACTTTCAATACATTCGCCTTTAACTTGTTTGAATATGTGACTGCACCACCTTCCAAGAAATCAGAAACACCGGGAACATCAGCAATCCTTGCCGCAACCAAACCCGCCGTGCACGACTCAGCCGTTGCAATCTTTACCCTTCCCCTTTTTTTTAAAACATCAAACAATGCCTCTTGAGGACTTTGGCCATTTATCGTATAAACTCCCTTTAAATCCTTGTATTTTTCAACGTCCTTTTGCTCAACCAACAAAACAGATTCGACCTCATCCTTATAGATTACATTGTCATCCTTTATATCAAGCTCAAAAGCTCTTACTACCCTTTTGTTTGAAGTATAATGGGATAAAAATGAACAGAAATCTATGTTCTCTTTCAAATCCCAAGAGACAAACAAAATGGGTTTATCGTACACACGATCAAAAAATACTCCCTCTTGAACCTTTTTAAAACCTTTAGCCAATACATAGGGAACCTTACCATCAACAAAAACACTGCTACGCTCAAATTCCATAAGCATAACCTTTTGCAGGTCCGACCATGTCTCCTTTTTGTAGACAAAGATCATGCCATCTGAGTTCTCAAAGGCTGTTCTTGCAACACCTCTCAAACTATCCGTATCGTAAACAACAAATTTCAGTCCGATTTCAACGCCACACCTTAAAAATACGCTATCCATATATCCTCTATCAGATCCAAAACCTACAAAAACCAAAGCTGTTTTCATTTCGACAACACCTGTAAAATTATATTTACTATCAGTCCGCCAACAGCATCGTCTATCATTATACCAAATCCACCACCGATCCTCTCAAGAATATTAAGGGGCGGAACCTTCGAAATATCGATAATCCTAAAAAGCAAAAAGCCCAAAATCGCAAGCAAAGGTGTATATGGAACAGCAATAAAACAGATCATCATGCCTACAACTTCATCTATAATAACAAACGAAGGATCCTTAATGCCATAGATTTGCTCCATCACATCGCTTACAAATACGCCCACAACAAATAGAACCACAACAACGGTAACATAAAGAGCCAAAGATCCGTCCTTCAAGAACATGTATATCAAAAGGCCAAACAGACTTCCCATTGTTCCTGGTGCATAGGCGGTGTAACCCACACCGAAAACTGTACTTATATGTTCAGAAAATCGGTTGATTGTGTCCTCATTGATAAATTTCATAAATTACGCCTGAAAAAATCAACAACTTCATCAACGTGAGCCTTTTCAACAATCAAAGGCGGTTCAAGTCTCACTGTTCTTTCCCCTGCCTTTCCCACTAAAATTCTGTTTTCAAATGCCCTATTTACAATATCATCAACCATCTGTTTATCCTTAAATTTAATGCCCACCATCAAGCCTAAGCCTTCAACATTTTCCACCTTATCGCTGTTCTTGGTTACATCCTTTAATCCCTCAAGCAAATAATCACCCACCTGCCTTGCATGGTCAATTAAACCACTATTTAAAACAAAATCCATAACCTTATAGGCCGCAAAGCTCACAAAGGGATTTCCACCAAACGTAGACCCGTGTGAACCAAAATCCATAACACCTGCAATATCCTCTTTTGCAAGCACAACACCCATAGGAAGACCCGCAGCTATACCTTTTGCCAGTGTAATTATGTCCGGTTCGACACCGTAATGCTCGTATGCAAATAACCGTCCCGTTCTGCCCATACCAGACTGTATTTCGTCTGCAACAAACAGCATATCATTTGCCTTGCAAAACTCGTAAACCTTCTCTATAAAGCTTTTCTCTGCAACGTTTATTCCACCTTCTCCTTGAACAAACTCAACAAAAATGGCTACAGTTTTATCATCAACCTTCTTTGTAAAATCCTCGAAGTTATTAAATTCAACGTAGTCAAACCCTTCAGGGAATGGACCAAAACCCTCTTGGTACTTTGTCTGTCCTGTCAAGGCAAGCGTAGCTATTGTTCTGCCGTGAAATGAGTTTTTAAAACTCAAAATTTTGTATTTACCCTTATCGCTACCCCATTTGCGGGCTATCTTCAATGCCGTCTCATTCGCCTCTGCACCGCTGTTACAGAAAAAGGCTCTATCACAAGACGAGTGTTTCACAAGCAGCTCTGCTAAATCTGCCTGTTCTTTGATGTAGTACAAATTAGACACATGCAACAGCTTCTCAGACTGCTCTTTAATGGCACTCACAACAACATCGTGACTATGGCCTAAAATATTAACAGCTATACCCGCCAAGAAATCGAGGTACTTCCTACCATCGTAGGAATACAAGTACATGCCCCTGCCACGTCCAAACGCAACCTTGAAGCGCTTATACGTATTCATCGTATATGTATCAGATTTTTTAAAAATACTATCCATACCCAGCCTCTTTACCAATTTTCTATAGTTATAATCTTATGGCATTTGTATTGTCAAGAAAAAGAGAAGGGGGCCTTTTGCCCCTTTCCCTAAAATGCTATAGAGTTTAACGCTGCTGACAAGAATGAGCTTGGGAATATTCCTATGTACAGAACGCAAATTGCGGTCAATAGTATTACGGCTTTTACTGGAACACTGTTAAATACGTTAACCTCTTTCTCTTGCTCACCCCTCATGTACATAACAACAACGATGTTCAAGTAGAAGTATGCCGATATTGCGCTGTTTATAACACCTATTACGGCAAGCCAATAGAGATGGGACTTTACAGCTGCAGAGAATAGGTAGTACTTACCTACAAATCCCGCTGTTGGAGGTACGCCGGCTAAACAGAACATAAATACCAACATTGCTGCGCCGATTAAAGGATACTTGTAGCCAAAGCCCCTTAAGTTCTCAATCTCTGTACCCCTGTCTTCCTTTTGGGAAATGAACTCAGCTACAGCAAAGGCGCCGAGATTCATAAACAGATAGGCAAACAGGTAGAACATCACAGCTCCATAACCCAACTCGTTTGCAGCCGTTATACCCACAAGCATATATCCGGCATGGGCAATGGACGAGTAACCCAAAAGTCTCTTGAGATCTTTCTGCCACAAAGCCACCGTGTTACCGAATGTCATGGTAGCAACTGCGATTACCCACAGGATCTTTGTCCAATTGGCCTCTATAGGCCCCATTCCCACAGCCACAAATCTTAACAAAGCCAGAAATGCAGCTGCCTTTGGTGCAACAGACATAAAGGCGCTCATTGGTGTTGGAGCAGATGCGTAAACGTCCGGTGTCCAAGAGTGAAATGGGAATGCTGCGATCTTAAAGCCAAATCCAACAAATACGAACAGGAATGCCAAGATAGCAATCCATTTATAGAAAGCACTCGCATGGGTTAGGCCCATTCTAATAACGTTTAGGTCTGTGCTACCGAACAAGCCATAGAACATGCCGATACCCAAAACCAAGAAGGTGGATGCGAAAGAACCCAGGATGAAATACTTCATCGCACCTTCAACACTTTCATCCTTGTTTCTCAAAAAACCCGTCAAAATGTACATACCTATGGAGAGCGTCTCAACGGCTATAAACATAACGATCAGGCTGTATGTAGAGGCAAGTATCTGCATGGCGACTATGGAAAACAACAAAACCTCGTAGTATTCACCCAAGTTGTAATCTTCCCTCTTTAAGAAATCGAAGCTCATCACAATGGCTACAAATGCCGTTAAAAGCATAACTATGCTTGCGAAATTACTTGCCCTATCCATCACGATCATATTGTTAAATGCGCTCATGTTGGTGTTGTACATAGTAAGAACACTTGCAAAGGAAAATACAACACCGAACAGGGCAAGCAATCCATTTACCGTCTTTGCCCTTTTAGGGAGCCACAGGTCGATTAATAGTATGGCAAAGGCAAAACCAGTAAGAATCAACTCCGGAATTATTGCCACAAGATCATGTGTACTGTAAAGCATAACCCTACTCCCCTTTAACCTTTTTTAACTACCACTGTTTTTACCATACTTACCTGCTCACTCTTTGCAGGTGAAACAACAGTGGTCCTATTTACCTGCTTCAACAGGTGTTCAACAGAAACCCTCATTTTAGATAGGAATGTGCTTGGATAAATACCTATCCAGAACACAAACACAAGTAGCGGCACAAGGTATAGCCATTCCCTTATATTCATATCGGACAAACCAAGATTTTTGGGATTTGTAACCTTATTAAAGAAGACCCTTTTGTACATCGTAAGCATGTAGGTTGCAGAAAATATACCGCCGAAAGCCACTAAGATACCCCAGATGTGTTTATACAGGAATGCACCCAAGAGCACCATGAACTCGCCAACAAATCCATTTGTGCCTGGAACGGCGATTGATGATAAAGTGAATATCATGAAGAAGGCTGCGTAAGCCGGTGTTAGTGAGGCAAGACCACCGTATTCAGAAATCAGCCTTGTGTGTCTCCTTTCATATACAATTCCCACCAAGAGGAACAAGGCGCCTGTGGAAATTCCGTGGTTGATCATCTGCATAATAGAACCTTCAACGCCCACCTGGGTTAAGGCAAACATACCCAACATCGAGTAACCCAAGTGTGAAACGGAGGAGTAAGCAACAAGCTTTTTAATATCCGGCTGAACCATAGCAACAAATGCACCGTAGAATATGCCTATTACTGCAAGGATTATAATTAAAATTGCAAATGCATGTGTCATATCAGGGAACATGGGGAGATTGAACCTTAAGAAGCCGTATGTACCCATTTTCAACAGGATGCCAGCCAAGAGCACAGAACCGGCTGTCGGCGCTTCAACGTGTGCCCATGGAAGCCATGTGTGGAATGGCCACATTGGAACCTTGATTGCAAACGCGATGAAGAATGCCAAGAACAACCACAGCTGTAAATGATATGGTAGTGGCGACTGCATTAATTTTACCATGTCCGATGTGTAAACACCTGTGAACTTGTGATGCAAGAAGTACAAAGCCATGATCGCAACCATCATCAGGACACTACCTGCAAAGGTGTAGAGGAAGAACTTCATGGTTGCAAATACCCTATTAGGTCCACCCCAAATACCAATCATCAAATACATTGGTATGAGTTGAACTTCCCAGAACACGTAGAACAAGAACATGTCAAGGGATATGAATACTCCAAGCATACCTGTTTGCATTAAGAGAATTGTGATATTGAACAGCTTGACCTTTTTATCAATGGCCTTCCAGGTGGAAAGCTGTGCCAATGGTGTTAAAAACGTCGTCAACAAAACCAAGAACAAGCTGATGCCATCGACGCCGACGTAGTATTGAAAGCCCAAAGATTTGATCCAGGGCACCCTTTCAACAAACTGCATATGGTACGTTGTGGGATCGAAATAGAAGAAAAGCGGCAAAGATATAATGAAGTCTAAAACTAAGAATGCAAAGGTAACGTATTTAATGAGATTTTCATGCTCCTCGTTTATTAAAGCTACTATGAACGCTCCCACAAGGGGTAGGAACGTTATCAATGACAGTATCGGAAAATGCAGTTGATTCATATCCATAGCCCCAACTCCTTACCTAAATAATTTTAACAAATAGATACCAACTGCTTAACAGAATGATACCCAAACTTATCCAATAGGCATAGTTGTTGACAAAACCGGTTTGCAACAATCTCAATCCCTTTCCAACCCTACCTGCAATCCAGCCAGTACCATCAACCATACCCTTATCTATCAAAACAACATCAACAAACTTCCATAAGAAATTTGTTGATACCCACCAGAACGGTTTTACTATGCAGCAATAGACAAACTCATCCACATAGTAGGTATTAGCGAGCAATGTATATATAGGTTTGAACATATTGGCGATTTTTTCTGCTGTAATGATCTTTTTAATGTAAATCAGCCAAGCTGCAAGTATTCCACCGACGCCCATAGTCACTGAAATGCCCATCAGCAAAACTTCTGAATAGTGGGCCTCATGTGCAACCTCTGTTGTTGGAGCACTGTGGGTTACAAACCACTCAAACGGTATATGACCACCCACTTTTATACCTACCCAGCCACCGATTATCGAAAGAATGGCCAAAACCCACATAGGTATCGTCATAACAGCCGGAGCTTCGTGTGTGTGCAAGTCGTGATAGAGACCCTCAACCTTCTCTTCTCCGTAGAACACGTTAAACACCATTCTAAACATGTAGAATGCTGTCAAAAACGCTGTTATTTCACCCACTATCCAAATAATTGGATGCCCCATCTCAAGAGCACTCGCCAATATTGCATCTTTAGAGAAGAAACCAGCAAATGGTGGGATACCCGAAATTGCAAGTGAGGCTATGACCATAACAGCGGCTGTTTGTGGCATGTATTTCTTCAAACCACCCATTAAGTCTATGGACAGCAAACCCCTCATTGAGTGCATTACTGCACCTGCCGCGAGGAACAAGAGACCTTTAAAGAATGCATGCGTCATTAGGTGGAATAGACCTGTCCAGTAGGCTCCAATACCAACACCTATGAACATGTATCCAAGCTGAGAAAGCGTAGAATACGCAAGGATTCTTTTGATATCCTTATGTGTAAGCGCCATTGTTGCTGCATAGAATGCCGTAAATGCACCGATTGTTGCAACTATCTCTTGAGCTATAGGCGAAAGAGAATAAATAGCGTTAGACCTTGCAACCATATAAACACCGGCCGTAACCATCGTTGCAGCGTGTATCAAGGATGAAACCGGCGTTGGACCTTCCATTGCATCCGTTAACCATATATACAACGGGAACTGAGCCGATTTACCCACTGCACCAACAAAAAGTGCTATGCCAATTATAGTGGCTGCTGTAGAGCCGTAACCCAAAACGTGCTCAGCTCTTGGAAAAACGTTAGAGTAGGTTACACTGCCGAAGTAGTAAACCAAATACAGAATACCGATTATAAATCCTGCATCGCCGATCCTATTGACTACAAATGCCTTTTCACCTGCATCTGACGCTGTGGATTTCTCATACCAGAAACCGATCAAAAGATACGATGCCAAACCGACGCCTTCCCAACCTACGAACATCAGTAGGTAGTTGTTACCTAAAACAAGTATTAACATGGCGGTGACAAATAGATTTAAATAAGCAAAATACCTTGCATAGCCTTTATCACCCGCCATGTATCCGTTTGAATAGATGTGGATCATCCACGAAACAAACGTAACAACAAAGAGCATTACTGCACTAACATAATCAACTCGTAAACCGAAAGGAACAACTACTTCTTTAAATGGCATCCACGTAAAGTACGTGTACTCAACAATGTGTCCATGAAGTACGGAGAAAATGGGGAATAAACCCAACAGAAATGATATACCCAATGCTGTGGCTGCAATCACACCCGCAATGGGCTTTGTCCACCTTCCGAATATACCATTGATTAGAAAACCTATAAGCGGTGTAAGTATTACAAATAACAGTATTACCTTCATCTGCCTACCCCTCTACTTTCTTAAGATTGAGAAGTCGTTAACATCTACGCTCTTTTTCCTCTTGTACATCATAACCGCTATAGCCAACCCAACGGCTGTTTCAGAAGCCGCCACCGCTGCAACGAATATAAACATCACCTGTCCAGACACGTTACCCAAATAATAGGACATGGTGATTAAGAACAGTCCCGCACCGTTGATCATTATCTCCAAAGACATGAGAACGATCATGAAGTTGCGCCTTATCATCACGCCCGTTGCGCCAATTGCGATCAGCAGGGCAGAAACAACTAAATACTCGGTCAACATATCAACCCCCTTAGCTTATGTCCTTCTTTGTGAGAACCACAGCTCCGATCAAAGCAACGAGCAGTATAATAGCCGTTACTTCAAAGGGCAACAGATAGTGTTTAAACAAAACTTCACCAATCATCTGTGTATTGCTACCATTTATAGCCAAATTCTTACCAGCATTGCTTGTATCAATCTTAAACTTGTAAGCCAAGAACGCCAGATCTGCAAAGAGCGCCAAACCTATCAGAGCCGGCCAGTAGAACTGTGAATTAAACCTTTTTAAGGATTCAATGGTTCTCCTGTCCATAATCATCATAACAAGCATTATCATGACAGCAATTGCACCGGCATAAACGATGATCTGTAGCATTGCGTTGAACTGTGCATGGAGCATAACAAACAAACCCGCAATACCAAAGAAGGAAAAGATCATCCACATTGCCGCTCTGTAAGGGTCCTTACTCAGAAGAACCCCTAAAGCTCCACCAACCGTTATGGCCGATATAATATAAAACATTATCCCTTCCATACCTATCACCCTTCTTTACTTTTAACGTTTAACAGCTGTTCTTTTGTGTAAACAAACTTCTCCCTATCATACTCAGCAAGTTCGTATTTATCCGTCATACTCAAAGCAAGCTCAGGACAAACCTCTACACACAAGCCACAGAATAAGCACCTGCCCAAGTCGATATCGTACTGAGCTGCATTCTTTGTGTTATCCTCATTTTCAACAGGTGTAATCTTTATACACTTTGACGGACAGATCCTTTCGCATAAACCACAATCTATGCACTTTATCTTACCAGAATCCTCAAATGTCTCAAGTTTGTGCAACCATCTCGCCCTTTCGGGAACTTCCAACCTCTCATCGGGATACTGGCATGTTACAGCATGGGTAAACAGATACTTTATCGTAACGGCCAAGCCCTTCCTTAAATCATTGAATAACATTTCGCCTTCCTCCCTACAAAACAGGTAGACCTACTGCTAATGCGAAGCCGGTCCAAAGGATGTTCAAAACCATCAATGGCAGTAAAGCCTTCCATGCTATATCCATTAATTGATCGTACCTGTACCTCGGGAATGTACCCCAGAACCATGTGTACATAAATATGAACGCCAGAATCTTAATCCAATACCACACAACGCCAGGCAAAACAGGACCTGTCCAACCACCCAAGAACACGATAGATGCTAACGCCGATACAACAAATATCATTACGTACTGACCAAAGAAGAACAATCCCATTTTAAGGCCCGAAAACTCTGTCATATGACCGGCAACGAGTTCAGGTTCTGCTTCGGGTAAATCAAACGGTACTCTTGCTGTTGCAGCTATCATGGCTATTACAAATGCAACAAAGGCAAACGGTTGATAGAACACAAACCACAGATGCCTTTGAGCTTCGACAATTTTCTCTAAACTCAAGGAGTGTGCCATTAAAATCGGGTTAAGCAAAGCAAGTGCAAGTATGGCCTCATAACTTACGATCTGTGCTGCTTCCCTTTGAGAACCGGTAAACGCATACTTACTGCCACCTGACGCTATACCCGCAATAAGGACACCGAAAGAGGCCAAACCCATCATACCCAGGATATACAGTATGTCTACTTTTGAATGGAAAACGCTGAAGTAGAACACCTTACCATTTGCAAGGTGTAATGGCGGTGCAAATGGAATCGCAATCGCAGCTGCAAATGGGAACGTGGCAGCCAATGCTGGAGCTAACCAGAACAACGGTTTATCGGCTCTATCTGGTATAACATCCTCTTTCCAAAAGCTTTTGATTGTGTCAGCTATGGGTTGCAATAACCCGTGCCAACCGACTCTTTTTGGACCAATCCTCTGCTGCATATGACCAATAACCTTTCTTTCGTACCAGGTTGCATACATTACGTAAACGCTAAGAACCGTAACCACAATTATCAATTTTATTATTGCTATTAACACTTCCATAGCTACTCACCCTTCATTAGTTTTGCACTAAACAGGTTAGTTAAAGATCCGCTTACATTATAGACGTTATAGCCCGCAAACCACAATGGAATACTTACAATACCCTTAGGCATTTGATCATCTATCTTTGTTCTAACCTTCAAAGCCGACAACCCTTCAACATTAACATAATCGCCATCCTCTATACCCAAGGTTTGTGCATCTTCTGGATTAATCTCAAGCACGGGCTCTTCCATGGCAATGGATGCACCTTCTCCAAATGAAGAGAATATGCCTGATCTGAACTTTGAATATACAACCACACCCTTTAAACTGCCAGTAAAATCAAATCCACTGCTTTGTACATTCCTGAAGCTATCCACATCTTGGTCAAGCTCGAACGTGGCTTTGCTTAAAGCCTCTTTTATATAGCCAATGGGCAGGTTGTATCCGTACTGTCCTGCAATCCTTATCAGCACATCCTTAGCCATTAAAATATCGCTATCTAAGGCCTTTCTAACCCTATTGAACCTGCCTTCGATATTTACATAGTGGCCATCTGTTGATACGAATGTAGCCACCGGAATCACAACCTTTGCGTATTTCACACTATCGCTCATATATGCATCTAAATAGATCACATCAGCTTTGTCAAAGATCTTCCTCGCATCCTCATCACTGAAAATAGTGAACAAATCGGCATTCAAGAGGAATATTGCCTTTATCTTCCCATCTTCAACAAGCCTTGGCAGGTCGTACAAGCTAAATACCTTCTCTTTCGACTTACCATACAAATCAAAGCCATTTGTAATGCCAGAATAAATAGCACCGTAGGAGTTGTTGTATTTACTTGAGGCGTACAGTTTAACCTTATCGCCAAACAAGAGCATAAGGTTTGCAAGGGCTAATGCAACATCGCTCCCATTCGGCCTCTCAAGTGCCTCTTGACCCACTAAGAATGCTATCTTCTTGGCTTCAGACAAAACCTTAACAGCATCTTCAGGTATTTCCATAGATCCTTTGATGTCTGCGCTAACATTCAAAGCATCTGCCAAACTACTAAACAGGCTGTTCAAGAACTCAACCTCTTGACCTGGCTCATACCTAAGAGCAACGCTCCCCAACGTATCTATCTTTGTATCCCTCCAATAAGCCGTGACCAACTTTGATTTCTTCAAAAGTTTGACATTTCTCGTCGTCTGCCAATCCAACCTTGGCATTTCGTTGGCCACATCGCCGCCAAAGGCAAAGATCACATCGCACTCTTCCATATCGGAAACATTATTCAATGGAGATACACCTTTTGGCAAAACACTAAATAGCTTTCCAATGTGCGTTGATGCAAAGGAATCGATATTGCTTGTCTTAATAGCATTTTCAAAGAACAACTTCAAAGCAAGTTGATCCTCAACCGTCTCCCTTGCGCCACAGATAGCAGCAATCTCATCAGGGCTATGGGATTTGAGTATATCCGCCGCTTTCTTTATAGCTACATCAAGGCTTGAGCTATTGCCGTTAACCTTTGGAGAGTTTATAAGGTTTTTACTCTCAACAACGGAGTAGTTAAATCTACCCAGGTTGCAGAGATTAGCCATGTTCGGAGTATCATCCTCGCTTGTCACCCTCAAAACCTTGTTATCTTTCACATTCAAATCCATCTGGCAACCAGATGCACAGAACTGACATGTTGTTCTTACTTTATCCATCTCCCATGGGCGCGCTTTGTATTTGAACAGCTTGCTGCTCATAGCACCCGTTGGACATATACTTACACACTGACCACAGAACTCACAATCGAGTGGCTTACCATCCTTGGTGTCAATCTCTCTGCCGCCCCACTCTTTCTTAACCAAAGCTAAAATTCCGAAGTTAACCACTCTATCACAGATCGTTACACACCTTCTACACTGTATACACAGATTTGCATCGTGGTGTATAATCTTCCATTCGTAGTGGATAGTTCTATTCGGAACGCTCAGAGGATCTGCTTCCTTCTCAAGTGGGTTCTCGGTAATATTCAGCTCGTAGTTTATGTCCTGAAGACCACACTCACCACTTTTATCACAAACACCACACTGCAAGGGATGGAACTTGTCCCATTCGTAAACAATATTCTTTCTGAACTCTATAACCTTCTCAGAATCCGTAAGTATCTCCATGCCATCCTTTACCTTCATGGCGCAGGACAGCATGGGCTTTTTCATACCAACAATCTCAACGGCACAGATCCTACAGGCACCGATGGCACCAAACCTGTCAGAGTAACAGATAGCCGGTATGTACACACCATTGCGCCTTGCAACCTGCAGGATCGTTTCGCCTTTCTCAGCCTCATACTCTTTGCCATTTATCTTAACTTTTACAGTATCAGCCATATCCTACACCCCTTATCTATCGCATTCGCCGAACACGAAGTCCAAACTACCGATTACAGAGATAATATCCGCTATTAGCCCACCCTCAACCATCTTCGGCATTGCGCTGATGTTTATGAAAGACGGAGCCCTGATCTTCAACCTATATGGCTTACCTTCCCCTGTTGAGTATATGTAGAAGCCAAGTTCACCCTTTGGATTTTCAGCGCCGAAATATACTTCACCTGGCGGTGCTTTAAAGCCCTTTACAACCTTAACGAAGTGCTTCATCAAGGCATAGTTGTTCATCATAATCCTCTCTTTGGGCTCCCAAACGTACCTTGGCTCAT
>JALUBE010000109.1 GCA_027045065.1 Desulfurellales bacterium | reverse complement strand
CCATCGGGCTTGAAAAAGTTTGCTATCTCTTCCATTTCACCGGGCTTATTGACACCCACCTCAACAACACAGAAATCCTCATCATTCAACCTCAAAAGTGTCTTACAAACACCAATCACATTATTCTCATTAGCATAGCTTCTGCACACCCCAAATCTACAGGAAAGCACATCGGCCAAAAGTTCCTTTGTTGTAGTCTTACTCACAGAACCAACAACGGCAATCGATTTTGCTCCGCTTTTTTTCAGATTGTATACCGCAATCCTTTTCAACGCCTCTAACGTATCATCAACCAAAATATGAGGGCATTCAACGGACCTCTCCACAATGGCAAAAGTGCCACTCTTTTCAACAGCATCATTCGCAAATTCATGACCATCGAATCGTTCGCCCTTTAAAGCAACAAAGACCTCTCCTCTCTTGATAGTCCTTGAATCAATGGAAAAACCAGAAATCTTATATTCACCACTGATTTTCAAATCCTCTGGATCAAGAATGTGTAAAAGCTCTTTCAATCCAAGTTCCAAAGCTCTCTCACCACTTCCCTATCGTCAAAGTGAATGGTCTTGTCCTTTAATATCTGATAATCCTCATGTCCCTTGCCTAAAATTGCAACAATATCGCCACTTTCTGCCATCTCAAGCGCCTTCTTTATAGCCTCAAACCTATCGGGTATCACAAAAACGTTGTCCTTCTTTTCGATACCAGTCAAAATATCTTCAATAATCTTAAGCGGATCCTCACTCCTCGGGTTATCACTTGTAACAACAACAATATCACTCAAGCTTTTAGCCACACGGCCCATCTTTGGTCTCTTTGTCCTATCCCTATCACCACCCGCACCAAAAACCGTTATGATCCTATTTCTCTTTATCTTGTTCAGAGCACTCAAAACGTTCCTCATGGCATCGTCTGTATGAGCATAATCAACAACGGCATAAACACCGTCCTTTTTAAAAAACTCAAGCCTACCCGGTGCTCCTCGACTCTTTCCGATAGCATCAATAATTCGCCCATCTTCAACGCCAAAGAACTTTGCAACACCAATGGAGGCAAGTATGTTGTAAGCGTTGTACTCACCGATCAACGGCGATTCTATATGCAAAATCTCGCCAAACACATCAACATCCATCCGAATACCATCCAAAGAGAACTCAAAATTCACAGGTTTAATATCCGCATTTTTAGAAAACCCATAAGTTATGGCGTTTTTAGATATCCGCTTGCCATAATCATCGTCTACGTTAACGACCTTAAAGTCGTTTTCGCCAAAAAACGAAAGCTTCGCCTTTGCATAATTCTCCATTGTCCCATAAAAATCAAGGTGGTCTTGCGAGATATTGGTAAAAACCTTCAGAGCAAATCTAACACCCGCAATTCTATTAAAACTCAAGGCATGTGAAGACACTTCAGTAAAGCAGTATTCGGCTTTTGCCCTTACCATTTCACTGAAAATCCTGTGCAAATCCAATGATTCTGGTGTGGTGTTTTTTAACTTGGACCTCTCACCTTTGAGTGTCCATCCCGTTGTACCAAGCAGTTCACCATTTTCAAATATGGACTTCAAAAGATACGTCGTTGTTGTCTTGCCGTTCGTTCCCGTAATCCCAACAACCTTCAATTTGGACGAAGGCTCACCATAAAACCAATCGGCTGCAAAACCCATGCATTCCTTTACATCAGAGACCCTGATGCACCTATTATCATCAAAGCTCTCCTCAGATACAATTAGGACTCGCTTAAATTTACTCAAAATCTCAGGTACAAACCCGTTTGCATCAACGTTCTTTCCCTTTATTGCGAAAAAGACATAACCCTCTTTTAACTCCCTTGAATCATAACTCAAACCCGAGGGCTTAAAGTTTTTTATCTTTTCCAAACATTCCATAGATTACTCCAAAATATAAACTCAGGCTACATTGTAAACATGCGCCACCAAACATTCAACCACAAATTAAAAAAGCCGGCACAAAGGCCGGCTTCTGCCCCGCTCCCCCAAGATTTTAAGCCGTCTTAATCTTTGCAACGTCTTCAAGGCCAAGCTCTTTTATGGAAATCTCCCTCATCTCCACCTTCCTGATCTTTCCAGTAACGGTCATTGGGAAGGAATCTGTGAACTTTATGTATTTTGGAATCTTATAATGCGCTATTTTGCCTTTGCAGTACTCCTTAATTTCTTCCTCCGTTGCTGTCTCACCCTCCTTAAGTCTAATCCAAGCACACACCTCTTCTCCGTACTTCCTGTCTGGTACACCAATAACTTGAACATCAGCGATTTTCGGATGCGTATACAAGAACTCCTCGATCTCTCGTGGATAGATGTTCTGTCCGCCCCTAATGATCATGTCTTTAATCCTTCCCGTTATCTTAAAGTACCCATCGTCGGTCATCGTAGCCAAATCGCCCGTATGCAACCAACCGTTTTCATCAATGGCCTCACGTGTGGCTTGAGGGTTGTTGTAGTAGTATTTCATCACGTTGTATCCCCTTGCACACAGCTCACCCTGTTCACCCACAGGCAAAATTTCTCCCGTCTGAGGATCAATTATCTTAACCTCAACATAGGGCAACGGCTTTCCAACCGTCTCTGTCCTATGCTCAAGTGTATCATCTGCTGGTGTCTGTGTTATAACAGGACTCGCCTCTGTCTGACCGTACGCAATCTCAACCTGATGCATGTGCATTTCCGTGTTAACCCTCTTCATGATCTCAACAGGACAGGGAGAACCTGCCATAATACCTGTTCTCAAGCTACTCAAATCAAACTTCTTAAAATCGGGATGCTCAAGTTCGGCAATAAACATAGTAGGAACGCCGTGCAAAGCTGTACACTTTTCCTGTTCGACGGCTTTCAAAACCGCCAGAGGGTTGAAGTACTCACTCGGCAAAACCATCGTAGCTCCATGTGTTACGCAGGTTAAATTGCTCATAACCATACCGAAGCAGTGATAAAACGGCACGGGTATACAGAGCCTATCTTTGTCTGTAAACTTCATCATTTCTCCAACAAAAAATCCGTTGTTTAATATGTTAAAATGGCTCAGTGTTGCTGCCTTTGGAAAACCTGTTGTTCCTGAAGTGTACTGAATGTTTATTGCATCATCAAAATCCAAGCTCTTTTGCCTGTCCCTTAACTCACTATCATCAACTTTTGAAGCCATATCCAGCACGTCTTTCCACTTAAACATGCCCGAGTACTTCTTATCGCTTATGCAGATCACATTCCTGAGATGCGGCAATTTATTGGATCTTATCTGTCCCGGTATTGCGCCCCTGACAAACGGCGCAACCCTGTAAAACATATCGATATAATCCGACGTTTTAAAGCTCTCTATCAAAATCAGCGTGTTAACCTCTGACTGCTTCAGAGCGTATTCAAGCTCGTTTGTCCTATAAGCTGGGTTGACTGTAACCAATATGGCGCCGATCTTGGCCGTAGCGAACTGTGTTAAGACCCATTCTACGTTGTTTGTCGACCATATGGCAACCTTATCGCCTTTCCTTATCCCTAAAGCCAGCAGACCTTTTGCAAGCCTATCTACCTCTTCTTTGAATTCCTTGTAGTTCATGCGTATGCCCTGATGCAGGCTGATGATACAATCGTTATTTGCATACTTTTCTGCACTCTCATCCAAAACATCGCCAATGGTTTTTGCTATAAACTTGGTCGTAGACCCCTCAAATGCGTAACTTAGCATCTCTCCCCCCTAAAAATTCTAAACATAACCACCGTTTGACGGTTTTTTACCTAACTTCCTCTCTATTTCCATCCGCCTCAAAACAGCCCTTTTTATCTTACCACTTATTGTCTTTGGCAGCTCCTTAACAAACTCAATCTCTCTCGGATACTTGTAGGGTGCCGTCTTCTTCTTAACGAACTCCTGAATGTCTTTTATTAGCTCTTCGGATGGTTCATAGCCTTTGGCCAGTACGATAAATGCCTTAACGATTGTTCCCCTAATTGGATCTGGACTTCCCACAACCGCACTTTCAGCAACAGCTGGATGCTCTTGAAGGGCACTTTCCACCTCAAATGGCCCGATCCTGTAGCCAGATGACTTTATCACATCATCGGCCCTTCCGTAGAACCAGAAGTATCCATCATTGTCGATATAAGCCCTATCACCTGTGTAATAGAAATCGCCCCTAAATGCTTCTTCCGTCGCCTGTTCGTCCTTGTAGTAGCCTTTGGCAAGTCCAATGGGATGTTTTGGCTTTATCTTAACGGCTATATGTCCAGGCTCGCCTACGGGCATGTCGTTTCCATCATCATCAACAACACGAACATCAAAACCTGGAACGGGCTTACCCATAGAACCGTACTTTATGGGCATACACGGATAGTTTGCCACAAGCAAAACGCTTTCCGTCTGGCCGTAACCATCGTAAATCAGCGTGCCCGTAGCGTTCTTCCACGCCTTTATAACCTCTGGATTTATCGGCTCACCTGCAGAAGTACAATGTCTTAAAGAGGAAAAATCGTATTTACTCAAATCCTCTTGAATTAGCATCCTGTAAACCGTAGGTGGTGCGCAAAATGATGTTATACCCTGTGTTGTAAGAAGCTTCAGGGTTGTTTTAGGATCAAAATGTGTGCCAGCATTGTGCATAAATACGGCGGCGCCAATTTGCCACTGTCCGTAAAGCTTGCCCCAAACAGCCTTACCCCAACCTGTATCGGAGATTGTCCAGTGCAGATCTGTCGGCTGTAGATCGTGCCAATATTTGGCCGTAACGATATGTGCCAAAGCATAGGATTGCTCGTGTAACACCATTTTTGGGTATTTCGTTGTTCCACTTGTAAAGTAGATCAAAAGTGGATCCGTTGATTTCGTTGGCTCAACATCGTCCCTTGAAAGCTTATCCGAAGCCTTATCCATTTCATCTTCGTAGGAAAGCCAACCCTCGAGACCCCCGTCTATCACCATTTTGTACTTCAATGTTTTGCAATCACCGTTTTTGCATGCCTCTTCCATTTTGGCTGCACTCGACGCACCGGCCACAGCCATAACAGCCTCGCCTTTGTTGATCCTGTAGCGTATATCCTCAGGCATCAGTATATTGGGTGCTGGCAAGGCAACCGCACCTATTTTGTTCAAGCCCAACATAACTGCATACCACTCAACAACACGCGGCACCATCACAAAGACATTGTCACCTTTTTTAATGCCCAAATCCCTCAAGACGTTGGCAAACTTATTGGACATAATCGATATATCCCAAAAGGTAAATTTCTTTATAGTTCTCCCCGTTGTATCGGCCCATACAAGAGCGAGCTTTGTCCTGTCCTTCGCCCATTCATCAACAACATCAAAGGCAAAGTTGTAATACTCAGGCACTTCAAACTTAAAATTTTTGACCTCTTCCTCGTAATTAACCATGTTATGTTTCATAAACCACTACCTCCACGTAAATAATTGTTCCTACCACCTTTCTACAAAAATATAGTAAAAAAGTCAATAGACTATAATAATTAAGTTAAGTGAGATTAAACTATTGTTTAGGTAAAGTTATTTTATCATTTATGTTTGTTCAAATAATCCTTCAAAAGCCTCTCAAACAGTTCAGGCACAAGTTTCATCTTATCCTCTGGCTCAACACAGGCTATCCTCACCTGTGTATGGCCTGGATTTCTGCCCTCTATGACATTGTAAAAACCCCACATTGGACTAACAAGTAACGTATATCTTTTGCCATTTATCTCAACCTCACCCTCTTTTGCGCAGTACATAACAAAATCCTCAGCATCAAAATCCTCATCAACCATATCCCTTAAATCAACAACAAGGTAGATGGATGCTTCGGGCTTTGAAACAATGGCTTTGGGCAACCTCTTTTTCAGATTTTCATACATGTATTCAAGCAAATTTTTATAGTAGTCGCGCAAACCCTTAATCCACGCCCTTATATCTTCAAAACTTTCATCGTACAATGCCTCTGCAATGTGCATATCTATAATTGAAGGACAGAGATAGGTTGTGTTGGCAGCCGATGCTTTCTCAATAAAATCCTCATTGTCCGTAACAAGCGCACCCATCCTCAAACCACAGGCGTTGAACGTTTTAGACAAGCTCTCTATACTTATCCTAATCTTAGCCTCCTCTATACCTGGAACATCCTTATTTGTTACGCGCCAGATGCTCGGCGGCTCACCATCCACATAGTACAATCCCCTATAAGCCTCATCGCTGATGATGAACATATCGTTCTCAAGACAAATTCGTGCATATTCATTTATGGTCTTCTGTCTCATCAACTTTCCTGACGGATTATCGTAAGGAATGATTAATAAAGCACCGGGTTTATACCTTTTAACCGCACGTTCTATCTCTTCAACGGCAACATCGTTAAAATTACCCTCTCTATCAAGTGCCCTCTCAACGGCAACGATCTTCCTTCCAAGTTCATCAGCAACAGCCTTGTAGTTTGTGTACGTAGGATTCATAACGAGTAAAGGTCTTTCGTCTTTGCCTGCATCACCACACAGACCCAAAACGGCTGTACGCATCGCACCTGAACCGCCGTCTTGAATAATTGAGTAAAGCTTAGGGTCAACACCTTTAGGCAAGAAAGCTTTAATGATCTTAATAAAGACGGCATTTGCCTTATCCGTTCCTGGTGTCTCTCCGTATCTCCAGATACCTCTTATCAAATCCTCATCCAAAGGATTTAAATATCTCTCTAAAAGCTTTGGATGGGTTTTTAAAGAAACACTACCTATAGCCACATTTATAGCCTCAATGGGCTCTCTGCCTTTTTTTTGATCCGCCTTTACCCTCTTTTCAAACACAGTTTGAGCCATTCTCAAACCTGATGGTTTTAAGTTATTGAAAAAATTGGAAAACTTGCCATTGAACTTGCCAAACATTACAAGCTCCTCCCCCTTATGGATTTAAGTAGAGCGATTTTATACAAAAAGGAGAACCTGTCAAGAACTTAATGAAAAAGTTAACAAAATCTAAAAAAGTGTTGACTTATTTATTTTTTTTATATAGAATTTAGCATGCAAAATAACGCTTTAAGGGGGTGGGAGCGATAGAAAACCTTTAAAAAGACTTGACAAAGAATGGAAATGGGCTTATTATGTGTGGCGATGAAGTTAGAAAAAACTTTGTAAGGAGGTTTAAAGCATGAAAAAAAGGTTGATTTCATTGGTAGCAGCAGCGGCATTGGTAGGTGGTGTAGCTGTAGCGGGTGCTCCGCAGGTTGCAAAGGCTGGAACAGTCACAGTAAAGGGTGATACACAGGCAACATTGTATGGTTTCGTGTGGGCAGAGTACAACTGGATAAATCAGGCAACAGGCGATGCAGATCACAGCAATATGCCTATTCCAGACAATGATGGCTATCTTTATGACAAAACAAAAGCAGAAACAAGTGTTGGCGTTACAAGGATAGGTTTTGCATTCAAAAACGAGGATGCTAATTTAGAAGGTAGAATTGAGGGTGGTTTCTTCCATGAGGGTAATAACTTCAGATTAAGAAGAGCGTACGTACAGCATAATTTTGACAATTTCTATGTGCTTATAGGTCAAGAGTGGATTCTTGAGGAGAACTTTGCATCCATTTCTGCAGGTTTCACGGCACCGGCAGGTTTTGATGAAGGAATTTTAAGGGTGCCTCAGCTAAGGATCGGAACCAACATCGACCTTGGTAGTGCAAATCTTGACCTTGCTTTGGCATTTGAGTGGGGTAACAAAGCTGCAGTATCATCAAGTGATCAAGAAAAACCTACAACAACAGGTTATGTTTCTACTAGTGTAGATAGATACACATTCCCAACAACAGCTGCAAGAGCTGTTCTGCACTTTGAAACAGGTTTCGGTGCTCCAGCTAAAATTTATGCATGGGGATCTATTACACCTGTTTATGTGACGGCTGATAATACTACTTATAGTAATTACACAGATCAATCCGAAACATCCTACGCTTTCGGTGCAGGTGTAAAGGTTCCTGTTTCTATGTTTACATTGGGCGGCAATTTCCAATACTCAGATGGCGCTACAAACTATGCAGGATTGTCTGACTATCAGCCTGCAAGCTACTATGTAAACGCCAATGGTGATGATGAAGATACAGAGATGTACGCATTCAACATAAACGCTACGGTTTCCCCAATGCCATGTCTAACTGTAGGTGGTGAGTATGACTATGTAGAATTTAAGAATGACAGTGTATTCGATGGAACAAAACCAAAAGTACACACCTTTGTAGGGAATGTCAAAATCGATACAACAAAATATACAACCTTGACACTTGAATGGAGACATTTCAAAGCCAAAGACTTCGATGCAACGGGTTTAGTAAGCGATGATGATTTCTCTGGCGACCAGTTCTACGCTCTCTACATGTACAAATTCTAAAAAAATCCCATGCTTCAGAACACTATCATGCCCGCGGCTTTTTGGTCGCGGGCTTTTTATTTTTTAATCGCCTTATAAAATAAAAATTTATAAGCAGCTGTCATATTTCACCCAGAAACATAGAAAGGGAAGTTAGTGAAGTAAGAAAATATTGATTGCGGGGGGGAGTTGTAATTTCAGCTTTAGGTCTTACACTTTCACTAATATCCCTCGCATTTACCCTCACTCCCAAAGTCCCAACCCAAGTAACTCCACACGGTTTTACTTATAGAGGGTTTATATAGGATTTATATCATGTTTTCTACAACAAAAACTTAACAAATCAAATCCAAAGATATATCATGGCTCTCAATAAAAACGTATGGAGGTTTTTGTTATGAAAAAGTTTGTATCTGTAGTCGTATCCTTATCATTGGGCATTATTTCTTTAGCTGCAAATGCCGCTTCTCTAACCACCGAAGGCTCAACACAAGCCACGATCCACGGCTTTACCTATGCCCAGTTTGCCTGGGATAAGCAGACCACAGGCCTGCCAGACCTATCAAATATGCCGGAGCCCGACCCAAACCCATCTGCCAAATACAGCACACCCCTCTATAAAAGCACATACAACGAAGTAAACTCACAGGCCGAATCTTGGCTGACGAGACTCTACTTTGTATTTAAAAATCCTAATGCAAGGCTCAAAGGCTTAATTGCGGGGGATTTTAAGGGAAAGTCTGAAGATGGAAACAGAGGCAGCTTCAGAATTAGGCAGGCATGGGTAGAGCATAATTTGAGTAATTTTAAAATTAGAATAGGCAAGACATATATATTGGAGGAGATGTTCTCATCTATTAGTCTGGCTTCTGTTAAACCTGCAGGATTTCAGGATATAAAAATGAAAAGGGTGCCTCTTGTGAGACTCAGCACATCCATCGACTTAGAAAAAGCAAACATTAATTTGGCATTTGCATTCCAATTTGGAAACAAGTTAGCGGTTAATTCAGGCAAAGACACAAAAAACAACGCTCTATTAGTTGACAGATACACAATTCCATACCCCGCAACAAGAGTAGTTGCAACATTTGACACGGGCTTTGGTGCACCAGCAGAGATCTACACATGGGGAGCTGTTATTCCTGTGCATGTCAGCGATAAAAACGGTGAAAATGTGGCAGATAAATCGGAAATAAGCTACGCATTCGGTGCAGGATTAAGAGTGCCTGTTTACGCATTTAAATTCGGCTTTAACTTTCATCACACAGATGGTGCAACGGGCTATTCAGGTTTAACAGATTTTGAACCTGCAAGTTATTACCTAAGCAAAAACGGTGGAATAGAAAAAACCTCAACAAACACATTCAACATAAATGTGGTTTTCAAGCCCATAAGGTCAATCTCTTTTGGTTGTGAATACGATAAGGTGAAATTCGACAACAACATCTTTCCATCTGATCCAAAAGTGGAGACATTGATAGGCAATGTAAAGATAAAGACAACAAAAGTTACCATGCTCGGTATTGAGTGGAGACATATGAAGGCGAAGAACTTTGATATTGTGGGCGCGGGAGACGATGAGTTTTCAGGTGATCAGGTGTATGCGGTTTATAAATACCTCTTCTAAAAAAGAAAAAGCCCCTCAAAGATTACAAGAGGGGCCTATATTTAGTCATTCTCTAAAATCTCCTTAACATAATTAGGCAAAACAAACGCTGCTTTGTGTATTTCGGGGTTGTAGTATTTAAGCTTTAAACTCAGTTTTTCAAATCTTTCCTTATCAAAGCTCTCCATCGGATGTCTATTTCCCTTCCAGGCGATTGAAAACGCCCAGCTGCCAGATGGATATGTGGGAATTGCCGCTTGATAAATGGCAACTTTATCCCTACCAAATGCCTTTCTCATGTTGTTAACAGATCTCATCATCCATTTGGCATCGTAATAGGCGTTTTCCGCCTGTGCTACAACTATCCCGCCATCACGCAAGATGTTTTTCACATTAGAATAAAACTCAGCATTGAACAAGCCCTCGGCTGGCCCAAACGGATCTGTAGAATCGACTATAACAACATCATATAAACCCTTTTTATCCTTTACATACTCAATACCATCGCCAATGATCAAATTGACATTATTCTGTTTAAAACCGTTACCCACGAACGGTGTGTATTCCATCGAATTTTTGGGCACAATTTCGTCTATCTCAACATCATCAATTCTTTCAAGGTAGGCGTGCTTTGACACCTCTCTTGCACTACCACCATCACCACCACCAATGATCAAAACGCTTTTCGGATTTTCATGGGCAAACAGAGGAACGTGGGCTATCATTTCGTGGTAAACAAACTCATCACGTTCAGTAAACATTATAAAACCATCAAGCAGCATAATTCTACCAAATTCGTACGTCTCTATAATATCAAGTCTCTGAAGCTTGCTGTACTCTGTATGTAAAACCTCTTTAACTTTAAAAGTAAAACCACAGTAATCTGAGTATTTTTCCGTAAACCACAACTCTGGATTAAACGGCATCTTTTACCTCCATACAAAAAAATAGGGGCTATGAGCCTTTAACCCATAGCCCCTTTTTTAAAAAGATCAGTGTTAATTACTTCTTTGTTGGGCCTTCCTTTCTGAATCTCTCTCCAACCTCCAAGCCCATATCAAACGCCTTCAGGTTCATATCCAAGAATCTCTCAGGAACCTCTTCCTTGACCGTCTCTCTCACTGCCTCAACATCCAAAACATGCGTCAAACCTACACAGATTCCCACAGCCAAAACGTTCATTGTAACAACGTTGCCTATCTCATACTTTGCTGTCCTAACGAGTGGATACTCATAAACCTTGTAAATCTTGGCATCCTCATCAGGAACTGTGACAAGACCTGAATCAACTAAAACATCGGCTCCCTCTTTTAAATCACCTTTGTAGGCATTATAAGCCTTCTGATGTGTTGCGAGGAAGAAATCAACGTTTGTTGACTCAGCAAACACGATAGGTGTATCGGAAATTATAATGTCAGCCTTTGCAGCACCACCCCTAACCTGAGAGGTGTATGTTGGCACCTGTGTTGCGTAGTAATTTGTATGGAAAACAGCTGCATGTGCAAGAATAGTTCCTGCAGTCAAAGATCCTTGTCCACCAACTCCTGCAAATCTCAATTCATAATGAAATCCCATTTTCTTACCTCTCTATAGTTTTTTCCACTTTTTTAACGGTGTTTCAACATCATAAGGATACAGTTTCTTTAGCTCTTCCCTTGTAATCTCATCTCTATCAGCATCAGTTAAGGTGCCTTTTACGTATTTTACCCAATACTCATCGCTTGCTTGAGCCTTCTCAACAAGGCCTTTGTAAGCTTCCGTGAGCTCAGGCTTTTCAGTGTCTTTGTGCAAAACACCTGTTATAAATTTACCCTTTAATTCTTCCTCACTCATTCTCTTTGCTTTTGCTGAACTTACCAAAAAGCTCTTCATATGCTCAAGCAACTTTGCAGGATCACCCAACTTATTTCTTCTTCCGAAGTTAATTGGGCAAGGACTGAAAACATCTATCAATGCAAAGCCTTTATACTCAAGGCCCTCTTTTATCAGCTTCTTTAACCTTGTAGGATCACCAGCAAATCCCCTTGCTACATAACCAGCACCAGCTCCAATTGCCATTTTACATACATCTATTGTAGGCTCAAAACTACCTCTTGGAGCTGTAGTAGCTTTTGCACCTGTAGGTGTCGTACAGGAGTGCTGACCACCGGTCATTCCGTAAATCCAGTTATTAATCAAAACAACGGTAATATCTATATTCCTTCTGCAAGCATGTAATAGATGGTTTCCTCCAATGTGTACAAGGTCACCATCACCACCAAAAACAAACACGTGTTTATCAGGGTGAGTCATTTTTATTCCAACGGCAACGGCAATTGCCCTTCCGTGAATTGTATGGAGCGTGTGGAAATCAACATAACCCGTGACCCTTGCTGCACATCCAATGCCTGAGACCATTGCACAGTCATCCTTACTCCAGCCCAACTCATCAATAGCCTCCAAGTAACACTTTAAAACAATACCGTCGCCGCAGCCTGGACACCAGTACAACGGCATTTTTTCCATTCTTAAGTATTTTGTATAATCTACAGCCATTATTCGCCTCCTCCAAACCTCTTCAACTCTTCTTCTGTCAAACCAATCTCAACCCTCTTTGCAGGATCTTTGATCTTCTCATAAATCTGAGACGGTCTAATTAACACACCTGCAGCCTGATTTACACCGTATACAGGTACTTTGCCACCCACAATTCTTTCAATCTCTAATTTATATTGACCCAAGTTCAACTCAGCAACGATAAAACTCTTGACCTTGCTTGCTATATCTTTAATTTGCTCCTCTGGAGATGGCCATATAGTCAAAGGTCTGAACATACCTACCTTAATTCCCTCTTCTCTTGCCTGATCGATAGCCACTCTTGCAGCCTCAGCAGTTGAGCCAAATGCCACTATACAAATCTCAGCATCATCCATTTTGTAATATTCGTACTTTAAGATCTCATCCAAGTGGTTCAAAATTTTATTGTGCATTCTCTCAAGCAACCACTGCGTATATTTGGGATTTACTGTTGGGAAGCCGGTTTTGTCATGTATCAAGCTGGACAGGTGGTACCTATAGCTCTTTCCATCCTCTGTCCACCACTTAGCCAAAGGTGGAACCTCGTAGTTGTAATCGTATGGATAATAGTTATCTGGATCAACATCAGGTTCAGCCCTATCAACAATCTCAACCTCTTCAGGATCAGGGATGTATATTTTTGTATGCAAGTGAGATAAAGAGCCATCCGTTAACAAAACCACAGGCTGTCTAAATTTCTCAGACAGATTAAACGCCCTTATGGTCTCAAAAACCGCTTCCTGTGCGTTGCATGGTGCAAGAGCTATTATTGGATGGTCGCCGTGTGTTCCCCATCTCGCCTGCATAATATCCTGCTGAGAAGGTCTCGTCGGCAATCCCGTCGATGGTCCACCTCTCATAACATCAACAACCACAAGCGGAACTTCAAACATGCAAGCCATACCCAAAGCTTCCTGCTTTAGAGAGAAGCCAGGTCCGCTTGTACACGTCATAGCCTTTACACCACTCGCAGCAGCACCAACACAAGCATTTATACTTGCAATTTCATCTTCCATCATCATGAAAGGCAAGCCTTTCTCTGGCATAATCTTTGAAAGCCTTTCAGGTACCTCACTGGATGGGGTTATTGGATATCCAGCATAGAACCCCAATCCAGCAACTAAAGCCGCTTCAGCAACAGCAGCATTTGCGTTTAGAAATGCAATCCTTCCCATTGATTCCTCCTATTTACTCTTTGTAATCAAATTGCCCTTACTATCCTCAAATGTTAATTCAACACCAACATCTGCAACTGTGATAGCAAAATCAGGACATATGTCCTCACACATTTTACATCTTATACAATCCTCAGGTCTCATAACCTTGGCTGTGGTTCCCATCCAGACATGCAAATCCTCAACCATTTCCAGAACATTTTTTGGACAAACATGAACACAAAGGCCACAACCCTTACACAGATTGTAATTAATCTCAACAGGCATGCGTTTCTCAGCCATTCTCACCTCTCCTTTTTCAAAAATTAAGGGGCAAAGCCCCTTTACTCTCAAATTTCAGCAATTATTTGGTTCAAAACCTCGCTCGGCCTCATAACCTTATCAACAACACTTTCATCAGGCCAATAGTATCCTTTCAGATCGTAAGGCTTCCCCTGTACATCATCTAAATCCTTTATAATCTTTTCTTCGTTTTCTGCAAGTTTTTTAGCAATTGGCTCAAAGGTCTTCTTTAATTCTTCATCTTCATTCTGATTTGCTAAAGCCTCAGCCCAATACCTTGCAAAGTAGTAATGTTCGCCCCTTGTATCAAGCTGATGAACCTTTCTTCCCGGCCATTTTTGATTGGCAAGAATCTGCGCCATTGCATCATCTGCAGTCTTTGCCATAATTTCCGCCTTTTTGTTGCCGTACTTCTCACCAATGAATTCAAGGGAAGCAAATATAGCTCCAAACTCACCCATTGAATCCCATCTCAAATGGCCCTCATCAATTAGCTGCTGTGCATGTTTTGGAGCAGATCCACCTGCACCAGTCTCAAACAAACCACCACCAGCGAGCAAAGGCACTATGGAAAGCATTTTAGCAGATGTTCCAACCTCTAAAATCGGGAACAGATCAGTCAGATAATCCCTTAAAACATTTCCAGTGACAGAAATCGTATTTAGACCTTTTCTAATTCTCTCGAGCGAGAATCTCATGGCATCCACAGGCTTCATTATCCTTATGTCAAGCCCTTCTGTATCGTATTCTTTCAAATACTCTTTGACTTTTTTGATCAATTCAGCGTCATGTGCCCTATTCTCATCAAGCCAGAAAATAGCAGGATCTCCCGTTGCTCTTGCTCTCCTTACAGCCAAACCTACCCAATCTTTAATAGCTTCATCCTTTGCCTGACAGCCTCTCCAGATATCACCCTTTTCTACTTTGTGCTCTATAAGAACATTGCCATTCTCATCAACAACCCTAAACGTACCGTTTGTGGGAGCTATAAACGTTTTATCGTGAGAGCCGTATTCTTCAGCCTTCATGGCCATCAATCCAACGTTGGATACGTCACCCATCGTTGTCCTATCGAATTGGCCATTCTTTTTGCAATCCTCGACAACCTCTTTATAAATCGTTGCATAGCACCTGTCAGGTATAATGGCTTTTGTATCGTGCAACTGATCGTCTTTACCCCACATTCTACCGCCATCCCTGATCATTGGCGGCATTGAAGCGTCGATTATGATCAAGTTTGGCGCATGAAGGTTTGTAATCCCTCTCCTCGAATCTACCATTGCAAGTTCCGGATTTTTCTCATAAACCTTCTCTATATCAGCCTCAATTTGTTTCCTCTTATCTTCAGGTAGTTTTTGTATTCTTGCGTAAAGGTCACCCAAACCGTTGTTTGGATTGACGCCTAATTCCTCAAATTCCTTCTTGTATTTCTCAAACACATCTTTGAAGTAAACCTCTACCATATGCCCAAAGAGAACTGGATCCGATACCTTCATCATCGTAGCTTTTAAGTGGATAGATAGAAGAACATCCTTTTCTTTTGCATCCTTTATCTGCTCTTCGTAAAACTTTCTCAGCTTGCTAACGCTCATGTACGTGCCATCAAATACCTCCCCTTTAAACAGATGGAGTTCTTTCATTACCTGCTTGTTGCCACTTTCATCAATAAACTCAATCTTTATGTCCATATCCCTGTCTGTTGTGAAGGACTTCTCATGTTCATAGAAATCCCCGCTATCCATGTGAGCTACATGACTTTTAGAATCTTTTGGCCACTCCTGAAGCGGCAAACCCATTGAGTCAGGGTATTTTTTAGCAAACTCTTTTACGGCTTTTGGAAGCCTTCTGTCTGCATTACCCTGTCTCAAAACAGGGTTAACGGCACTTCCAAGAACCTTCGCATACCTGTCATGGATCTCTTTTTCTTTATCATCTTTTGGCTCTTCTGGATAATCTGGAACATTGTAGCCCTTTTCCTGAAGCTCCTTAATTGCAGCCTTCAACTGAACAACAGAAGCTGAGATGTTAGGCAACTTGATAACGTTCGCTTCAGGTTTGTTTACAAGCTCACCTAAATATGCAAGGTCGTCGCTAACCCTTTGATCCTCTTTCAGATACTCAGGAAACGTTGCAAGTATTCTACCAGCAAGAGAAATATCCCTCACTTCGACATCAACATCAGCGTGCTTCAGAAACGCCTTAACGATTGGCAACAACGAAAACGTAGCAAGGTACGGAGCCTCATCCGTTTTCGTCCATACAATTTTTGCTTTCTCTGCCATCTTCCTTCTCCTTTCTCAACATTTTATTTTTAACTTTTATTAAGTTTTCCTTAACATAATAAGCATTTCCGTAATTACCGCTCTTGGTATACACCAATCGTGAACAACTGTCAAGCATATTGCTTCTTAAAACTTGACTTTTTAAGCCTTATAATGCATTCTTTTTAGGGGTATATAGGAGGTGATTTTTGATTAGTCCCAATATTTTTTTGATGGTTGTGCCATTTTTGATTGCTGTTGTCTTCCACGAATTGGCACACGGATACGCAGCATACAAACTTGGGGATCACACAGCTAAATTGGCTGGCAGGTTAACACTCAATCCAGTCGCCCACATTGATCCCATAGGTACGATAATCTTACCTGCTATATTAATCATCTTTCACTCCCCTGTACTTTTTGGCTGGGCAAAACCCGTTCCGGTTAATTTCTTTAATCTAAAAAATCCAAAAAGGGATTCTGCTATTGTTGCTGCTGCAGGTCCTTTAACCAATATTATGTTTGCGGCTCTTTTTGGATTAACATACAAACTGTTGGCTGTCTTGCCACTACCCGTTTCCTTGCTAAAGCCTCTGTTAATCACCTGCATTTACGGAGTCCAGTTGAATTTGATCTTTGCATTCTTCAATCTAATACCCATTTTACCCTTGGATGGTGGAAGGATTTTGGCAGCGTTTTTACCGCCACGCTGGGCTTACAGTTTTTCCAAGATAGAACCATATGGTATATGGATCGTTATGGGACTTTTATTTATTGGAGTATTTAATTTCATTTACTATGCATTTGTTCTACCTTTAACAAATCTGTTTTTATAGGGGTGTGTGCAATGAAAGAGGCCTATCTATACGAAAAATTGGATAATAACCGAGTTCAATGTAATCTATGCGCCTTTAGATGCAAGCTATCGGAAGGTTACAAGGGTATATGTGAAGTTAGAGAGAACAAAGGAGGAACTCTATACACGCTCGTTTATCCAAAAACCGTTGCCAAAGCCGTCGATCCCATTGAGAAAAAGCCATTGTTCCATTTCTTGCCCGGAACAAAGTCATTTAGTATAGCAACGGTAGGTTGTAATTTTAACTGTCTCTATTGCCAAAATTATGAGATAAGTCAATATCCAAGGGAATACAGTAAGGTAGTCGGAGAGAATTATCCACCAGAAAAGGTCGTTGAGGATGCCATAGCAACGGGTTGCAAAAGTATTGCATACACTTACACGGAACCAACAATATTTTTTGAATATGCAATAGACACGGCAAGAATAGCAAAAGAAAAGGGTCTAAAAAACATATTCGTAACGAACGGCTATATGACAAAGGAAGCAGTAGACATGATGTCAGGCTTAATAGATGCGGCAAATGTGGACCTAAAATCTTTTTCTGACGCATATTATTTGCAGATATGCGGCAGAGCGAGACTTAAACCCGTTTTGGAGGCTATTGAATACATGAAAGAAAAGGGTATCTGGGTTGAACTCACAACACTTATAATACCAGAGGTAAATGATGATCCTGCTGAAATCATGAAAATAGCTGAATTTATCTATAGTTTAGACCCCGCAACACCGTGGCACATAAGCAGGTTTCATCCCGCATACAAGTTTGACAACGTTCCATCAACACCTATACAAGTGATAAAGAACTTCAGGCAAATAGGCCTTTCAATGGGTTTAAAATACGTTTACACGGGCAATATACCGGGAGATGATGGAGAACACACATATTGTCCAAAATGCGGTGAGCTATTGATCGCGCGATATGGATTTGAGATCATGGCAAACACCATTAAAGATGGTAAATGTCCAAAATGTGGAGAGAAAATAGATATTGTATGGAGCTAAAAAGTGAAGCTTTTGTTTGAACAAAAAGAGATTGAGAAAAGAACCAAAAAACTGGCCCAATTGCTTGATGACATCATAAAAGGCAAGGAAAGCGAAACTGTCATACTGTATATCGAAAAAGGGGGAAAACCGTTCTTTGAAAAGCTCTTATCTTCGATGAAAACAAAGCCCATAACAGACTCAATCAGGGTAAAAAGCTACGTAGGTGACAAAAGCTCAGGCAATATACAGTGGCTTAAGAAACCATCGGTGGATCTAAATGGCAAAATGTGTATAATTGTCGACGATATTTTAGATACGGGGAAAACCATCAAAAAAGTGAAAGAATACATCTTAAAACAAGGTGCAAAAGACTGTAAAATCTGTGTAGCCGTTAACAAACATGAAAGAAGGGAAGAGGATATAGAGCCAGATTACTACCTCTTTGACTTGGACAAGGGCTTCATCGTTGGCTTTGGCATGGACTACAACGAGCAATACAGGGAACTTCCCTCAATCTATATCATGGGTGAACAGTAGCCCTTTTAAAAAAATATGAAAAAATTCAACAAAAGATGCGTTCTTTTATACTCGGGTGGATTAGATAGCCTGCTCTCTTTGGTGATTATGAAAAACTTGGGTTTCGAAGTACTGCCACTGTTTGTAAAAACACCATTTAACACTAAAAATGAGATGGCCTTAAAAAATCAATTAGAACCCTATGATGTGACGCTCCATATTAAAGAAGATTTTGAGGAATACATAAGGCTATTGAAAAATCCAAGATTTGGCTACGGAAAAAATCTAAACCCATGTATAGACTGTAAAATTTTCTTCTACAAAAAATCAAAAGAGCTAATGGAAGAGGTAGGGGCAAGTTTTGTTGTAACGGGAGAGGTTTTGGGTCAAAGACCCATGAGTCAACGCTCATACACCGTCTTGAGAACTATTGAAAAACACGCAGAGCTAACGGATCTTGTCTTAAGACCCCTTTCGGCCAAATGCCTGCCTGAAACGCAAATGGAAAGGGAAGGATTAATCGATAGAGAAAAGCTTTACTGCATACAGGGAAGGACAAGGAAAAAGCAGCTTGAATTGACTCAAAACTTCGGAATTGAGAACTTTGAAAGCCCTGCAGGGGGATGTTTGCTAACGGATCCACAGTTCAGCCAAAGACTAAAGGAAATGTTAAACAGAAAAGACGAATTGAACAATCCAAAAGCCATTGAACTACTCAAAATTGGTAGGCATTTTAGAATTGATGGATACAAATTCGTTGTTTCAAGAAATGAAACAGAGACAAAAGCTATACTTGAGAACTTTGGTGATCTACCCCTAATAAGGTGTCTAAACGGACCAGGAGCTGTGGGTGTGTTTTTGAAAGAACCACACATGGATACAATCTTAAAAGCAGCAGCAATCGTTAAGCGTTACTCAAAAAAAGCACAAAATCTCTTATTTAAAGGCTCGAGGGAGTTTATAATAGACACAAAACCGATAAAAGACGAAGAGATAGAAAATTACAGAATCGGAGGAACGAATGCTTAAGGAAAAGCTAAAGGAAATCGAGGAAAGGTACAACGACATAGAAAAACAGTTATCCGATCCAAACGTTGTCAATGACTTGGAAAAATACAAAGAGCTAAGCTCAGAACTAAAGCGTTTGACACCGATTGTGGAAAAGGCAAAAGAATACGAAAATGTCTTAAAGCAAATAGAAGAAAACGAAGAGTTATTGAATGACGAAGAACTCAAGGATTTAGCGAAAGAAGAGCTAAAAGAACTAAAAGAAAAGCTGCCCCAATTGGAAAAGGAGATAAAGATACTTCTATTGCCCAAAGACGAAGCGGATGATAACAACGTGATCTTAGAGATCAGAGCCGGAACGGGCGGTGAAGAGGCGGCACTGTTCGCTGCTGACCTCTTTAGAATGTACTCACGTTTCGCAGAAAGGAAAGGCTTTAAGGTCGAGGTTTTGAGCAAGAGTCTATCAGACACAGGTGGATTTAAAGAGGTGATTGCAGAAATAAAAGGTAAAGGTGCATACTCGCTGTTCAAATATGAAAGTGGCACACACAGGGTTCAGAGGATACCTGTAACCGAATCTCAAGGTAGAATTCACACATCTGCCGCAACTGTGGCGGTATTGCCAGAGGCAGAGGACATCGATGTTGAGATAAACCCAGACGACTTGAGGATCGATGTATTCAGGGCAAGCGGACATGGTGGTCAGCACGTAAACACAACGGATTCTGCCGTCAGAATCACGCATTTACCCACAGGCATCGTCGTGAGTTGCCAAGATGAGAAATCCCAGTACAAAAACAAAGAAAAAGCCATGAAGATCTTAAAATCGAGACTCTACGACTTCTATAGAAAACAAAAGGAACAGGAAAGGGCACAGCAGAGGAGATCACAGATCGGATCAGGTGATAGGTCTGAGCGGATCAGAACATACAACTTCCCTCAAGGCAGGGTTACAGATCACAGAATAAACTTGACATTGTACAAGCTTGACAGCATTATGGAAGGCGAGTTGGATGAGCTAATAGAGGCTTTAATTGTCGATGATCAGGCAAGAAAACTAAAGGAAAGCGGGCTTTAAAAAATGGGGTTTAAATGTGGTATTGTTGGTCTTCCAAATGTGGGAAAATCCACGACCTTTAATGCATTAAGCAATGCAAATGCAGAAAGCTCCAATTTCCCCTTTTGCACCATAGACCCAAATGTGGGTATAGCAACGGTTAAAGACGAAAGACTTTACAAATTGGCAGAATTGGTTAAACCCAAGAAGGTTACACCGCCAACGGTGGAGTTTGTGGACATTGCTGGTCTCGTTAAGGGTGCAAGTCAGGGTGCAGGTTTGGGAAACAAGTTCTTATCACATATCAGGGATGTTCAAGTCATAGTGCACGTCGTTCGGTGCTTTGAGGATGAGGACATAGTTCATACGATGGGCGGCGTTGATCCAAAAAGGGACATAGAGGTTATAGATCTGGAGTTGATGCTTGCCGATCTCCAAACAATAGAGAACAGGACGAACAAACTTATAAAACAGGCAAAAACGGGGGATAAAAAGGCCAAAGAGGAACTTGAAATATTGGAGAAGTTTAAAAAGTTTTTGGAAGAGGGAAAGCCACTGAGACAACAAACG
>JALUBE010000108.1 GCA_027045065.1 Desulfurellales bacterium | reverse complement strand
TCCTTCTGGTGTCCACATAGTGTCCACAAACCTGTTATTTCGTTTGCTCATGCTATTCTCCTTGCAAATCAATGTCATAAAACACCGTCAACCTATGATCTAACGGCAGTTTCAGATACATATTTTCCGCCAATAAACGAATTTCCCATTGAGCCTTTTTGTCTAACCTAAGTTGAAAAAAGTTTCTTAAACTACGAGCGTTAATTGTCATGATGAGGCTTGTAGTAACGGCTTGTGGAAGGAAATACCTTGCGTCTTCTCTTGGAATGCCAGCATCAATTAAAGCCTCATAAAAATCCCAAACATAGTGATATAAATTCTCTCGAGTGTAATCGTCAACATTAACCCTGCTGGCAATTTTTGGCGGGATAACAAAATCTTTTGGTGAAGTATATCGGTGACTTTGTTGTGAATAAGAGGCAATTCTATGACGCACTAACTGGTGGCTACAAACTCTGCTAATACCCTGTATTCTGAATGTGTATGTAAGGTGCTCCAAAGTGCTGAGATGCCCCATGCTGACGATCTTTCTAATTAGTTCCTTGTCTTTTTCTCCAAGATTGTCTGATTTGTCTAAAGTGTCATGGCAAGTTCTTATGGCTTCAACGGCGATTTCTAAAGGTGTATAATGAATTAAATCAACTTTCATACCCACCTCTTAAATGAGTTCTTATAATGTTTCCACAATCTTCCTGCCCATGCTTGTAGCCATGAATAAACGCCGTCTTGTAATGAAAACCAATTATGTTTACCTGCTCAATGGAAACACCGTGAGTTAAAAGCAACTGTTTGACATAAACCCAATGCTCGCATGCTAATTGCTTAGATTTATCAATGTTCATTGATAATCTCCTCTTCGATATAATTCTCCAAATCCTCTATATGTTCTCTAATACTTTCCAGTTTCTTTGCCACTTCTTTATCAAACTTTGACTTTCTTATTTTGCTATACATAACTTGGTCAATATAAAAGGTTATGTTTTCCCAATAGTTCGCAAGCTCACTGCGGATTTCATTGAGTAGCCTAATATCCATTAACTGCCTCCTCAATCTTACTTAAAGACACATTGCCAACAATTTGGTCAGCAATTTCACCATTCCTTTTGATCAACAAAGTTGGCGTTGACATAATGTAAAACGCTTTTGCCAACGCCATGTGTTCAGGTTTATCAATATTGTAAACTTTAAGCTTTGCACCAATCTCAATTGATACTTGTTCACATTTCTGTTTCATGGGCTCACACCCAGGACAATGATTAGAAGTAAAAAGCCACAGTTCAAGCATGGTTGCCCCCCTTACCTGTGTATTGTGTTTTCCTCAATTATTTTTATGTCGTTGTTTGGTTCTACCTTAAATGTTCCTTTCCACCATATATCCCCTTCTGGTGAGTCAAAAATTTGAATATCAAAATAATATATATCTTCATTTGGAGAATATGTAATACAATCGTGGTATGGATCATAAAGCCACTGTTCTTTTTTGTATTTTTTCTTTCCCTCTGCTACCCATCGCCAATAATCTATAAGTTTTGATTTTAAATGTTCTTTAGTTGTAAACCACTCAGATTTCCAGCTCATCGCACAACCCCCTTGTTTTATAGTAAACATCAACCTCTACTGTTATTTCAATTTTCTTTCCGCAATTTGGACACTCTGTTTTAATTTTATCACCATTCCTTAAACTTAAATTCAGGTAACCTTTATAGCCACAAAAAGGACACTTATAAGATCCAGAGTTATAAGTTTCTTTTTTCATTCGTATGCTCCTTTCTATATATAAATCCTTTTCGACATACAGCTGTCAAAAGCCCAATAGTCAATGTGTGCCGTAAATCCGCAGTGAGGGCATTTGACAAGCTCGCCGTTTATCCACTTAAACTCTTTGAACTTTGCAATGTTATGTGCTTTCCTTGTGTCTCTGCATGCTTCACAAGGGCATACAACCACCTTGCCGCAGTTAGGACAGATAAGATAACTGCCAGCTATCTTGGTTGGTATTAGCTTATAGCGTAAGAAAAACAAAAGTTTTAGATAATAACATTTCAGCTTTTTACTCATCTGTTGATCCTTTTTCTATAATTTTTCTCGCTACAATCCTATCGCCTGTGAAGGTTTCAAAATCTGTTTCCGCTTCCTCTACTGCATATTCGCAGTTTTCTTTTTTGCAAGCTAATAATATTATGCCGCCAACTTTAATTCCGCCAAATAACAGTTCATCGCATTTTTCACATATTTCGTTGGGAGACATTACAAAGATTTTACTCATAGCAACACTCCTTAAAACAATGGCTTTCTATAAAGCCAAATTACTTCACTGTCGTAAGACAAATACCCTTTTTGCAAGCAATCTAAAGGATTTATACAAACTAAATATTTGTAATGCTCTTGAACTGGGCTCCTAATTTTTTCTTCTGTTCTCATTTTCTAATCCTTTCGACTGTTGTTACTATTACAAGATCATATCCAGTGTCATACCCAACTCCCATACTAACTGACAATGCCGTCTGTGCGAGTATTTTTATCTCATACCCCTGAGAAAGCCATTGGTTTAGGATTTTTTGAGTATCTTGTGGACTATTTACTAATACAATAATTTTTTTGTCCATTTCTTACCTCTCTTCACTCTTTAAAAAAATCATTCAAAACCACATGAAACACTTTTCTATCTAATTTACCGACTCTATTAATCCAACCAGGATAATACTTGCAAAATTCCTCTCTCTTTTTTTTGTCTAAACTTTTCAACGACACAAGATGTGTGTAAAAATCACGGCGCAGTATCATATACTCGCAAAGAACGGCTATTGTTTCTTTCTTGCTCAAGCCTTGCAGAGCTTTCTCAGTTTGCGGTCCCCAAATTCCATCAACTGAAATGGACTTGTTTAATGCAACATTGTAAGCCTTTTGCAGTTTTTTGAGAGCTGCTTTTTCTCCCGCATTAAAAGCAAAATCGAAGTAATACCAATTCAAGGGATAAGGCACCTTGTCAGCGTGAATGCTTTCATAGATGTGATTGTAAGCGTCAATTATAGCTTGTTTTAGCAGTGGAGAGTTGTTTTCTGCAAGGGTCTTAATTCTGTAGTAAAACTTAGGGTAATTTTCCTCTGTAATTCCATAGATGGTGGGTTTGTCTGTCCCCTTTTTGCCTTCAAGTTTTTTAGCTATAAACAAAAAAATTTCATTTCTTAGCATGCCTAAATCTCTCCCATTGTAGTATTCGTAATATGTCCTTGCGCATAAGGTTTCCTGTGAATATACCCTATAGTCCCCCCAGAAAAATTTAATGCTAAATAGAGCGCAACCAGAGACAGCTTCATACCTTTATCCCCTCCTGGTTTTGATAATTCCCTCTGTATCCATCGGTGGGTTTGTGCCTGAAAAATAAGACCTCTGCTATTCCGTATCCAACCCAGATTTTAACCGGTGTGTAGCCTAAGTTTGCAATTTCAATGACAAGGTCTCCTTTAAAGCCTGCATCAATAGTGGTGATGTTTGCAAATATACCTACCCTTGCGTAGCTCGATTTTGTCAAAGCAATAGCACTTACATCGTTTGGCAATTTGAACTTCTCAACTGACTTTGCAAGAACAAAGCTTTTGGGCTTCAATAAAAAGAATTTGTCTTTAACGGCTTTAGCAAAGGATTGCTGAGCTTTCTCTTTATCCATTGGATCAAGAACCGCTGAACTGCGAGGAATTCGAAACTCGTTGCCTATTCTGATTGTGTAGCCATTTGGCTCTAATCCGTATGAAAGCGGGCATTGAACTTTCTTCACCATATTTGTCAGAGGCTTCAATTCCCAAATCTCATCTGCTGTCAAAAGCCCGCAAGAGGATTTCGCAAACTTTTCCAAAAAACTCACTCTGTCCCTCCTATTCTGTGATGTATCACCGGGTTTTCTTTGTGTATGAAGACGGTAACGATGAGGCCAGTAACTTTGTCGCCTTCTTCGTCATAAAGAGTTGTTGTGTTAGAAGATTTAATTTCAACACCGTAACCTTGCCTGATGAGGTCGTTTAACTTAAGTTCTATTTCTTCAGGAAAACCTTTAATCACAACAAACTTTCCTTTTTTCATGGCTTCACTCCTCTATTTCTTCTACATTTGCCGCAAGGGCGATGATTGAGTTTAGATACCTGAACCTTGTGTTTCTGAGAATTTCAATTGCTTCTGAGAGGCAATCGTAATAGTCAAACATAGACATCTGAACGCCTTTGCCGAGCCTATCAATTTTCCTGAACAACATCCTGATTTCGTTCTCAGTTAGATACTTCATGAGATTGTCAAGAGCGGCTTGTAGATTTGTAACCGCCCTTTTGAACTTATATCCCTGCTCAAGAGCCGTTTGCGCAAAAACAGCGGCCTTTAGCAAGCTAAATACAGCTTTCATCAGCATTTGTCGGCTCCTTCTGGGTTGTTGTGTTTTTCGTAAATTCTGTTGATCGCTTGAATAGCTTCGTGGGATGAGTAACCTAATGCCAAATAAGTGTCGTAAAGCCTTTCTGCTGCACCGGTGCTTTTGTAGGACTTTCTGCTACCAGCATGAGCCTTTTTCTTTAAGAGCTTTTCTAATTCACTATCTTTCTTTTCTTGTGCATATTCGTAAACAAGCTTTCTTACTTTTACTCTATTTAGCTTGTATTTCTGTGATAGTTGTTGAAATGACAAGCCTGACTTATAGTCTCTTGCTATTCTTGCTCTTGTCCTTTTGCTCACTTTTATCACTTTTGGCATTTTTCTTACTCCTCACTTTTCCAAACCTAAGTGCTACCATCGGGGACAAATAAACTCTGTTACCTGTGTCTGTTACAAGCTCCTCTTCCCCGTTGCTAATCAGAAAATCCTTTATCTTGTCTTTGATTTGCTTTAAAAAGGCTTCAGCGATGACAACCTTGTCTGCAATATCTTTTGCCTGCTCAATAGAACCTATAGTCATTATTTGGCTTAGTTCTTTTGCGTCAAAGCACTCCCTGACAAATGGACATGTAGCGCATGCGGGCGAAGGCTTTTTAGGGAATTCCTTATCGGAGTAGATTTCATCGGCTTTTTCGCTCAAAAGCGTCTCTACTTCTTCCAAGTCGTCCCTTGTGTAGAAATACCTCTTGTAGAAGCCCAAGCCGAGCATG
>JALUBE010000107.1 GCA_027045065.1 Desulfurellales bacterium | reverse complement strand
CATCATATCAGCTCTCAGTTTTGCAACATTGGCCATTCTAATCAAACTGGGATATAATGCGAGTTTGGACACTATACAGATGCTCTTGTTCCGCTTCTTTTTTGCTTCGCTTCTAATGGCCACATTTTTAGCAATAACAAAACCCAAAGCGCTAAAACCCAAACCAAAACTCTTGATAAAAGCCTTCTTTACCGGAACAATCCTTTACACATTACAAGCCTTCTGCTTCTTCAGGGGAATTAAGTACACATCACCCAACGTTGTCGAACTCATCCTATACCTGTACCCAGCAACGGTAACTATACTATCACATTTTATTTTCAAAGAAAAAATCAATTTATACAAGGCGTTGTTCATAGTGATCATTCTCGCAGGTTTCGGCTTCATATTCCACGATGCGTTTGGGCAAGAACTCAAACTCTTGGGTGTCATCTTTGCCACACTTGCTATGCTCATCTATAGTGTCTACCTTATTGTTATACAGCTTCTAATAAAGGAGGAAAATCCCGTCTCCTTTAGTTTCTATACGATCCTATTTGCATTCTTCTCATTCCTATTGCTCTCCTTACGCAGCTTTACTCTGCCAAGAAACATATACCATCTCATGATAGGCATTTTACTTGGCCTTATACCAACATTCTTGGCCATTATGTTTTTGTTTATGGCAATAGATGTAATCGGTTCTGCTCTGACAAGCCTGTTTTCTTCCATTGAGCCCGTATTTACAATAATCCTCGCATATATATTCTTGCACATAAGCCTAAATCAATTTCAGCTTATAGGCGGTATTTTGATAATCTCAGGCGTAATCATGGCAAATATATACCACGTAAAGAAGGGTAAACATGATTAGAGTTTCAAAGGAATACACAGCGGATTTGCTTCTTTTATCTGTCACGATCTTTTGGGGCAGTACATTCATCATCGTCAAAAAATCAATAGAACAGATGCCCACATTTGCCTTTCTATCCATAAGATTCTGGATATCCAGCATCCTCTTAGCCATAATATTCTTCCCAAGACTAAAAAATCTAAATAAGGAGATTTTAAAGGATGGTGTCATTTTAGGAATTGTGCTTTTTTTGGCATATGCATTCCAAACAGTTGCACTACAGTATTCATCCGCAACCGTCGTTGGTTTCTTAACGGGTTTAAACGTTATCTTCACGCCAATATTCTCAGCCGTTTTACTCAAAAAGATACCAAGAATCTACTCTCAAATCGGCGCCGTTTTGTCATTTTTGGGTGTAACGCTCATGTCCTTAAACGACACGTTAACGTTGTCAACAGGTGAAACCCTAACAATCATCTGCGCTGTGTTTGTTGCCATACAGATCATACTCACGGACAAGTACTCAAGAAAACATGACACATTTCTCTTAACGGTTGTGGAAATAACAACAATGTCGGTATTGGCAACGATCGTCTCACTTGCCAAAGAACCGTACTTAATACAAAAACACTGGAACACTTACTTGATATTCTCATTCCTCATCACTGCGGTTTTTGCCACTGTCTATGCCTTCGTCATACAAAACACAGCACAAAAGTACACAACTCCAACAAAAACGGCGATTATCTTCATTATGGAACCTGTGTTTTCTGCGATCTTTAGTTACCTGTTGGGTGGCGAAGTGCTGTCTTTAAGGGCCTACATTGGCGCTGGCATTATGTTTTTGGGCCTCTTTGTCAGCGAAGTAGGGCCGTTAATCAGGTTCAAGCGATGATTAAGGTTTATCTTGTTTTGTTAGTAGGCATACTGTCTGTATCCCTATCAAGTATACTCATCAAGCTAACATACGACGTCCCTGCCATCATCATAAGCACCTATAGGCTCATAATATCATCTGTCATCTTGTTGTCGTGGGCAAAATACAAAAAAATTCCTCTAAAAACAGCAAATACAAGGGATTTCTTTATAGCCGTATTGAGCGGGTTCTTCTTGAGTATCCATTTTATAAGCTGGATAGCCTCAATCAAATACACATCCATCGCAAGCTCAGTTACACTTGTTTCAACAAGCCCTGTGTTTGTAATCATCTTCAGTTTATTCTTCTTTAGGGAAAAACCCAGTGCAAGAACAATAATCGCAACAGCAATGGCAATAGCAGGTAGTGCAATTATAGCTTACTCGGATAAAGACTTAACGGGGTCTACAGTGTATCCCAATCCATTTTTTGGGGATATTATTGCAATAGTGGGAGCCATTGCCGTTAGCATCTACTTTATGTCGGGATCGCATTTGCGTAAATACTTAACGACGTTTCAGTACATAACACTTGTCTATAGCTTTTCCGCCCTATTTACATTGATTTTTGCACTCTCAAGTAAAAAACCCTTCTTCGGCTATCGTCCCATTTCCTACCTATTGATGATTTTAATGGCCATAATACCACAACTACTCGGCCATACATCCTTCAACTGGGCTCTAAAGCACATAAGGGCAAATGCAGTAGCTATAGCGACGCTTGGTGAACCCATAGGCGCATCAGTATTGGCATACCTGATCTTCCATCAATCCGTAACCCTCTTGCAGTTTATAGGAATGGCAATAGTGCTGTTTTCAATAGCAATGGCAATAAAGGAAAGCACCAAGATCAATTGACACGCTCCCACGTTTTTATAAAATTCACCAAAAAGGGGGGATCTTAAAATGGATAAGCCCGATTTTAGCCAGATAGTTATAACATTAGCGCAAACAGCATACGTGCATTTAGGTGTGATTGAGGACCCTTTTAGTAAAAAGAAGGATAAAAATTTGAAGCAAGCTAAATTTGCCATAGATATGCTGGATGTTTTGAAAGAAAAGACAAAAGGCAATCTAACAAAGGAAGAAGAGGATCTATTGGAAGACATTCTGTACGATCTACACATGAAATATCTATACGAGATCGAGAATAAGGACAAAAAGTAAATTTTATTATATAGAACTTGTTGACAATATAGAAAACAGGATTAAATTGTTAATGGAAAATTTTTAAGAAGGGGGCATTTTAAGAAAGTGAAAAAGGATTTTTCCTTAATCTCCATACTCTTAGCTGTACCAACAGTCATAGCTATATTAATCCTTTTAACCATCGGTACGCTTTGGTATAGAACAACGAAGGCAATCTACATAGAGAACATATCAAAGGTGCAATCACTATATGAGCAAACAGCAAAAAATTACTCAAAGTATACGATAGATAATTTCATTAAAGAAATAAACGAAGACATTGAGTACGCCATAAACAAAAGAAAAGAGAAAGACGAGTTAGAACTGTGGAAAACGTTTAAAGAGATAAACGGCAAACCGCTATCTGAGATAAAAAGGATTTTGGCTGATAAAACATTCTCCACAGACTTGTCTTATTACATATTTGACTACAAAGGAAACTGCATCTTTAATCCCTTTGATAAGGACGCAGAGAGAAAAAACTTTTTAAGCTTAAAAAATGCAGAAGGCAAAGAGTTTATAAAGGAATTAATTAAATTATCCAAAAAGTTATCCGTAGGCTCAATAATTCAAAAGTGGCCAAACAATTGGCACTTCTTGGACAAAAAAACAATATCAAGAAACGGAATAACAACGTTCATAACATTCAACAATTCACAATGGATATTAATAGCAAGGGACGACCTTGCACCTTTAGAATACCAATTGAAACAGAAGTGGATCAAGCAGTTGTCATTGTACCGCTATGGAGAAGAAAAACATGGATATATATTCGTAGCCCAATTATTACCAGGATACAAAAGTACGTGTTTCGGTATAGAGATTGTAAACCCAAACAATAAAGCCATTGTAGGCAAATGCTTGGACTCAAATGTAAAGGATAAATGCGGCTTTTTGTACAGAAAAAAGTATCTATCGGACATTCTTAAGAAAGGTTATTCCTTTGTAGAATACTGCTATAAAATCCCTGGAACCAACAAATACGTAAAAAAGATAAGCTATATAAAGCTTTTCAAGAGATGGAATTGGATTTTGGGCACAGGTACATACATGCCTGATTTAATGACGATGATAAACGACACAAAATTATCTATGAAAAAAGAATTGAACCACATAAAAACAATCATAACTATAACTGTTACCGCTATACTTTTGTCCGTTCTCATGATCTACAAATTTGCAGACAATCTTGTTCATGGAAAGTTGAATACTGTATTCAAAGATTTTGAAAAGGCTTTAGATGAATCAAGACTGATAAAAAACAAAAACTTCAGGATAAAGCAATTAAAGAGAATATCCGACAATCTAAACAAGGCCATAAGAAAATTCAAGCTTTACGAGAAGGGTTATCTCGAATCATTTGCAAATATACTTGAAGCACGAGACATATACACAAAAGGACACTCACAAAGGGTGGCAATATACGCAAAAGCTATAGCCAAAGCATTGGGATTGAGTGAGGAACAACAGGACAAAATATACAAAGCCGGTATTTTGCACGACATAGGTAAAATTGGCATACCAGACAACATCTTGCTTAAACCGGGAAAGCTCAGCGAAAACGAATACGAGATTATAAAACAGCATGCACGTATATCCTATGAGCTTTTAAGACAAATAGAACACTTAAAAGACACCGCAGAACCTATCAAACATCACCACGAGAAATGCGATGGCAGTGGGTATCCAGACGGTTTGAAATGCAAAGATATTTGTCTTGAGGCACGCATACTGGCAATAGCGGATATTTTCGATGCACTCACATCCACAAGACCTTACAGAAAGGCGTTTTCACCTGATAAAGCTATAGAGATACTAAAAGAAGAAAGGGTGGATCAAGATATACTCAACAAATCTAAAGATATATTGATCGAAACCTTTAACAGCATGGAAGAGACAAAAACGAGCTTTATGTCTGAAGAATTGGATGAGATTAGGGGAGAAATATTCAAGGTTGACTATATGACAGGACTGCTGTTTATAACCACATTCGTTAAGGAGTTAAGGGAATGGATTAAACAAAAAGATAAATTTTTCCTCTTTGGTATAAACATAGTGGGTATATCAAAGTGTCATCCGCCGTGCTAAAATACACCACCAACGCCTACTAAAAGTGCACCACTTTTAGTAATTGGTTATACTCTCCTTGGGTAATCTTTTTTGCAAGGAGAGTATCAATGATTAGCAAGGAGGAGTT
>JALUBE010000106.1 GCA_027045065.1 Desulfurellales bacterium | reverse complement strand
CCTTATTATAGTAAAAAAATCAAGCTTAAAATGACAGAATGCTATACATTTAACCAACTAGATAATAAAAAATATTAGATTTAATAAGTGCTGGAATGCTTTTTGCTAATGCATACTAAAACGCTCTCTATAGCTAAAATTAAGCCCGTAGAACGCTAAAGTTAGGCACATTCGATAATTCATCGATTGCAAGCATCAATGCGCACCAGAGCCGTTTATTTGGCTTATAGGCGCTATCATTCGCATGTTGACAATAGGGAACACTATGACACCGCTTTTCTGCATGATAAGGGGGTAGTGAACGGTTGTTCCCTCTTCCCTTAGTTCGGTGGGTTTCTCAAGCTCATCCAAGTAATTGCCGTAGATAAACCCCAAGCTTGTGTCAACGAAGAAAATAAACACAGGTATGTTGTATTGTGTTTGAAACTGCTTGTAGGTGTTATAGTGGCTTATGGGTATACCAGTTGCAAAGTATTTGCTCATCACTGTTTTAGTTTTCACTTCGGCTATGAACGATTTGCCGTTCTTGTAGCACAAGTAATCAAAAGGGTGAGGGTGGTTCATGGGAGCATACACCACCCACCCTTGAGACATTAGGTAATCCTTGATTATGGCCTCACCTATAGCACCGATACTCAAGCGTTGTTGGAATGTCATTGAAACAGGTAGAAAATGCTAATATCAAATGATATAATAGAAAGCAGTAGCACCAAAGCCAGTAATGTTTCGATTAGCAGTTCTTTGGTCATACATGCCCCCTTTCTGTTGGATTAGGCCGGATTAAACATCCGGCCTTGTTATTACCTGTTTAAGTTTGCTTAAATCTTCAGGAAACCCAAAAGGATATTTGCCACAGTAAATACTCGAATAATCATCATTTAACGATGGATAATCATGCTGTAAAATTTTGTTCATAAAACACTTGATATCATCCAACTTATTAATGGTTTTTTCTAACTGCTTAACAAAGCTGTTGGATTTGCTATACATCTGAACTAAATCATCACGAGATAACATCAATTCGCTCTTTAGGATTTTTAAAACATTACCAATGATAATGTGCTCATCCAATTTAAACTGTGTGAATTTCTCCATAAATTAGCCCTCCTTTCTAATAGGGTTTTTAATTACAAGCTTTAGTGTATCTGTGTGCCATTCGGAATACCCAGTGATGTAGAACTCCGTGCCTAAATCTGTGCATATTTCTATCAACCGTTGTAAGCACTGCATGTCGACGGAGTAGAGATGCGAAATAAGATCACCGGTTTTTGGATCTGTCCCCCAGTGGTCGAGGCAACGATTTATGCCGGTTTTGTAGCTGTAGTCCCTGCCATACTTGTGCAGGAAGTAGAGATGCAACCAACGGGGTAAGGTGAAATCTTTGAGACCGAGTTTTAAGCTCATGCTTGCCTCCTTGCATGTGTTAATGCTAACGGCATGACTAACGGCATAATTTTTATGCCGTTAGTATGGGGGTGCGAGAAAATGTTGTCATGACGCCAATCTTTAAATGGGCTAACGGCATGCATCCATAAACGGCACATATGCTACCTTTAGATAATTCATTAAAAAAAATTTTTAAAAATTTTTTTTTCAAAAATCCGTAAGGGTGTATATATGGCGTATATGGTGTTAATGGCGTATAAAAGGCGTCGTGACGCCAATTTCTGTATAACGGCATTTTTCGTATGCCGTTATATGCCGTTAGCATGGCGTTAGATCCTTGTCGTGACGCCATTTTCCGTATAACGGCATTGTTAAAAGTTAAATAACTGTGTTCCTTACCAATATTAGTTTTTGGCGTTATAACAGCGTTTCCTGAAATCACCTTTTTCTCCTCTCCACTCCATTTTGCTAACGGCATTGTTAAATTATATATAACACTATAACCCTCTCCATTCGGATTAGCGCCAAACTCCTCGCACCCGTTAAACATCAATTCCATCCTTCCCCTTGACTTACGTTGTGCATAGTGATAAAAGTAAGCGAGCGGGTGTAGTAAACCATGAGCCACAAGTAACCCGATTGGCCGGTTCACACCCGCTCTAAAAAGGAACATGCTCGTCCTCCGTTTTTGGATCAACGGTTGATACATCAAGCTTTTGAACAGTAAGTAGGCGCTGTCTACCGTTATGCTCGATTTCGATTTTTATGCCTAACTCCTCAAGGCTGGGTTTTAACACGTTGAGCTTTCTCACCAACCAGCTCGCCGAACCGGGTAGATCTTTTTCATTTATGTTTAATTCAAGAGCCAATTCCTTTAATTCATTATAAAAAATGTTTGGCGATCCATTAAAACCATGCCCATTTTTCTCAAAATATGCGAATATCACGTTGGCTAAAGCGTCGCTTGATATGATTTCACTAATGCCTTCAGAACGATTTCGGTTGTAGGCTTGTAAGAAATTTAATCCGCCAACCCCTAAAACTTCGGCGAAGTGGAAACCGTATAATGAGTAGGTCGACATTCTCGGTAAAACGTAAGGGATATCTTCAACCTGCATCCATATGTTCGACAGTATTTCGAAGATTGCTCCCAACAACACGGGTCGTAATTCGTTGATCTTTTGGTTTATCTTTTCTTCTGTTATGCGGATCTTTGAAATCTGGTTAAGGTCAAATTTTATTAATATCGATCTGTCGATCAGATCTGGAAAGTTCGCTATTAGATTGATACCAGATATGCAGATGGGCCTTTTATAGCCATAATAAACGAGGTCGCTATCTGTGTACAGCATGCGTTTCATGAACCCGCCTCCGGTAGCGATTTTGCACAGTTCGTCAGAAGTCGATTGAGTTATGAAACTCAAATTGTCGATGGGGATAAAGTAATTCGTGGCGGCTATCACTCTCAAATCCTCGATATTTGTAAAGCTTATAAGCTCGCTGTTCTTAACAGGATCGATCAACCTTCTCAACATTAACTGCGCTGTACTCTTACCACTACCGTGATCGCCGTAAACGGTTAAAATCGGGTAGGGATTACCCGGTATGAATGAATAGAGCAAATATGTTAAAAATAAAATGCGTTCTTCCAGTTTATCTTCGGGTATATTAACAACCTCAAAGATGCGCCATAAATCATTTACATCGGCACGTTCGGGATCTACCTGTATATCTTGATGCGGATATCTCTCAAAAATAGGTGGCGATGGCACTATATCCCAAGAACCCTTTGTTATTTTCACAGATCTAAAATCACCGAGATCGAAGTACAAGTATTCATCATAAATCGCAGTCCTCAACATCAAAGATCTTTTTGGCACGTTTGTATCTGTCAACATAGCCTCTAGGTTTTTAATGGCATTTTTGATTAGGTCGGGACTTACGGTTGTATTTAACTGCTCATTCACGTGCTTATGAGCCAATCTATAAAAGGAGCGGGTATTGGTTTTAAAATAACGATCATCATGCAAAACAGCGTAAAGATCATCCTTTTCATCGAAAAAGAATTTTTTAACAAATAAATAAATGTGTTCCGTTGATTGTTGAAGAAGGGTTTTTTGAGGCTCTTTTCTTTCGCATTTTTTCAGGAGATCCTTTACATCTCCCTTTTTCCATTTTAAATAGATCCGTAAATTCTCAACCACACGTTCCAACTGCTGTTTATCGATCTGATTTTTCTGCGCGATTTCCACGAGTTCATTTTTCAACAACTGCGTATGTTCCGGTTTGAGGATCTCATAGAACGAGCTCGCGGTCTCATAAACATATTTAAAAGCTTCTAATCCACTTTTGGCGATTAGATCATCTACACCAGTTTTGATAGTCGGAGCTGGTGAGGGAATTTTAATTATCCACACATTCGCACCGCGTAGTGATAGATGTAAAGCTAAACGTATTAGCGCATGTAATACATTTATGTTTTCAGTGCAATCACTGTCGAAGCATACGTAAACCTTCCTATTGTGCCAATCAAACTGATTTAGTGCTTCATTAAATCTGTTGTTCTTTTGAAAATTAAAAACGCCGGAGAGCCCGATGGCAGGATAACCGAACTTATTTAGCGTGATACATTTCTTCTCGCCCTCCGTTATAATCAACGGCTTGCTCGTTTTCGTTTTTAAATTCCAGATTTCAGGTAAAATATACGGCTGGGTATCGACACCTTTCGGCTGAAGGTATTTAATTAATTTACCGTCATTATCGGTTAAAGGTGGGTATAAACGAATTCTATAAAAGATTATGTTTTTATTTTCGTCGTAATAAGGGATGGCCAATACCGTTCGAACTTGTTTTAATAACTTTTCAGTATTCTCAAAACCTATTTTCGCAAGTTCAAAAGCATTTTTAGGTTCAAACCACCCTTTCACTAAAACATCCTGAGCAGTTAAACTGGAGTTTTTCAAATCCTCAACGATCTGCTTATTTGTGATGTTTCTTTTCAATGTTTGTGCAAAATTAAAAGCGTGCATCACACCCCCTCAATTTTCTAATTTTTCTATGAGCTCCTTCATGCCGTTTTTTTCGAGCCACTTTTTGACCTCATTAACGGGGTATAGAACTTTGGCGTTTCGGATGTTCCCCCTTTTGATGTAATGGGGAAACTGCTCCTTGTGGGTTTCGAGTGTTTTAACAGAATACCCAATTAGTTCCGCAAGTTCTTGCCTTGTAAGATAACTTTTCATGTTTTAACCTCCTTTTTTCTCAAGTTTTCACTTGAAATTTTAATCATTTGGATGTATATTACAATTAGTAGAATACCTCTATTATTTTTTTTATTATCGGAATGAAGGAGGCTAAAATGCTTTACGATACCGATGGAATTAAACAGGAGCTTCTAACCGCCGGCAATTACTACATAACACAGCTTCGGCTCTCCCCTTGTGATATAAGCAAATCAGCTTTAAACAGGTATTACAGCTTGTTCCTGCTTGCAAGCATTACTTATGATGAGGATGATACCTTCATGGATGTCGATGCCGATAATGGGGTTATCTATGCTAACCTGAGCTTTAACTGTGATAGTGCCAAGAGGGGTTTAATTAGCACTGTTAGAAGCGCTTTAAAGCTCTATGCCTCGTATAAGTTTAATGCCAGTGTTAGTTTAGTGCCTGAGTATGAAGGGTGGGAGAAGGTTTCCAATGTTGAGGTTCTTTCCGTCCCCTTAAATAAAGGTAATTTAACCAACGCAAAGCCTTTAAGCATAAAAAAGCTACAAGTCTCGGATATGAACAGCTTAACCAAGTTTGAAACCAAGTTAACACTTCGTTATCACATATACACAAATGAGAGCTTAAAGCTAAAGCACAGGGTAATTAAATATGTGCTTGAGCACTATTTGGATTATCTGGACGGCAGAGGGGAGCAGTATGATGTTTTGGAGTTCTATAAACCGCTATCGGGTGCGGTTAAGGTTATCGACATAGAGAAGCTTGAAAAAGAGGAAAAGGTTAAGGAACTAAAGGATAAGCTCACAAAAGGCATGAACCCGTATATATTAAAGGATTGGACGCCCAACATAAAGGAATACGACATAAGAACGATACTAAACAGGATACGGAAGCATTTCACAGAGAAAAGGGTGTGTGCTATCTGCGGTAAGGAGTTCACTCCTGCCCTTAATAAACCCAACCAGTTTGTATGTGGCAATAGCGGTTGTGTGAAGCTTAAAAACCAGAAGAAAAACATACTCAAGCGATACATAGAGAAGCACAAGCCACAGAGCAAGCAGGAGATAATTGAATACATGAAGGGGAGCGAGGCACTGTATTTGGAGCGGTTTCCTAAAATGAAAAGGGTGGAGCACTGGGATATGCTTGTTGAGGGATTGTTAGAGGAATTAAGGCTGGAAAATGATAAAAATTAAGCTATAATAAACTTAATTAACCACTATCCCTAAAAAGTGGGATAAGCGATCTTTTAAAAAGCCAATAGGTGTAAAATAGGTGTAAAAAACGGTGTGAGCACTTGGTTACTGAAAACAGCGAATTACAAGAATTGCTTTAGTGATAAGGATTTCTGCTAACGGTTGAGGCGCTGAATGAGGCGTTTGCGACATGATTACGAATCAGCTGCTCTACCAACTGAGCTACGCTGGCTCTCTGTAGGATGGATTTTTACAGAAGCAACAGGTTTTGTCAAGGGGGTTATTTTTACTGTTGTAATTTGTGTAAAATAGGTGCAAGAAACACAAAAATGGTATTATTTAAGGAGGAGGCTTAAAATAACCAACATAACAGAAAACATTGAGCTCACAGACAACGGCAAAAAGGTCATAATTCCAAGAGAACTTTGGGATGAGGTTGTTGAGGTTTTATAGGATTATGGTTTATTGAAGGCAATGGAAGAGGCGGAAAATTCACCGTTGCTTACCAAGGAGGAAGCGCTAGGTATCTGGAAGAGCCAGATAAATGAAAGTCTTTTATAGAGAAGCTTTCTTAAAGGACTTAAAAAAGTTAAAAGACACTCATTATTACGACAAAATTAAAAAACTTGTTTTTCAAACTTTGCCCGAGGTCAACTCTCTATCTGATGTAATGGGTATTAAAGCCCTCAGGAATGCACAAAGCAAATAGCGATTTCGTTAGGTTTTCGTGGACACCTCAGATTTAGCCAACAAAAAACGCCAATCCCAGCATTGCCGAGATTGGCGTCAGATTAAGGTTTTCTTTGGTAGCGGGGGGAGGATTTGAACCTCCGACCTTCGGGTTATGAGCCCGACGAGCTACCAGACTGCTCCACCCCGCGTCAAGCGACGCCTTTATTTATAATCATTTATTTTCAAAAGTCAAGTTTTTTAACACCCGACACTATATGTTTTTCAAAAACTCCAAAAACTTCTTTTTACTCTCTTCTTTGTTCTTGCATATGGGACAAATATCTTGATTCTCTGACGAATAAAATCCCTTTCCACAAATCTTGCATACATTCCTTTTTGCATCAAATAAATTAACAATCCCATCTTCAAAATTTCTTACACTTCCTTTTTCAAAACTTAAGGCCTCTCTTATGCATGCCTTTTCACACTCTCCACAACCAACACACAAACCCGGATAAAACAAAATCCTTCCTAATTCTTCATCTTTTTTAATCAAAATTGCATTACAAGAACAGATATATTCGCAAACGCCACACAGGTTACACCTATTGTCAATACTTATCATTCCAATCTCTGGATACGTTATATCCTCAATAATTTCTCTGCCTTTTATCAAATCAATCAACAAATCCCTCTTGGTGCGATTTTCCTTTCCTTTAAACACCTTAAACAAACCAGAAAATACACCCCTTCTTGATACAACTTTCTTAGGTGCATAAATCTCCTTTGAGATCTCTTTTTTAACTTTAAAACGCAGCTCAAGACCAAGGGACTTTGCAAGCACAACAGACTTTTTTACATTATTCTTAAAATACATTAAACCATTTTTTAACTTACATCTTTTACAATCGCCAGTCTTTATCACTACGTTCTTGCCGCTCAACATCCAATATAAGAGCAACACCTCTGTTATTCTGGAAACACAAGATACCTTAATTTCAGAGTTCGATTTAACGCAACCTACATCTACATCCATAATATTTTCTGTAACCTTTACTATCTCACAATCATCGTTCTCCATCTGAATTGCTGAAAATCTGCACGATGAATAACATAAGCCACATTCTATACACAAATTAAGATCAATTTTAGGTGTAGGTGAAAAAACTATAGCTTTAACAGGGCAAACATCTTCGCAGTCCCTGCAATGGGACTTAGAAAACGTATGTCTAATGCAACTATCACCGTTTATAAAAATACTACCTGACAAAGAAAAATCTAACACAAATGCAATTCTACAAAGATAAATTTCATTGTCCAGAGAAATGTTGACTTTTTTTTCTCTATCTATACACTTTCAAAAAATGATGGAGGTGGAAGATGCTTCCCAGTTGGCAAGAGATGGTTCCGGTTCTTATAATCCTCATAATTATCTTTGGGGCAAGAAAACTACCAGAGATAGGTGCAGGTTTAGGTAAAGGCATAAAGGAGTTTAAAAAATCAATGAAAGAAGCTGACGAAGAGGAGAAAAAACCAATTGAAACAGAGGTAAAGGAAGAAACAAAGAAAGAGGACTAAAAATCATATGAGAACCAAAATAAAGACGATCATAGACAACTATTTAAAAGAAAAAGGATACGACATTGAGTATGTTATTGAATACCCCAAAAACGAAAGTTTTGGCGATTATTCGACAAACTTCGCAATGATATTAGCATCAAAAGTAAAACAAAACCCAAGAGATATAGCCAATGACTTTGTTAAAAGCTTATGTACAGATATTTTCGATAAAGTTGATATAGCTGGTCCTGGCTTTATTAATTTCTACATAAAAAGGGAAGCATTTTTAAAGGAACTATTGGAAATTGTTAAAAACAAAGAGGCTTACTTCAAGCCAAGGATAGATAAACAAAAGTTCATACAGGTGGAATTTGTTAGTGCAAATCCTACCGGTCCTTTGCATGTGGGTCATGGAAGGGGCGCTGCTATTGGGGATTCAGTTGCACGTATACTGAAGTTCTGTGGACACAAGGTTGAAAAGGAATACTATATCAATGACGCTGGTCTGCAAATGGAACTTTTGGGTCAATCACTGTTTGTTAGATACAAGCAACTTTTAGGCGTGGACGAAGCTTTGCCTGAAGACGGATACAAAGGAGCGTATTTAATCGATATAGCTAAAGAGCTGATTGTTGAATATGGTGAAAATCTACTAAAAATGGACGAAAACAAAGCAATAGAGTTGTGCAAGAATAGAGCCGCTGAAAAAATTCTAAAGGACATTATGGATGCTTTGCGTAACTTTAGGGTTTCCTTTGATAAAGTATTCAATGAGAAACACCTATATGAAACTGGTGAAATGGAAGAAAGCTTGGAACTTCTAAAAAACAAAGGTGTAATCTATGAAAAGGACGGTGCCTTGTGGTTTAAAAGCACACAATTCGGAGATGACAAAGACAGGGTTTTAAGGCGCAAAAACGGCGCTTTTACCTACTTTGCAAGTGATATTGCATACCACAGAAACAAGTTTTTAAAGAGGAACTTTGACGAGGTAATAGATGTATGGGGTTCAGATCATCATGGTTACGTAAAAAGGGTTAAGGCTGCTATAGAAGCCATGGGAATTAACCCTGGAAGGTTAAAGGTCATACTTGTACAAATTGTAAATCTCTTAAGAGGCGGCAAAAAAGTCTCCATGTCAACAAGGAAGGGTGAATTTATAGAGCTCGAAGATGTGATAAACGAGGTTGGTGTCGATGCAGCAAGGTTTATGTTTGTATCAAGAAGTATAGATTCCCATTTGGACTTTGATCTTGAGCTTGCAAAAAAGCAGAGTAACGACAATCCGGTCTACTATGTTCAATACGCCTATGCGCGCATAAATTCCATATTTGATCAATTGGGCAAAAAAATTGAGACGAATTTAGAAAGTGCTTGGAATCTTAAAGAGAAAGAGGAGTTAGACCTAATAAAAGCGCTAATCCAATTTAAGGAGCTTTTGGAAAAGGCATATGAAGAAAGGGATCCATACTTTGTAACAAAGGGTCTCCTGGGTGTAGCTGAGAGATTCCACAGGTTTTACAATAAGCACAGGGTAATAGGATCGGAAGAGAATCTATTTAAGGCACGGTTATTGCTTATTGAAACTGTGGCACTATCTTTAAAATTGGGGTTTGATCTTATAGGCATAGAGGCCAAAAAAAGAATGTAGGAGGAAAAAATGGCAGAGCCTGAGAATAAGGATAAAATTAAAGAAATACTGGAAGGCCATAACAAAAAATTCACAACAACAGAACTTATAGTGGGCATCATTGTTCTTTTGATTATTGGCTGTGGCATAGGATATGCGATATTTAAGCTTTTAACTCCGGCACCCAATCAAATTCCGCCCACAAGCACAGTAACAGAGGTTCAGCAACCCGCTATACCACAGTCCACAGAAGAAGAAAATACTGCGGTAAATGAGGAAACAAAGCAAACACAACCACCCGTAGTTCAAAACAACACAAGTGAAAAAGAAAATCAATATCAAAATGTAGAGAATAACACTGCGCAAAATGCGGTTGCTCAAAACTCAGAGCAAAATCAAGTAGGGCCTAATATCATTCCGCCAAAGAGCACAACCAATCAAATACAAACACAACCAACCACAAAGCCAAACGAAGAAGAGAAAAAACAGACATTCCAAAAAACCAAAGGGGCTGTATCAAAAACAAGTAAAGCAACAGCAACAAAAAGGGTTAGAACAAAAAGGCATATCAAAAAGCACGTATATACCAGAGCAAAAAAGTACTATATTCAGGTCTCATCCAACAAAAATAGGAAATTGGCTCTGTTAAACGTTATTAAGCTTAGGAAGTGTGGTCACAATGCATTTACAAAAGAGGTTGAGATAAAGGGGGTTAAATACACTCGGGTCTACGTTGGACCAATAAAAGGCTATGCATTGGCCAAACAAGAAGCCAAAGAGATCAAAAAACAACTGCATCTTGTATATCTTCCTTTGATTAAGAAAGATGATTAAATATCCTAACATAAACCCCAATATATTCAGCTATAAAGGAATTCACTTAAGGTGGTATGGCGTTGCCTATGCTTTGGGCTTTATAATCGGTTATTTTTATTTAAACAAAAGGCTTAAAAAGTTCAACATAAAGGGGTTAATAGACGACGTTGTTTTGTATGCAGTATTCGGCGTAATATTAGGTGGTAGAATAGGCTATGTCTTGATCTACAATTTGCCTTATTACTGGCATCACCCAATTCAGGCCTTATACATCTGGGATGGTGGAATGAGTTTCCACGGCGGTCTTATAGGCACAATAATAGCCGGCATATTGCTTGCTAAGAAGTACGGCTTGAGCTTCTATGATCTTGCAGACGAGACAGTTGTCATAGTGCCCATAGGCCTTTTTTTTGGCAGAATTGCAAATTTCATCAACGATGAGCTGTGGGGTAGGGTAACGCATGTTCCTTGGGCTATAGCCTTCCCTGCAGGAGGTTATCTACCACGCCATCCGTCTCAGCTTTATGAAGCATTCTTTGAAGGCCTTGTGCTTTTCGGCATTCTACTTAAAATGAGGGATAAGCTTTTACCTTACAAAGGCATGTTATTTTGGCTCTTTGTGTTCTTGTACGGCTTCTTTAGGTTCTTTATAGAATTCACAAGGCAACCAGATCCCCAACTTGGCTTTATTTATGGTTTAACAATGGGTCAATGGCTGTGCCTTGCTATGTTAATTGTCAGTAGCATTTTTTTAATAAAAATCTGGAGTTACTATGGACATAAAAACAAAAAAGGGATTCGTTAGAACAAAAAAGAAGGAAGTACCATCTCATATAATCGAGATTGGCTTGAATCTTTTATACGTTGAACCACACAATATGGAAGAAAGGCTTAAAGAGTTGGACGTGTTGAAGCAAATAAACCTTGAAGATATATTTTCTTATGAAAGTGGATCGGTGATTATTGACATATTTGAACACCCTTATAACGAAGAATTGGACAATATCGGTCTTGCAAAACAGTTGAGCCCGGATCTGGCAGTTGTGGTGAAAGACATAATTTTGGAAGAATACCAGATATTCTTAAACAGGATCTACCAGGTGGATGGAATAGCGTTTCCTATAACACATTTAACAAAAAAGGCTACAGAAAAGTTTATGTTTATCATGAGCTCTATGGGAATGATGCCCATTCCTATCGTGGACAATAACGAGGATTTAGATAAAATCCCGGATGATTTGTCAAAGGTAATTGTATTTAACGAAAATTACAATGGAAAGCCAAAAATAAAGGACAAGATCTGCTTTAAAATAGACAAAGAGGGGAATTTAGTGAAATGTTAAGGGAAATATTGGACAAGGCAAAGAAAATCCATTTTGTAGGTATTGGCGGCGTGGGTATGAGCTCTTTAGCCCAATATCTACACGCAAAGGGCATAGAAATCACGGGCTCTGATCTTGAAAAAAACCACTACGTAGAAAAGTTGGAAAAGATAGGAATAAAGGTGTTTATCGGCCATTCTATACAGAATATTTCCGAAGATGTAGATGTTGTCGTATCCTCAAGTGCCGTAAAAAATGACAATGTCGAGGTTGTCCAGGCAGAAAAGCTAAACATACCAACAGTAAAACGTAGCCAACTTTTGGCACACCTTGTGAACCAGTCAAAATCCATAGCCGTGGCAGGATCTCATGGCAAAACCACAACAACATCGCTCATTGCATCCCTACTAAAAGAGTCTAACTTAGACCCAACGGCAATTATAGGTGGAAAGTTAAGGAACATAAACAACAACGTAATGATAGGCAACGGTGAGTACTTCATAGTCGAAGCGGATGAGAGTGACGGTGGCTTTTTGCTTTTAAGTCCGTATATCGGCGTTGTAACCAATATAGACAACGACCATTTGGGATTTTACGGAAACTTCGAAAACGAAAAGATTGCATTCTACGACTTCATGTCTAACTCCCAAATGACAATAATAAACACAGACGATATTGTAGTTAGACAGTGGGATAAGCTAAAGGAGAATAGGGAAACAACGCTTACATACAGCATAAAATCCAAAAAGGCAGATATTTATGCCTACGATATACGATTGGGTGTTGATGGAACGGAGTTTAGTGTAAAAACTCCAAAAAGACGAATAGAAAACATAAAACTGGGAATTCTGGGTTTGCACAATGTATCCAATGCTTTAGCTGTCGTGGGCATTGCAGAAATTTTAGGTGTCGATGAACAAGTAATAAGAAAGACATTTGAAGAATTCAGGGGAGTAGACAGGCGCTTTACATACATAGGAGACTACGGTTTGCTTAAGGTCTTTGATGACTATGCGCATCATCCAAACGAGATAAAGGCCACACTATCAACGGCAAAAATTTTAAATAAAAACATATACGCAGTCTTTCAACCACACAGATTTTCAAGAACAGCATACCTAATGGACGATTTTGCCAAATGTTTCAAGGATGTTGTGAGGGTATACATTCTGGACATATATCCAGCAAGTGAAACACCCATTGACGGCATAGATTCGGAGGTCTTAACGGAGAAGATAAATGCCATATCGGGCAATGCAGTTTACATTAACAACGCAGAATTACTAAAAAAACACTTAGACCAAATTGAGAAACCGGGCGTGCTTGTGGCTTTGGGCGCTGGTAGTGTATCAAGCATAATAAGGAAAATCGTTGATGATTACAAAAACAGTGCCGCTTAAGTACTTGACGAGTATACACCAAAAAGGGACTATAACGGTTAATTATATAGAAAAAATAAGTGAGTTGAACACAGACAATATAACCATCGGTGGAGGCAGCAACATACTGTTTAAAAATACACATACGGTTAATAAGCTATCCAATCGCTTTAACTACATAAAAAAGGAAGGCCCAATTGTTAGGATAGGGGGGGCAACACCTATAAAGAGCATCATAAAATTCATGCTAAACAACTCATTGAGCTGCTTAGAGTTCTTGGCTGGTATTCCGGCTACCATTGGCGGTGCAGTTTTCATGAATGCGGGGGCGTTCGGATATGAAATAGCAGATTTTATTGAATACGTAATAATCAAAAACTCAGGTAGTGAAATCTTGCTTGAAAAATCACAGTTGAATTTCAACTATAGAACAAGCAACGTGAACGGAGTAATCTTGGAAGTGGGTTTAAGATGTAAAGAAAGTAAGAGAACAGAAATAGCAAAAAAAATAGCTGAATACATCACAGAAAGAAAAAGAAAAACCCATCTGAAGAATACGTTTGGCAGCGTTTTTAAAAACCCAAGAAGTGATCTTCCTGCGGGAAAACTCATAGATGAATGCGGTCTGAAGGGTAGGGTAAAGGGTACTGCCATGATATCACCGAAACATGGTAACTTTATCGTTGGCAATGGGTGTGTGGATGTTGATGATGTTCTATTTCTAATATACTTAGCGAAAAACGAGGTATTAAAAAGGTTCTCAATAGAATTGGAAGAAGAGGTTAAAATAGTATGAGGGTAGTTGTTGTATGTGGCGGTGATTCTTCTGAAAGGGAAGTGTCATTATCTACCGGCAAGGCGGTGTTTGAAGCCTTAAAGGTTAACTTTAAAGACGTTGAATGCGTTGAATGCTCGGATATAAAAGATTGCATTAATAATGTGGTTCAGTCAAAACCAGATGTTGTTTTTATAGCCTTGCACGGCGGATTTGGAGAAAACGGTCAGTTTCAGGCTGCATTGGAGAGCTTGGGCATAAAACATACGGGTTGCTCTTTTAAAGAAAGTGCAATTGCAATGGATAAATTTGTCACAAAATCGATCCTAAAGGCCCTCAATATACCAACATCTGAATTCCTACTAATTAAACATGTTGACCAAACTAAGCTCATAAACTTTTACCCTGTGTGTATAAAACCCCAATCAGAGGGCTCATCTGTAGATGTCCATTTTGCAAACAACCAAGAGGAAGCCAAACCCCATATAGAAAAGCTGATTGAAAAGTACGGCGGTGCATTGGTTGAAAGAAAATTAAACGGGGAAGAGCTCACCGTAGGTATTGTTTACGATACGGTTTTACCTGTGATCAACATCAAACCAAAAGACGGATTTTACGACTACAAACACAAATACACAAAAGGGGCTACTGACTATCTTGTTCCTGCACCGCTACCTGAGGGTATAACAAAATTGGTTCAAGGTGTGGCCTACAGGGCCTACAAAGCTATTGGCTGCAACAGCTACGCGCGTGTGGATTTGATCTTAGAGGGCAACGTGCCTTACGTTCTTGAGATCAACTCAATCCCGGGCATGACAGCCACTAGTCTTTTACCAAAGGCAGCTTTAGCTTATGGCATGAGTTTTGAGGAGTTGGTTAAGGTTTTAGTGGAAAGGGCATGAAGGACTACAGCGACTTCAATAAGAAGAAAACAGTTGAGTCAGATAAAAAGATATTGGCGTTAAAACTACTGCACTTTTTGGTTGTAGTATTAGCTTTTTCGTTTTTCGTGTTTCTAATTCTGTACGGCTACATACAACTTTCAAACAGGTTTGCCAAACTCAAATACGTAGTCGTAAATGGTAATCAAGTCTTACCTAAGAGGCTCATAAACACCATTGTTGCAAATAGCGGCAATATAGGTTTCTCTACGTACGATCCTTCAAAAATCTACTTCAAAATCATAGCAAATCCATGGGTAAAAGAGGCCAGGGTAGCTGCCATATTCCCAGATACCATTTACGTAACAATCAAAGAAAAAACACCTTCTGCCTTCGTTCTTTACAATAACAACGTTTACATAATAGACAGAAATGGAGCAGTGATAGATGAGTACAAAAGTTATCTAAGATTACCAAAATCCCTGCCAAGAATAAGGCTTAAAGCAAATTTGCTAAACGACAAATCGCTGTTGAAAGCTGCTATTAACATATACGAAAAATTAGACAAAATTGAAAAAATAAATTATATTGATGTAGTGTCGGATAGCTATCAGGTGGTAAATTTTCGTAATGGGTTAAAGGTAGTGGTTAATAGCTTCAATTGTCCTAATGTAGCCATAAAGCGGTTAGCCAAGAAGTGGACATATTTAAGCACGCTCATTAACAAATTAGACAGCGTGAGTATATGTTTTGACAACAAATTCGTTCTTAAGTGGAAAAAAGGAGTTGGGAAGTGAGCGAGATTTTAAATGAAGACATTGTTGTAGGATTAGACATAGGCACCACAAAGGTATGTGCAATTGTTGGTAAGAAAACACCTGAGGGGCAGATCAAAATAATAGGTATTGGTCAAACACCGTCTAAGGGTCTGCGTAAAGGTGTGGTAATCAACATAGACGAAGCCGTTTTATCCATAAGAAGGGCGGTGGCTTACGCAGAGAGGATGAGTGGCATAAAAATCGATAGCGTATACACAGGCATAGCGGGTGGGCATATCAGATCCTACAACTCAAGCGGTGTCGTGGCGATCAAAAATTTAGAGGTGTCAGAGTCGGATATTAGAAGGGTAATTGATGCTGCGAAGGCCGTGATGATACCGCCCGATAAGGAGATTATACACATAATACCGCAGGAGTTTATAGTTGACGATCAGCCTGGCATCAAAGACCCAAGAGGAATGAATGGCACAAGGCTTGAGGTTAGGGTTCATATAGTCACTGGCTCTGTTACAAACATCCAGAACATAATCAAGTGTTGCAATAAGAGTGGATTAAGGGTCAGAAACATCGTATTGCAGCCCATAGCCTCAAGCTATTCGATCTTATTGCCCGAAGAAAAGGATTTGGGCGTTGGTTTGATTGATATTGGTGGTGGAACAACGGATGTTGCAGTGTTTGCCTCAAATGCAATTAAGCACTCATCCGTCATAGCTTTGGGTGGAGATCATGTAACAAACGATATTGCCATAGGCTTGAGAACACCGTTTAAAGAGGCTGAAGAGATAAAGAAAAAATATGGATGCGCATTGTCCGACTTGCTTGACGAGGATGAAATCATAAGCATACCTGGTATAGGCGATAGGAAAGCAAGAGAAATTCCAAGAAGGCTTTTAAGTGAGATAGTAGAGCCAAGAATGGAAGAGATCTTTTCCCTTGTTAAAGGGGAGCTTGAAAAGATGGGTCTCTTGCCACTTTTAGCCAGTGGTGTTGTTTTAACAGGCGGAACTGCTCTAATGAGTGGTTCTCTTGAACTTGCAGAAAAGGTCTTTGAATTGCCAGTGAGATTGGGCAAGCCACAGGGTATCGTGGGATTAAAGGACGCAGTGGACAACCCCATGTATGCAACGGGCGTGGGACTTGTGATGTACGGATTCCAAAAGGCCAAAGACGAAGAAGAACTGAATATAGATGAAAGAATTTCAAAAGATGAGGGTAGCCTGTTTTCCCTAATTGTCAAAAAGATGAAAAGTTGGGTCAAAGAAATGTTTTAAATGGAGGCTTAAGTAATGGCAAAGCAAGAGAAAAATGATTATTCTACTGGTGCTGTTATAAAGGTTATTGGTGTTGGGGGTGGCGGCAGCAACGCCGTCAATACAATGGTTAGCTATGGCATTAAAAATGTAGAGTTCATATCTGCGAACACGGACATACAGGCATTAAACGCCTCACTTGCTCAAACGAAGATACAGCTGGGTAAAAAATTGACTCGTGGTCTTGGTGCTGGTAGCGATCCAGAGAAAGGCAAGAAAGCAGCGGAGGAAAGCATAGAAGAAATAGAGTCGGTCTTGTCTGGTGCAGATATGGTATTCATCGCTGCTGGAATGGGCGGGGGCACAGGAACAGGTGCATCGCCCGTTATAGCCAAAGTGGCAAAGGATTTAGGAGCTTTGACGATAGCAGTAGTAACAAAACCGTTTGAGATGGAAGGCAAAACAAAAAAGGAAATAGCTCTCAAGGGTATTGATGAGCTCAAAGAAAATGTCGATAGTATAATAGTCATACCAAACCAAAGGTTGCTTGATATATACAAAAATCTTACCCTGCTTGAGGCATTCAAGAGGGCTGACGACATTTTGAGACAGGCAGTACAAAGTATTGTTGAATTGATATACAAACAGCCTAATTCACAGATTATTATGAACATAGACTTTGCCGACGTTGAATCGGTCATGAGGGAAAAGGGCGTTGCATTAATGGGCGTTGGTGAAGCATCTGCTGAGGGTGGTGAAAACAGGGTAAGACGGGCAACAGAGATGGCAATCTCCAATCCGCTGCTTGAGAATACGTCCATAAAAGGCGCAAAAGGCATCTTGATGAACATAACGGCGGGTAAAAACTTTGGAATGGACGAGTTTAACGAAGCAACATCGATCATAGAGAAAAATATGAACGAAAAGGCACTCTTTAAACACGGTTTCGTTTTGGACGAGAGCTTAGGCGACAAGGTGAGAATAACAATTATTGCTACAGGATTCTCAGACAACACAACACGACCTTCGCGGGATAGATTGATCAACAGACCAGAATACAGGAGCTTAAACGCAAGAACAATAAACGAAATCAAAAAAGAGACTGCAATACCCATTGATGACGAAAGGGATATACCGGCATACATTAGGAGACAGAAACAAAAGGAGGAAAATTAGTTGATAGAGCACTACCTAATCGCAGGTGTGATTTCTTACCTATTGGGTAGTGTTCCGTGTGGTTTTTTAATTGCAAAGTCGAAAGGTATTGATATCAGAAAAAAGGGAAGCGGCAATATAGGTGCTACAAATGTTTATCGCGTTTTAGGTAAAAGAGATGGTGTTTTAACGCTTGTATTGGACGTCGGTAAAGGCGCTTTAGCCGTAATAGTATTCACACTCATCTTTCCCAAAGAAACGCACATAGACATAGTTTCTGCTGTCTCTGCTGTTTTGGGACATGATTTTAGTGTTTTCCTACTTTTCAAAGGCGGTAAGGGCGTTGCAACGAGCTACGGTGCGAGTTTACCCATAGATCCATTGGCATCGCTTGTTGGAATGTTTGTGTGGATTGGTATACTTCTGACAACAAAATTTTCATCCCTTGCGGCACTGCTATCATTTTTAATATCCACATTAATTGCTATATCAAGCAAAGATTACGTTGTGAGAATATACTTTTTAAGCCTGTACGTTTTAATGATCTTTAAACATAGAGAAAACATAAAAAGACTATTTAAAAGGGAGGAAAACAGAATAAAAATTTGAGTTTTAAGGAATTATCTTGTATAAAGGGGCGAAGCTATGGCACTTAGGAAAAGGGAAATTGAACTGTTGGCAGATAAGATAGCGGTAAACCTGATTAGAAGCGGGAATGTTAAGTTAAATAAAGACATATCCATTTTAAAAGGTCTCATACGAGATATTTTGGATGAGGATGTACAGAAAGAAAAGGAAATAGATATAAAGACAAAAAAACTCCTTGAACAATATTCCAATGAGATAGAGAAAGAGGGTGCGGATAGTTCTAAGCTGTTCATCATGGCAAAGAGAAAAGTGGCAAAGCAGGAAGGGTTTTTGCTATGAGGTATAGTAGCGCTCGCATTAGACACTTGGCAAGGGAGATGGTTAGAAGAGCTTTAGATGAAGGGATTTTTGAGGTCATCGGCTCGGATAAGGCGGTGATCAACTCTATAATGGAAACGATGGAAAAGTATTTCTCCATAGAAGATGAGGTATACGAAAAAGTTGTTGAGAGCTTGCAAAAACGCTCTAAGAAACTCATTCCTGGCAGTATGGAATGGGAGGTAGCTTTCAATAAGGCTTACGAAGAAGAAATGAGTAAAAGGCTTTTGAAATGAAGGCTGTTTTGGTTCTGGAGAATGGATCCGTATTTGAGGGCATATCTCTTGGTGCGACAGGGACAACAGTTGGTGAGGTTGTTTTTAATACGGCAATGAGCGGTTATCAAGAGATACTCACAGATCCATCCTATAAGGGTCAAATTGTAACAATGACATACTCAGAGATAGGAAATTACGGATTAAATACCTTTGACGAGGAATCAGACCGTCCATACGTCGAAGGTTTTATTGTTAAAGAAGCCTCAAAGATTACATCCAACTTTAGATCCCAAATCTCTTTAAACGATTATTTAAAAGAACATGGCATAGTAGGCATTGAAAACATAGACACGAGGAAATTAACAAAAGAGTTGAGGGTAGAGGGCTCATTAATTGGCGCTATATCAACGGGAGCAGACATAGAAACCCTAAAGAAGATCGTCTCAAATTACGAAATTGTTGGGAAAGATCTTGTAAAATACGTGTCAACAAAAGAGACGTACAACTTCAAAGAGGGTCTATTTAGGTTTGGGTACGAAAAAAGGAAGATCAAGAAAGTACTGGATGCACTGGATGGAAAAAGGGTGGTTGTAATCGATTTTGGTGTAAAGAGGAATATATTGAGGTATTTAGTAGAAGTTGGCTTTGATGTAATCGTTGCAAACGCCTATACCACTTTAAACGACGTGAAAAATCTTAATCCAGACGCTATTTTCCTATCTAACGGGCCAGGTGATCCAAGAGGCGTTGACGAAAAATGGATTAAAGAATACAAGAAGATCATAAAAAATTACCCATCTTTCGGTATTTGCTTTGGTCATCAGATTATACTGAGATCCTTTGGTGTTAAAATATACAAAATGAAATTTGGTCATCATGGTGGTAACCACCCAGTTATGGATTTGGATACAGAGAAGGTATTCGTAACAGCGCAAAATCACAATTACGCTGCAGATGAAAAAGATTCACTTGAAAAAGGCTTTAAAATAACGTATAAAAACCTTAATGATGGTAGTGTGGAAGGCGTTAAACACAAGGAGTTACCTATAATGTCTGTTCAATACCACCCAGAGGCATCTCCAGGGCCGCATGATGCAGAACACCTTTTTGAGAATTTTGCTAAGATGGTTTTAGAAAACTAAAACGTTAGAGGTGTAAAGTGAGAAAACAAAGAACCTTAAGGGAACCAATAAAGGCTGCAGGGATAGGTTTGCATACAGGGAAAAAGGTTGAGATACAGCTCGATCCGGCAGATGTAAATCACGGTGTAGTGTTTTATAGAGCTGACAAAAACATTTACATAGAAGCTAAAAGTGAAAATGTTGTGGATACAACACTTGCCACGACATTGGGTAAAAATAGCGTTGTAATTAAAACAGTAGAGCATCTTCTATCTGCTCTTTATGGACTTCATGTGGACAACGTTCTTGTTACGGTATGGGGAGACGAAGTCCCCATCATGGATGGTTCATCGGCTCCTTGGGTGTATTTGATAAAAACAGCGGGCATTATTGAACAGGATGCTTATAAAAAGGAAATCATCATAAAAAAACCCGTTAAGATAAAAGAGGATGGCAAGTTTGTGGCATTACTTCCTTCGAGAAACTTCGAAATTCACTATTCCATACACTTTGATAACACGTTTATAGGAAAACAAAAAATTGCTCTTGTGATAAATGAACACACTTTTGTTAAAGAGATTAGCAAAGCAAGGACGTTTGGTTTTGTCAAAGATATCGAATATTTACAGGCCCACAATTTGGCTTTAGGTGGAAGCTTAGATAACGCAATAGTTGTTGATGAATACGGAATAGTAAACGAAGACCCATTAAGATATGAAGATGAATTTGTAAGGCACAAGGTATTGGATGCAATTGGAGATCTTTCGATAATTGGCTACGATATAAAGGCAAAGTATCTGGCTTACAAGTCTGGTCACGACCTGAATAGGAAACTAATACTTAAGCTTCTTGAAGATAAAGATGCCTTTGAAGTAGTAGGAAATCCATACAGGGAAAAACTGGTCGGATCGTTTGTTTGGTCTGCATTTGAGGGAGAAAAATAAAAGTTTACATAATGTAACTTATCGGAACTTGAATTTAAATTGCAGGATGTTGTCCTAAACGACTTCGGTAGCTTCAAAGTTTACCAACCGAGTAAAGGTTATCATTTTTCAGTTGAACCGTTTGTATTATCCAGAGATTTGATATTTAAAGCACCCAAAAGGATCGTCGACTTTGGCAGTGGCTGTGGGATTATTGCCATAATTGTATCTCTGAACAATCCAAACTCAACCGTTTACGCCATCGAAAAAAATAAGGACTTGAGAGAGATTATAGAAAAAAACATAGAACTGAACGGTATTAGAAA
>JALUBE010000105.1 GCA_027045065.1 Desulfurellales bacterium | reverse complement strand
GTATGACAGTTAGGGAAGCATTAAGAACTGCCATAAACGAGTTAAAAGGAGCAAATATAGGCACATACGGTAACGATGCCGTAATACTGTTAAAAACGATCCTAAATAAAAGCGATGTATTCGTTTTGACAAACTTGGACTACAAACTAACCCAAGAGCAGGAACACTATCTATTTAAGCTCTTAGAAAAGAGAAAAAAGAGATACCCTATCGCATACATAACACACAAGAAGGAGTTCTACGGATTCGAATTTTTTGTTGACGAGCGTGTTTTGATACCCAGACCCGAAACAGAATTGTTAATAGAAGAAGCGATAAACATAGCTAAAAACAACAACATAGACACAATCGTTGATGTTGGCACGGGAAGTGGTTGTATAGCGATAGTTCTATCTAAACTTCTGAACAAAAAGGTGTTTGCATCGGACATATCACGGGAAGCATTAACAGTGGCAAGGCTTAACAGAGACAAACACACAGCCAAAGTGGATTTTGTTCTATCTAACGGCTTGGAATGGATAGGAAAAAAAGTTGATCTCATAGTCTCTAACCCACCATATGTATCGAAGAAAGATTATGAAAACCTTTCGGATGATGTCAAATACGAACCCAAAGGGGCCTTAATTGCTGAAGAAGATGGCTTGGGTTTTATAAAGCACTTGATAACCCACGCACAAGGTCTAACACGATACCTGATTTTGGAGTTTGGCTACGATCAATCACAGTTCATTAAAAGTCAAAGTAACCTTTTAAAGGTCTCAAAAGACCTATCGGGAATTGATAGAGTGGCTGTTTTTAAGTTCTCTTAGTCTTCTCAAGGTAATCGCTGTAGATAGCGCTTGCACATATGGTCAAAAACTTGATTATTTCACTGTCGCTCCTTGATGTGAATATTAAAGGCACTTTGGCACCCAAAACGATATTGGCCACCTCCGCGCCCATAGTATAAACCCAAGCCTTATACAAAAAGTTGCCACTGTCGATGTGCGGAACAACCAAAATATCGGCTTTCCCAGCAACGGGATTGTCTTTTAAACCCTTTATTTTGACAGCATCCTCATACAAAGCAAGATCGTAAGATAAAGGCCCATAGACATCGGCGTCTTCCCAGTCGAGTTCTGATAGCTTCTTTTCAAGTATTGTTGTTGGAATACTATTGGACGGCATTTCATTGGCATCAAGCAGAGCTACCTTTGGCCTTACCACACCCAAGCTCTTTGCAACCTCTATGGCATTTCTTATTATGTCAATGGAAGTTTCAAGGCTGTTGTCCTTAAAAAGTTCAGGATTTATAGCAGGATCCGTCAAAAAGATTAGCCTATTCAAATTTGGCAATTCAAAAATGCTAACCAAAGACAAACGCCTGCCAGTCCCAATGCCACTGTCTTTATCAAGAACAGCCTTCATAAAAAAGACACTGTTGATCTTACCTTTCATCAACATATGGGCTTTTCCATTCCTGATTATATTTACACCCCCTCTGGCACAGCTCGCTTCGTATCTATCATCCTCTCTTAAAAATACAAATTCATATCTGTCTTTATATATCAAAGCACCTTTGCACATCTCATCTATTTTCTCTTTTGATCCGACAAGATAAGCCTTTTCTAAAATACCTTCCTCTATAGCCTTGTTTACAGCACTTAAAGATATCTCATCGGGACAAACAAGGACAATATTACGTTTTTTCAGCATCTTAGCCGCCTGTATCAGATCTCTCATCTTGCCACTTCTCGTTACATGAACCATAGAACCAGGATTGTAGATCACTGCAATAGCTTTTGACATATCGCTTAAAGATGTGACGCTGTGAGGTAGGGATGAGTCAAAGTAAAGAGAATCCCCCGGCTTCAAAACAAACTCCTCACCATCAACAACGATCTTCAACTCGCCGTCCAAAACGTAATGAAACTCCTCACCTGAGTGCCTGCTAAGATCCGGACTTGTGGACTTGTATACTTCGATGGCAAATGGCTCCATGTGCTTGCCGCTGTAGGACGGAGCCAAGCTTTCGTATTTTAAATCATCCCTTCTTTTAACCCTTAATCTCTCTTTAGGAGTAGTTTTTACAGCCCTCTTATCCGAGAACGATCTACCATAAAACAAAAAAGAGGTGTCAACACCCAAGACATTGGCTATCTTTAAAACATCAGACACCATTGGCTCAACTCTACCTTCAACAATACCTCTAAGTGCATCAATCTCTATGCCCGTAAGCCTCGACAAGAGATGCACATCTATATCCTTATCCTTCATTGCAGCTTTTATATTCTCACCTACATTCATAATCACCACCTAAATATAATCTTTCGCCTTTTCTTCACCCTTTAAAACCCTTAGTGCACCATCAATTAGCGTCTCAATTTCAAACTCACCTGGAAAGACAAAAATGGGGGCAAGAAACGATACTTTATTACTTATTTTTTCTATAATATAGTCACTGTAAGCCAAACCACCCGTGAAAACTATACCATTAATTTTTCCATCCAAAACACAGGCTAATGATCCAATCTCTTTGGCTATCTGATAAACAAAACCATCCACAATCAAACGTGCATATCTATCCCCATTTTCAATCATGCTTTCAATCTTTTTCATGTCAGTCAATCCAAGATAGGAATAGATGCCACCCTTTTTTGAAAAGATGTTGAGCAGTTCATCCGGAGTGTATATTCCATCCTTAATTAATCTCACAAGGTCGCCGACAGGTAAAGAACCTGTTCTTTCAACCGCATAAGGACCATCACCATCCAAAGCGTTATTCACATCTACAACCTTGCCTTTTTTGTGCGCCCCAATCGACACACCGCCACCCATGTGGGCTACAATCAAGTTAACCTCTTCGTATCTTTTACCAAGCGTTTCCGCAGTCTTTCTTGCCGCAGCCCTCTGGTTTAAGGCGTGAAATTTACTCTTCCTTGCCAGATCTTTGAAACCCGTGAGTTTTGCAACTTCATCCATTTCATCAATTGTCGGCGGATCAACTATAAAAGCGGGACATGAGAAGTCGACAGAAAACTCATGGGCTATAATTCCACCCAAATTCGCCGCATGAACACCGTATTTCCCAGACCTAAGGTCATCTAACATCGCTTCACTAACCGAGTAAACACCACCCTCTATGGGTTTCAAAAGTCCCCCACGTGCAACAACGGCATCAAATTTTACGTTACTCAAACCTTTGGATTTGAGAAACGCATAGATTGAACTAACTCTCATACCCTTTTGATCGAATATATTCTCAAAACTGTCAATTAAGTCCCTATCGTGACTTATTGTTTCTTTCATTAACCCATTTTTATAAAAGACACCCACCTTTGTTGAAGTGGAGCCAGGATCTATTGCCAATATATTGAAACTCATGACAGATCCAAATCCTTTAATCTTTCATTTACCCTAATCTGAATTTCGTTGATCGTATTCTTATCTAAATGCCTATACCTGCCTTGGAGCAACAGGTATTCCCTAACAGGTATAAATCTCTCTGGTTTGTAGGTTATCCTGATAGGTTTTCCCTGTTCTTTTTCCATCAAAACAAACATACCACTTTCAACGGCAAGTCTCATGGCCTTGACAGAATCCTTTGAATCTATGCGCCAACCAGGCGGGCATGCACTTAAGATATGGATAAACCTAAACCCTTTGGCATTTTTTGCCTTCTCAAACTTCAAGTAGAAATCATCGGGATATGCTATGGTTGCTGTAGCAACATAGGCTGGGTTGTGAGAAGCCACGATGTTAAACATATCCTTCTTTTCGTAAATCAAGGGATTGCCCGTTGGTGTAGTTGTCGTCCAAGCACCCGGCGGTGTAGCTGAGCTCCTTTGTATGCCCGTGTTCATATAGGCTTCGTTGTCGTAACAGACGTAGATTATGTCTTCTTTTCTCTCAGCTGCGCCACTTAATGCTTGCAAACCTATATCAAACGTACCACCATCTCCAGCCCAGCATACAACATTAACATCATCTTGTCCTTTCTTTTTGTATGCGTTCTTAACACCACTTGCAACAGCTGCAGCTGTGGCAAAAGGCACATGCATCAGGGGCACCTGTAGGGCCGTTGTGGGAAACACACCCGCTATGATAGACCAACAAGAGGCAGGCATCACTATTATCGTCTTTTCTCCCAAAACCTTCAGGGCATGTCTCATGGAAAGACCTGCTCCGCAACCGGGGCATGCGTAATCACCTTGGTTCATGTATTCGATATTTTTTACATCCCTAAAGTCCATTTTAGTCTCCTTATTCTCTCCATAAGATCTTTGAGGTTTCAAGGTTACCCACATTCAAAGCCAATTTAACCACATCCTCTACAAAAACTTCTTTTCCGCCTAAACTCAAAACATAATCGTAGATAGAAGGCTTGTCCTCTTCAAAATACAGGGCATTCTTTATCTCTTGTGTGATTTGACCCGCACTGCCAAAACTCAAAGACCTATTAAGAACAACAACATGCTTTTTATCCGCCAAATAACTCCTTACCAAGTCAGACGGAAATGGTCTAAAATACCTTATTTTCAAAAGTCCCGCTTTAACACCCATATTCCTAAGCTTATCTACAGCAACCCTAACTGTTCCTGTCAAAGCCCCCGCTATAACAAAAACAATCTCAGCATCGTCTATAAAGTAGGTATCAATTAAATCGTACCTTCTTCCAAAAATATCATCAAATCTATTGTGAGCTTCATTGATAATGCCAAAAGAGGCTTCCATAGAGCGCTGTATATCCTTTCTTAAGTTATAAAAGACATCGCCCTTTGCCGCATTACCAAAACTCAAAGGATTATCGATATCCAAGAAATATCCTGGCTCATATGGAGGCAAAAACTCATCGGCCTGCTCTTGTGTCGGTATTACCACCTCTTCCAATGTATGGGAAAGTATAAATCCATCTATCATGACCATAATGGGTAGCAAAACCTTTTCTGCCACATAAAAGGCCTGTAAAACCGTATCCAACGCCTCTTGAGCAGTTTCACAGTAAACCTGAAGCCAACCAAGATCCCTTTGTGACATGCTATCCGTTTGATCGGTCCATATATTCCAAGGCGATCCAATCGCCCTATTGGCGTTGACCAAAACCACAGGCAGTCTTGCACCCACTATCCAGTGTAAAACCTCATGCATCAAAGCCAAACCGTGGGAGCTCGTTGCCGTAAACGCCCTGACACCCGCCTGTGATGCCCCCATTGCAGCGGAAATTGCAGAAAGCTCCGACTCAACCCTAATGAAGCTTGCATCCAACTCACCATTATCGACCATTTCTGAAAGCCTTTCGATTATATGGGTCTGAGGCGTTATGGGGTAAGCTGAAATAACCTTTGGACGGGCCAGCTTAACACCCAACGCCACAGCCTCACTACCCAACACCATATCCTTAACCATCATTTATCCTCCACCATATCAATAACACCCCTTGGACATTCTTCAGAACACACCCCACACCCCTTGCAAAAGCTATAATCAAATTCAACTCCATCATGTACACCTATACACATATCAGGACAGAAAAACCAGCACGTCTTACATTCGTTACAAACACCGCAACTAAAACACCTCTTTGCCTCGCCAAGTATTTTTTCTAAGCTTGGCTTCAGTGCAACCTCTCTAAAGTTATTAACCCTTTCTTCTTTTGGGAGTTTATCTATTTTCAAAGGCTCCTGCTTTTCAAAATAGTGCAGGTTTATCCTTTCAAAAGGAACGACCTTATATTCGTCAAAATCCCTTTCAGCCCTAAAGAAACAATCGTCTTTATCCATGTAAGAAAAATCTCTACCTTCAAACTTTGCCATTATCCTAAAAGCTGCCTGTTTTCCTGAGGCAATTGCTTCAATCACCGTCCTTGCACCATGCAAAAAGTCGCCACCTAAAAACACCTTATCATCTTCATCAATATCAAAAGCCCTTACCTGTCCCGTTGCCAAAATAAGTTTATCAACTACACAATCCTCTTTTATTTTATTCAACACGGCTTTACCATTTTCTATTCTATCTACGCCTCTTAGTTTCAACAAAAGCCGTCCTTCCGTATCGTACTGCAAATCTTCAACAACTCTCTTTTCCTTAATCTCTACACCTTCTTCCAAAGCTTCATTTTTCTCATCCTCAAATGAAGGTGCTTCTCTAAGCGTTCTCCTGTAGATTATTTCAACATCATTACCTAACCTAATTAAAGTCCTTGCCACATCCATTGCAACATTGCCAGCTCCTATGACACCAATCCTCTCACCACTAAATCGTTTCCCAAACTCTAAATCTGTATTCAACCTCTTTAAAAGCTCATATCCAGAAAACACGCCTCTATTGTCGACCTTTATATTCTCAACTTCCCTATCCTTAGACAAACCCACGCCAACAAAAACTGCATCATAATTACTTTTAAGCTCCTCCAACGTGTCTATGTTAATCTCGTTACCCAAATGCACCTCGATGTTACCAACGCTTAAAATGTTCTCTATCTCCCTTTTCACCACACTTCTCGGCAATCTGTATTCTGGTATTCCATACACAAGCAAGCCGCCCAAGAAGTTTTCTTTCTCAAATAAATCCACTTTATAACCATTCACAGCAAGGAAATACGCGCAGCTCAAACCCGCTGGACCGCCACCAACAACAGCAATGGATTTATTTGACATAACCTTTGCCTTCTGCGGAGGAACATTTAAAGCATAGTCACCTACAAACCTCTCTATCTGTTTTATCTCAACAGCACCATCGTAGTCTTTCCTATTACATTTAGCCTGACAAAAATGGGGGCACACCCTACCACAGGTAGCGGGAAACGGGTTTTCTCTCCTCAAAATTTCAACAGCCTTATCCATGTCGTTTTTCAGAAGGTAAAAGATATACTTCGGAATATTTGTATTCGCAGGGCAACCTACACTACACGGCGACACTTTTTCCTTAAAAACAGGTTTAGAAAACCGCCAAGAACCGGTTAAATTTATCTCTGTTGTTGTAATAGATATGGGAAACCTTCTTATATCTTTATCAGAAATCACGCTTTGATATTCAACGCTTTCCATGAATGCCTCCTAAGCAAGGTTATAGGCTTCTTCCAAAGCCTCTATGTTCTTTTCAGCTTTCACTGGCACAAACTTTGGAGTAGCCCTTTTTAAAGCATCGATAGAAACCAAACCCGTTAGTTTTGAAAATACACCTAATATCGGCACATTGATGATTGGCATGATCTTGGTGCCCAAGCCATATTTCAAAGCAATCTTGTTAACATCAAAGCACACAACCCTGCATCTTTCTTCAAACGTATAATGATCCGCATCCAATTCGCTGTTTATCAGTATGAGACCATTTTCCTTAATGCCACTCGAAACATCTACAGTATCGGCTAACTTTCCGCTCATGACTATAACGTAATCTGGGTTAATCACGGGGCTCCTGACGTTGATAAAGGAATTGTCAACTCTGACGTATGCAGCAACAGGTGCACCACGCCTCTCGGCACCATAGGTAGGGAAAGCCTGCGTATGATACCCATCCAAAAATAAGGCATAAGCAAGTATTTTTGATGCAATAACCGCTCCTTGACCACCCCTGCCATGAAATCTAATCTCTATCACCTTCAACCCCTTTCATTCTGCTTGAAAGAGAACAGCCACAGTTTTGGCTGGTTTACCATCTAAAGCCCTAAATCCATGTGATACAGTAGAGTCAAAATACAATGCATCACCCTCTTCGAGCGTAATAGGATCAGAGATATCTGTGATCATCTCTATTCTGCCTTCCAAAACGAGATGGAATTCCTCACCTTTGTGACTAAACATAATAACTTCGTCTCTCTCTCGGGGATCAAACGTTACAACGAATGGTTCCATATGTTTATGCCTCTTTTTATGCGCTAATAGTTCATAAGTATAACCCACGTTGATATTACCCTTAACACCTCTCCTGTCCGAAGTAACCCTCTCTCCTTTTCTAACAACCGTAATCTTAGGATCCTCATCTTCTTTCATGAAGAAATAGGCAAGTTCAACATTCAGAGCATTGGCAATCTTCATAAGGGTGGAAATTGGGGGAGAAACTTGTTCATTTTCTATCTGTGAGATCAATCCCTTTGACAAACCCGTTTTTTCACTGACATCCTGAATAGTTAAACCACGATCCAAACGGAGCTGTCTTATTTTTTTTCCCAGACCCAATTCCTTCAATTCAGTTCTTACATTTTCAGGCATAGCTCACTCCTCAAACACAATTTTTAGTAATATTAAACATAATTTTTAGTATTGTCAAACAAAATTAATAAACCTTTTTATTTTAACTTAAAAGTCTGAGAGACCTCTAAGTATCTTATAGGGGTTCAGATATGCGGGTAATATTTAAAGCTCTTCCGCTATCTGGATCTATATCAACAATACAAGCATCCAATTTTAAATTGCCTTTGCAAACCTTCAATCTCTTTGGAATGCCTTTAAGAAAGCGCTCTAAAGCTTCACTGTATCCAAAGCCCAAAACACCATCATGACAACCAGTCATACCAACATCGCTAATATAGGCAGATCCTTTGGGTAAAACCCTCTCATCAGCCGTCTGAACATGTGTGTGTGTTCCCAAAATGGCGCTAACATGGCCATCGAGATACCAGCCCAAAGCCTGTTTCTCACTCGTAGCTTCGGCATGGAAATCAACAATCCTCACATTTACGTTTGGATACAAAGAAAAAAGCTCATCCAAGGCAAAAAACGGATTTTCAGCAGGATTCATAAATATCCTACCAATGGCATTAACCACCAACACAGCTATTCCTTTTACATTCAAAATAGTAAAACCCCTCCCCGGCGCAAGTGGGGAGAGGTTAATGGGTCTTATGAGTTTATCCAAATTCATAAACTCATTTATAATCTCATCCTTATCCCATGTATGATTTCCAGTTGTCATCGCATCGACGTAGGGCTCAAGCTCATTGTAGATCTTTTTAGTTATGCCAAAACCATCCGCTGCGTTCTCAACATTAGCAACTACAAAATCAACATCATGCTTTCTTTTAATTGAGTCAATCAAACCCTTAAACGTCTTCCTACCGGGTTTTCCCACTATATCTCCAACAAACAGCATCCTAATTGGCGTATTCAATGGCCCTATTCTCCCTAATTACAACAACCTTAACCTGCCCTGTGTACGTAACCTTATCTTCAATATCTTTAACAATGTCACGTGCAAGCATCAAACTCTCATCATCATCCAAAAGTGTTGGCTCAACAATGACCCTCAATTCCCTGCCTGCCTGTATTGCATATGCTTCTTTCACGCCATCCCTCGATTTTGCAATATTCTCAAGTTCTTCAAGTCTCTGGATGTAGCTCTCAAGTCTTTCCCTCCTTGCACCAGGTCTTGCAGCTGAAAGCGTGTCAGCAATAGAAACCAGCACGCTCTCTGGGCAATTCGGTTCAATTTCACCGTGATGGGACATAATGGCATTTATCACATATTCATTCTCACCGTACTTCTTTGCTATCTCAGCTCCAACCTTTGTATGAGACCCTTCAACCTCTTGATCTACTGCCTTGCCTATATCGTGTAACAATCCAGCCCTCTTTGCCAATTTTACATTCAAACCCAACTCTGCGGCCATCAAACCACACAAATATGCAACCTCAACAGAATGAGCCAAAACGTTCTGAGTATAGCTTGTCCTATATTTTAAAAGACCTAAATACTTTATAAGTTCAGGATGCAAATCACCAATGTCAAGATCAAACACAACCTTTTTTGCTTCCTCTGTAGCCTCCTGTATTAGTTCATCCCTAACCTTAGCAACCGTTTCTTCAATCCTTGCAGGGTGTATCCTTCCATCGCTTACCAGTCTTTCAAGGGCAATCCTTGCAATCTCCCTTCTCAAGGGATTGAAACTTGAGATAACAACGACTTCAGGTGTATCATCAATAATTAGATCGGTGCCGGTTTCTTTCTCAAACGACCTTATATTTCTACCTTCTCTACCTATGATCCTACCCTTCATCTCATCGTTTGGCAGTGTAACTGTAGCTACAGTCCTTTCAGCCACATAACTGCTTGCTATCTTCTCCATAGCCGTTGTTAGTATCTCCTGAGAAAGCCTTTTTGCCTCGTTTCTGACCTCTTCTTCGTACTTTTTAATCTTAGAGGCTGCCTCTCTTTTTGCTTCCCCCTCTATACTCTCAATCAGTATCTGCTTAGCCTGTTCTTGAGTCATCCCGCTTATTTCTTCTAACTTCCTTTGCTGCTCCTCCATAAGTTTATCGATCTCTTGCATTTTTCTCTCAAGCTCACTCTCGATTACAGAAATATCTTCTTGTTTTTTGTTGATAAGCTCTATTTTCTCATCAATATAAGCTTGCTTCTTTTCCAAGTTTGCCTCTTTAGCCTGTAGCCTTTTTTCCCACTTCTGTAATTCCTTCCTTGATTCCCTCTCTTCTTTTTCTACCTCATTCTTTGCCTTGATGAGATACTCCTTTGCCTCAATCTGAGCAGCCTTTATGATGTTCTCTTTTTCTTTCTCTGCATCCTTGATGATATCCTCAGCCTTCTGTTTCGCATACTCTTTCTTTTTCACGACAAGCTGATGGTATCCAAATATACCCAGTAGAATTCCAACAACAATGGCCAAAACCGCTATCAAAATTACTTCAACTGTTCCCATTTCTCATCTCCTTAACCTACAGTGAATTTCTCTTTTTTCAGTAACAACAACATCTACAGGAATGTCGTTTTCCGTATTCTCAACCCTTCCAACTATGCAACATTCAAATGAAACACCTATTTTAAAAGCGCGCAAACCCTTCAAAAATCGATCGTAAAAACCGGCACCATAGCCAATTCTATAACCCCTTTCATCAAAACCCACTCCCGGAACCACTATAACTCTCAAATCCTTCTTAAAGGCCTTTGTTTTAAATATCCTTGGTTCTTTGATGCCCTTGAAAGACTTAACAAGCGTCCCTTTGAAAAATGACATAGAATACGTTTTGGGTGATTCCACTTTGGGGAAGTATAAATCTTTTGGATTTAAATAGAGGTTGGGATCTACCTCATTATTGTAGGGGCTATACGAAGCTATAGAAGAAAAATCCCTTCTTTTTAAGAAAAAATATAACTTCCTGCTGATTAACGCACTCTTTAGGAGTATAAGCGATCTATTTAAAGCCCCTCTCTTTTTGAGGAGCTCATTTCTTTGTCTATTTTTCAATGCAGCCCCTTGGCAGCAAAGCCAAATTTATTTCAATGCCCCAGGGACACCGTGTGTTATCTTCTTCCTAAGAACCTAACAACGATAGGTGGGAGCGTCGCAGGTGCGGGCGGCACGTCCTTCATGCTCCAAGGAAGGCCTATCCGCCCAGCACCTGAAACCGGCTCCCCATTGTTAGGTGTTGGCTCTAAGGAAAAAAGCACATCACGTGTGCCCCAGGGCAAACATTTATCAAGGCCCTGGAATGTAAAGGTGGCCATAAGGCCTTGTTGACTTCGGAACCACCTTTACAAATTCCTTATCCATCACTTTATTATAATCAATTTTAAAAAGATTGCAAAATTCTTTAACTTCGCTCTCTATCTTTTTCATTTCTTCTTTTGTTGGATCAACAACAACAGCCTCTTTCCACAACAATCTTTCGTCCACACCACCACGTATAAATATCTTACCTCCATGCATACCCGTTGCAAGGTAAACGCCTGTCAAAGGTTTATCGTCTTTCCTTGTCAAACCAAGCAAAATCAGCGTTCCACCGGCCATATACTCGCCCATAAACGCACCACTGCAACCCCCTATGACAACCGTTGGGTTCATCTCCTTATAAGCCTTCATATGAATACAAGCTCTGTAACCCACATCCTTCTCAATAAAAATCTTACCGCCCCTCATGGAGTATGCAACCACATCGCCGGCATTCCCGTACACAACAATCTTGCCACCGTTCATCGTATTGCCAATTCCATCCTGAGCATCGTCATTTACGATTATCGTCGGGCCATTCATGAAAGCACCAAGATCGTTGCCAGGAACACCGTTTATAGTTATCTTCACATCTTTATCGTTCAGACCACAACCAATGTAGTATTGACCGCAAACGTTATGCAAAACAATATCCTTATGATGGTTCCTTATGGCTTCCCTTATATTCTCGTTTAAATCCCTATAGTAAACGCCCCTTGCATCTATCTCATACATATGTTCTCTCCTTACTGCCATACACCTTTTCGTAAGCCTCATCCGTCAGCATAGCAATAACAGGTTCTCCCGCCTTTGGCATATACACTTCATCCAGATCATCGGCTATGTACCTAATGGCTGATTCTTCTGAAGCCATATACACGTTTGATCCTTTCCTTGCAACAATGAGGGGCCTCAGCTTGATCCTATCATTCAAACCGAACATGCCACCCCTAAAACCTACTATTATGGAAAATGGCCCGTTGAGCATAGCACCTCCGTAAACCATCCTCAAAGCCTTATAAAGTTCCTTATCCTTTTCATCCATATACTCAATTTCGCTCCACAAAGGCGGTGCGAATATCTTGGCTACAATATGCATAGGCAAACCATGCTTTCTAACAAGCAAATCCAAAAGGTAAGCAACGACCTCTGTGTCCGTCTTTTGCGTACACTTATAGCCGTACATCTCAAGGTATCGCTTGTTGGCACCATAGGAAGATATCTCACCGTTGTGAACTACGCTCCAACCTAATAGAGAAAATGGATGTGCACCGCCCCACCAACCTGGCGTATTTGTAGGAAACCTATTGTGAGCTGTCCAGCAATAAGCCTTGTACTCATCCACCCTAAAGAAATTTGCAATCTCATCGGGGAATCCAACACCTTTAAAAACGCCCATATTTTTACCACTTGATATAACAAACGCGCCGTCAATATTTTCATTTATGAACATAACAAGCTTAAAAATGAACTCATCGGCTTCTTCTATCCTGAACTCCTCACTTTCACCCTTAGTACTCTGTTCTCTCGGCTGAACAAAGTACACGAAGAATATCGGTCTTTTCTTTTTTATGGGCCTTGTGGGCATACCCCCGTGCTGTTCGATGTGAACCTTTCTTTCCAAATATTCCTCGGTTGCCTTTCTTGCATGTTCATCGTCGTACATGATATGCAATGCATAAAATTCCTTGAAATCTGGGTATATGCCGTAAGCAGAAAAACCTGCTCCAAGACCATTGCCCCTATCCTTCATCAGCGTTATGGCATCAACAATATCAACACCTGAGATCCTTTCGCCATCGGTATTTATAAAACCGGCTATTCCGCATCCCGATATATCTTTAGCAAGTTCCATAACCAACCACCCTATTTAATTTTTCTGTCAAGTCTCAAAACCCTAAAGGCCTTGTTGAAGTACTTCCACCCAAAATCACTGTTCAAAAAAGCATCTTTAATCCAGGAAACATCAAATCTATTCTGTATCATCCAATTGAACATACCTGCTTTTTCAACATTGTTAACAAGTATCATGCCTTTCAGCTTATTATCCTCATCTACAAGGAACTTTCTGTACTCATTGCCCTTCTTTATGCTTAATACCTCAAGCTCTTCTGAATCCACTATGCCTGCAGAGATAAAACTTGTCTGTCCTATAGTTATAGAGTTCATAGGAAAGCCACCCTTATATTTAACACCTGCTCCCAACATATTAAGTCCAGCAATTCTTCCCTGCCTTGCAGCAAGAGGCAGTATGGGTATTGGTCTCTTTAAACCCATAACGATGTCATAGGCCTGAGCCACGTCCCCAGCAGCGTATACATTCTCATTTGAGGTTTGCATAAAATCATTAACAACAACACCCCTGTCCACATCCAAATTAGCATCCTTAGCCAAATCTATATTCGGTGCAACACCCACGGCAACCACTACACCATCGGCATCTATTTTTTTACCACTCTTTAGTATCACTTGACCTACACGCTCATCACCATCTAAAGCACTAACAGAATCATTCAGTACAAGAGTTATGCCAAGCCTCTTCAATTCCTTATGGATGTAGTCTGCGCCTATATCATCCAAAACGGGGAACAACACCCTTCTCATAAGCTCAACCAATGTTACTTTAATACCTTTTTTAGCAAGCTTTTCAGCTACCTTACTGCCGATCAATCCACCGCCTACCACTACGCAGTGAGAGATATTTTTAAGATCCCTTCTCAATTTGTCCGCAGATTTGATATTGGTTAAAGTGTGCACACCCTTTAAGTCAAAACCATCGATAGGTGGTTTCACGGGCTTTCCGCCACAAGCTAAAAGCAACTTATCATATTCCAACTTTTCGCCATTATCCAATTCCACTAACTTACCCTGCACATCAAGTTTAGTTACCTTTTTTCCAAGAATTGTTTTAATTTTATTATCCTCATAAAAACCGGTACGTCTGTAATAAAACCTCTCCTCAGATCTACTAACCTCACCTATTACCAAATTAGGTAAAAGTGGATGGGAGTAAGCCCTATAGTTTTCATCAGAGACCACAGTAATACTTGATATTTTATCCCTATCTCTAATTGCCTCTATTGCATTAACAGCAGCAACAGAATTTCCCACAATAACTATCTTCATGCCTATACCCTCTACAATTCCTCAAATGTTAGAGCTTCGTTGGGGCATGCCTCAACACACGCAGGTATAACTCTATCTGGACATAAATCGCACTTTGTAGAAAGCCCCCATTTTTCTCTTCTTGTATCTCTTTTGATAACACCGTATGGACACGCCATTATACACATCCAACAGCCAACACACGTTTGAGGATTTACAACCACGTAGCCTCTCTCATCCCGATGCATGGATCCATTTTGACAGGCTTCTATACATGGTGCATCATCGCAATGTCTGCACATAATAGAAAGAGATATTGGATAGTTAAACTCCACTGTACACCTGGCAATTGGACGCTCTTCCCTCTTGAAAGCCTTGATTATATCCTTGGATTGTGAGTGTTCGACAATACATGCAACTTCACACAAATGACAAAATATACAATTATCCTCTCTTATCTTAACTATTCTCATCCGTTTACCCTCACTCTCCTGCCGGCAGTATGCCTAATATTTCAAGCTCCTTTTCGTTTAATCCAACGCCTCTAAGATTTAGCCTATTGCCTCTTAAAGACTCGATTGAGTTTATACCCATTGCTCCCATTGTCTCTTTTATCTCCAGTGCCCAGACTTCAAGTAAGTTTATAAGTCTTTTACTTGCTATATCAGGATTAACCCTTTTTGAAAGATGTGGATCCTGTGTTGATATGCCCCACGCACATTTACCAGTATGGCACTGTTGACACATCGTACAGCCAATAGCAATAAGGGCTGCAGTTCCAATGTAAACGGCATCAGCACCCAGAGCAATGGCTTTGACAACATCCATGGAGTTTCTTATACCGCCACTTGCAACGATCGATACATATTGTCTTATACCCTCTTGTCTAAGTCTCTCATCAACAACGGCAAGAGAAACTTCTAACGGCAGACCAATGTTATCCCTAATAACTTGAGGAGAAGCTCCTGTACCCCCTTTAAATCCGTCAAGCACTATAATATCTGCACCAGCTCTTGCTATACCACTTGCAATTGCAGCAACATTATGAACGCAGGCTATTTTTACAGCTACAGGCTTTTTATATTCAGTAGCTTCCTTTAACGCATAAATCAGCTGCCTAAGATCCTCTATTGAGTATACATCATGGTGTGGAGCAGGAGATAAAGCATCCGAACCTTTGGGCATCATCCTTGTCTCTGATATGGTTTCTGAAACCTTTTCTCCCGGCAGGTGTCCACCTATACCTGGCTTTGCACCCTGACCGATTTTTATCTCTATTGCGCTTCCAACATCCAAATAATCCTTATGAACTCCAAACCTACCGCTTGCAACCTGAACAATGATGTTTCCTTTAAACTTATAGTGATCCTTGTTTAATCCACCCTCACCAGAATTGTAATACGTGCCCATCTCCTTAGCCGCCCTTCCCAAAGCCTCGATCACGTTGTAGCTTAAAGCACCGTAGCTCATGGCGGCAAACATAATCGGTATGTCCAATTCAAGTTGGGGAGCAAGTTTTGTTTTTAAACCATCATCACTCACAGAAATCGAATCCGGCTTTCTCCCCAAGAACGTCTTTAGCTCCATTGGCTCCCTTAATGGGTCAATGGAAGGGTTTGTCACCTGAGAAGCATTTAAAAGCATATGATCCCAATATATGGGATATGGCTTGTCATTACCCATCGAAACAACAGGTGTTCCACCAAATATGGCCCTCTTTTTCAAACTATCAACATGTCCGTTCCAGTTGTGATTGTACCTGTAGGTAGGATCTGCTCTTCTAACGGTTATGGCATCCGTAGGGCAAATTGCGGCACACCTATTACAACCCACACAATTTGCGTTCCAAGCCCAAACCCTGTCTTCATCTTCATCGTAAAATGTAGCATCAAACGAGCACTGCTCAACGCACGCCTTACACCTGATGCATCTATAATCATCCCTTTCTACTACAAAGGATGGGGGCACGTATGTTTTTAAATTCTTCATCCATTTCACTTGTGGCCTCCCTAAAAATAAAAACTTGGTGAACAATATTACACAAAATCCGCACTTTTGTCAATTTATGTACATTTATGGAAATTAACGAATAGTTGTATAAATCTATCTCACTTCAAAGAAAATAAAACTGCCTCTTCCTTACAGTTAGGAAACAGGGGACAATTAATACAATCCTCCCAAATTTTTTTAGAAGGCAACTGTTTTTTATCAATCAATCTAAAACCAAGCTTTATAAAAAATTCCTTTTTAAAAGTCAGTGCAAACACATCTTTTACACCCAAACTCATTGCCTCTTCTATACACGCCTCAACCAACTTTTTACCCAAGTTCATCCCTTGGTAGTTTTCATCAATCGCCAATGTCCTAACCTCAGCAAGATAGGGAAAAAACAGTCTTAAACTCACAATACCCACAACACTATCGCCATCTTTTGCACAAAAAAACTCCCTAATCCTTTCTGTTATGTTTTCTCGAGACCTCATCAATATATCGCCCTTTTTTGCAAAATGTTCAACAAGCCTGAATATATCTTCAACATCGTTCAGCGTCGGCTTAACTATTTTTAAACCTTGCATCAACAGACTCCCTGTGGGCAAACAAGCCCTCAACTAAAGCAAATTCACTGGCGCACTTGCCAACCCTTTCAAATCCTCTTTTTGTAAAATGCAAAAAAGAGCTCTTTTTCATAAATGCATCGCAGGATAGGGGCGAGAAAAAACGCGCAGTAGATGACGTGGGGAGTGTATGATTTGGGCCGGCCACATAATCGCCTATGGGCTCAGGCGAATACGGACCAATAAAGATGGCACCGGCGTGGTTTACCATATTCATAAAACCATAGTTATCCTCAAGTTGCAACTCAAGGTGTTCAGGTGCAACTATATCAACGCAGCGTGCTGCCAATTCCAAATCACCTGTAAATATAAAAACAGAGTTCTTTGCGGAAATCTGTGTAATGTAACTGCGCTTTGCACTTTTAGCATATTCCATAAAGAGCTTTTCCGTTTCTAAAACCAAATCCCTGCTTAAGCCCACAAGAAAACACCCCGCAAGCTCATCGTGCTCAGCTTGGGATAGAAGGTCCCTTGCCAACAGTACAGGATTTGCACTTTTGTCTGCAACGACCATAATCTCAGACGGGCCAGCGATAGAATCTATACCTACATCTCCAAACACCACCCTTTTAGCCAAAGCTACATAGATATTACCGGGACCTGCAATGACATCAACCTTGGGAACAGATTCGGTGGAATAGGCAAAGGCCGCTATGGATTGAGCTCCACCTATTTTAAACACCTCCCTTATGCCGTATATCTTTGCTATGTAGAGGACGTAAGGATTGGCCCTTCCACCCTTAGAGGGCGTTGCAATCTGTATGTGTTTTACACCCGCAACTATGGCAGGTATAACAGTCATTAGTGCCGTGGACGGATAAGCCGCTTTACCACCCGGAATGTAAAGACCGGCACGCTCGACAGGTGTAACCCTTACGCCCAATATTGCTCCATCCTCTTCTATAAACTGTGACTTTGGCTTGAAAGCCTCATGAAATCTCCAAATCCTATCAGCTGCACATTGTATAACCTCTTTATGGGCTTCGGGTATGGACTTTTCCGCATCATCAAATTCCTCATTTGAAACAATAGCAGTCTCTTTGTTTGCATCATAGCCATCGAACCTTCTTGTATACTCAAACAGAGCCTTATCACCATTTTTTTTGACATCATCTATAATCTTGCGCACAGGCTCTTCGTATTCATCAAACGACAACCTTCTTTTTTCCTGCACGCCTTTTAAAAACTCAAGATCGGCTCTGCTTTTTATCTCTATCAATTCAACCTCCTCAAAATCTCATAGGCAATCTTTAGCTTTTCAGACCTTTCAATCCTTTCCATTCTACCGTCTCTATGGATGATTATTACCTCGTTAAAGTCCGAACCAAAGCCTATATCCCCCCTCTTAACGTCGTTTGCAACAATGAATTCCAAACCTTTCTTTTCTATCTTTTTCTTCGCATTCTCAAGCAAATCATGTGTCTCTGCGGCAAACCCCACAAGCCTCAATTTCTTACCTAAAGACTTAGCGAACCTGCCAATCTCAACTGTAACATCCGGATTTTCTACAAAATTCACCGTGAATTTGCCATTTCCCTCTTTCTTTATTTTCTTACTCTCCATCTTTTCAGGTCTAAAATCGGCAATTGCCGCAGCCATAATAACAATCAGATCGTCCTTTTTCTTTATTTCCTTTTTTAGCGCAGTCAACATATCATTAGTTGATTCCACATCAACCCTGCTTACGCCAAAGGGTGTATCCAAACAAACCTTGCCCGTAATCAATGTAACATCCGCTCCCATGTACCTTGCCATTTTAGCCAAAGCAAAACCCATCTTACCGCTTGATCTATTGGTCAGGTATCTAACGGGGTCTATGGATTCAGACGTAGGACCAGCCGTAACAACAACATTCTTCCCTTTCAAAAGATCGGGGTACATGCACGATTCAATGGCATCCGCAATATGATTCTCAGAAGCAATATGACCAATGCCTTTTGTGTTGCAGGCAAGATCACCCTCTTCAGGCTCAACAACAAGCCACCCAAGACTTTTAAGCTTGTTCAAGTGATCCTGTATTATCGGGTTTAAGTACATCTGGCTATTCATAGCAGGCGCAATAACTTTCTTTGCCTCTGTAGCCAAAGCAACCAAGCTCACGGGGTCATCCGCAATACCACATGCGACCTTAGATATAATATTTGCAGTAGCGGGAACTATTGCAAACACATCTGCCCAATTTGCAAAGGAAACGTGGGTTATGTTTGTATCGCCAAGATCGAGTTCTTCCATTACATCGTCGTAGACCTCATTGTTTGTCAAAGCCTTAAAAACAACGGGAGATATAAGTCTTTTCGCCTCTTCTGTAAGTGCAAACCTTACGTTAAACCCCCTTTTTTTGAGCCTACTCAAAATCTCCAAAGACTTGTATATGGCAATAGACGCCGTAACACCTAAAACAATGTTACCCTTAGTCATCCCTTTCCCCTAAATAAGAAATTAACCTTTCAAGGTCTTCGTGTGTATCAACGCCCAAAAGGAACTTATTTGTAAAGCACGTTTTTATCCTAATGCCGTTCTGCAAAGCCCTGAGCTGCTCCAAACCTTCGGCCTTTTCAAGTTCAGTCGGCTCAAGTGAATTCAAAAAGAGCAGTGTTTTCCTTGAATAAATATAAACGCCAATGTGTTTGAGGTATTTATCAAACGGGTTTCTGTTAAATGGAATCCTGCTCCTTGAAAAGTACATGGCATAGCCGTTTTTATCTATGACGACCTTAACAACATTTGGGTCATCAACCTCTTGGGGAGCACAATACGAAACAAGCGTTGCCATCTGTTCCTTTGTTTCAGTAGCACATTTAATCAAAAGATCCAATGTTTCACCGTCTATCAATGGCTCATCGGCTTGTAGATTCAAAACATAGTCAAAATCCTTATCCTTACAAAAACTTGCAACCCTATCGCTACCCGATGCAAAATCACCTTTAACTATAAAAACATTTCCGCCAAAGGATTTAACAACATCGTAAACCCTTTTATCATCTGTAAGAACGGCAATATAGTCCGCTAATTTGGATTCCTTTGCATCCTCGTAAACCCATTGAATCATCGGTTTATCCTTAATGGGGTGGATTACCTTGCCTTCAAATCTACTTGAAGAGAACCTGGCGGGGATAAGGACAGCAACACTCATAGCGCCTTTTTTAACTCCTCCAAGCTCACCGTGGCAGTACCCATCTTACCCACAACGATACCTGCAGCTGCATTGGACAAAACGACAGCATCCTTAATATCAAAGCCACTTGAGACAGCTGCCGTTAGAACGGCAATCACCGTATCTCCTGCACCTGTTACATCGTAAACCTCTTTTGCCTGAGACTCCTGTTTGAATATCAATCCATTTTTATCAAACAGACTCATCCCCTTCTCGCCCTCTGTAATGAGAAGGTATTTGCACTTCGTCTTCTTTATAATCTTTTTAGCGGCAAGCTCAATACCGTTTGGAAACGCATATATCTCAACGCCGCTGATCTCCTGCGCCTCTTTCAGATTGGGCGTTATTATGTCGACACCGTTGTACGCATAGGCATTTTTTATTTTTGGATCCACTGCAATAAAAACCCCTATTTTCTTAAGCTCATCAATTAAATAGTCGCTCACCACTCCTTTGCCGTAATCCGACACTATAACAGCATTGACGCCGCTTTCCTTCACACCCTTAACAATCTCGTAGGCGTGTTTCTTATCTATCCTTAAAATCTTTTCCCTATCAAATCGGACTATCTGCTGGGATTGGGCTATAACGCGGGTTTTAAGTGTCGTAGGTCTATCCTCAAGTGTTAAAATATTACCCACATCCAAGCCACTGTCTCTAATCATATTGAGGAGACGCTTACCGCAACTATCGTTACCCACAACACCGAATAAAAAAACCTCACTCCCCAAACTCTTTAGATTCAATGCAACGTTCGATGCTCCGCCTAAAAAATACTTCTCTTTCTCAACCCTGACAACAGGCACTGGTGCCTCAGGTGAGATTCTTTCGACCTTGCCGATAACGTACTTATCACAGATCAAATCACCAACAACCGCTACCCTCGCATTCTTTAACCGTTCGATTTCCATTTCTATTCCAAACCCCTCATCTTCCTCGCAAGCTCGATCTGTCTGGCAAGACAGAACTTTATAATTGCATCCTCTTGCTCCTTCGTTAGATCCGTAAATCTAAGACCATAATGCTTAACACCCTCTTCACCTGTTATGGCCTTTCTGACAACCTCAGCCTCTATCTCTTCGAGTTTCTTCTCACCCAATTCAAAATCCATAAAGAGCTTATCCCTCACCTCAAGATCTAAGTCTGTCGATAACTTAACGCCACCAGCACTTATATCCAAAATTGTTCCTTTAGATTTTTCTATTTTTCCACTCTTAAAAACGTAAAACTGCGTTTCTATGAGAACTGGCACTCTGAAGTTCTCCCTAAGCTCAACCCTGGCTAAAGATTCAGGCTTTCCAAGTCTGTATATTACTCTATCACCCTTTTTTATCGTATCCAGCAAGCGAGAGGTAAAACCTATCCTAAATCCCTTATTATTAACAAAACTAACCTCTACCCTTTCACCTTCTCTTATAACGGCTTTTAAGCCATTTTCGTTTGTTGGCATCGCTATATAGATATTGTAGTTCTCGTCAACATCATATATGTAACTCGAATAAGTGCCGGCAAAGTTACCTTCCTCTATATAAACCATAACCTTCTGACCAATAGGTATAACCTTACCAATGTCTGCCACCCTAATAGGTTCCCTTCTCAAACCAACACCTCATAAAGCCTACTTTTAATCAGATCGATTAATTTCTGGGAGTAAATCTTTTTAAAACCCTTATCCATAACATAAAATGTATCAACCGCCATACTGCCTTTCGTATCCAAAATAAACATACCAACCTGAAGTTCAAACTCAACCAACACCTTTGTAATGTAGTAAACCAAACCTATCCTATCGGGCGCATACACCCGTATGACAGAATACAACTCACTTTGATTGTTATCAACAATAACGTCAACATTCTGCAAAGACATCTCCAATTTAAGTTTTTCAAGCCTATTTAAAAACCGCCTCTTTTTGGACTCCATACAACCCTCAAGATCAAACTCATCGCTCTCCACCCTACTAATTAAGTCTTCTACCTTAAAATCGTCCAATTCGCTTGCGTCATTAACCTTAACCGTAAACACATCCACAATTTTTCCATCTAAAAGATCATAAGACTTTGCCGTCACAATGCTTGCATCCAAACACGCCAAAATGCCACTGATTTCGTTAAAAAATCCAAACTTATTTTTGTAGTACACAACGACCTTTACGACGTCAGAATTTCTTTCTTTGTACACAAAAGCATTTCTACCCGTATCCTTTATATCCTTTATGTATTGAGCCATAACATCAAACCTTATATCGTTAAAAATAGAATCAGGGAACTTCTCTATCAAATCAGAGTAATTTAATCCCAGTATAACTTTGATCTTTCTTTTAGAGTCTGCAGCATTGAGCTTTAAATACTCATCATAATCCCTATTTTCAAAATGGAACATGGCTTTCAAATACAAAGATTCCAATAGGTCTTCTTTCCACGATGTCCATACATTGTCGTTTACGGCTTTAAGGTCGGCATAGGTCAAAAGAGACAGTAATACGAGCTTTTCCTTTGTATCAACCACATTCAGCAAATCCTCAAGCGTTTTTGGATCATCAATATCCCTCGTGGATATAATGGAGCTGATAAGCAGGTGATTTCTAACCAGAAAACCCAATTTTTCTTTTAAATCCCCACCTAAACTAAGCCTATCTGCTATTGACTTTGACATTTCATAGCCCACAATTTCGTGCTTCCCCTGCTTTATCTTCCCAATATCGTGCAAAAGGCATGCAAGCCTCAATACAAGCCTGTTGTGGGGCTTTAAATTAACCCATGCATTTTTAAGCCTCATAAGAAACGTTTTTGGAATATCGTACTCATAGAGATCATCTAAGGACTTAATTGCCTGCAGGGAGTGTTCATCCACGGTGTATTTGTGATACAAACCATCCTTTGATAAACA
>JALUBE010000104.1 GCA_027045065.1 Desulfurellales bacterium | reverse complement strand
ATTTAGAATTTAAAATTCAAAAATTTTTATATTGTTCCCTCTTTTGCCTAACCGTTAACTTCGAATTAGCAACGCGTTCAGTTTGCTTAAGCCTCGTTCTATTATGAAAAAGTTTAAGGAAACTGCTTCTGGTGAAGGGAACATCTTGTCGTTTTTGGATTATGAATTATAAAATTTGGATTACTCAAATTTGATACTCACGGCTAGTGAAAATAACTAATAAGTAACGCTTATAGAAATAGGCCTAATTTCATTCGTTATCCATTTACCCTTTCCCACGTTATATTGTTGGTTAATTATTTTTGACTTAAAATATGCTCTCTGCTATAACTACCAGCGGAGAGGTGGCCGAGCGGTCGAAGGCGGCTGACTCGAAATCAGCTGTACGCATTACGCGTACCGCGGGTTCGAATCCCGCCCTCTCCGCCATTCTTGACAAAACCGAGAAGATTATATATTGTTAACTTGAAAAATTAAAAGTATTAACAAGGGGTGATTTATGAGACGCCTTTTAGTTGCTTTAGTTGTTTTAGTTGTATTATTTTCCGCTAATGCTTTTGCTAAACAGTTAAGGATCGGTGTTTATCTTTCACTTACAGGACCTATAGCAGCTTGGGGTCAATTGGAATTGGATGGTATAAAAGTTGCTCACATGATAAAGCCAAAGATTGGTGGTAAAACTGTTAATTTAATTGTTCTTGATGTTGATAGTAAACCTGAAGGTGCGGCTTTATCTGCAGAAAAGTTTGCTTCTTTGGGAGTTAAGTATGTTATTGGGCCGGTGGCCACTCCAATGGCTTTGTCTGCTCTGCCTATTTTTGAAAGAGACGAAATTGTAGATGTTATACCCACAGCTAACGGCTCTGGTCTTGTTAAAAACAGGCATTTTGCTTCAAGGGTATGCTTGACCAATGATGTACAGGCACGTGTGATGGCAAATTACATATCTACAGCTGGATTGAAGAGAGGTGTTATAGTAGAAGATGTTACTTCCGAATATTCCGTTGATTTGGCTAAAAGATTCAAAAGATATTTTGAGAAAGATGGTGGGAAAATTCTAATGGTTTATAAAACCCAATTTAGCCAAAAGGATTTTACACCAATAATAACTGACATAAAAAAGTTAAATCCAGATTTTATTTACTTCACAAATTACTATAACACGATAGCACTGTTTTTGATCCAATTGAGGCAAATGGGGTTAAGTCAAAAGGTGTTTGCTGGTTCTGCAGCATCTTCGTATGCCTTAATTAAAATAGCAGGAAAAAATGCCGAAGGATTGGTGTTTACTGATGATTTTGATCCGTTAATACCGCAGGGAAGTTTGGCCAAAGAATTTATCAAAAGCTTTAAGGAAAGGTTTCACAGGTTACCAGATTCACCAGAGGCTTTAGCTGCCGATTCCTATTTTTTGTTGGCAAAAGGAATTGAAAAATACGGTATGAATACACAAAAAGTCGCGCAATTCGTAAGAAATACGGTGTTTTATGGAATTACGGGGAAGATCATAATTAAAAATGGTGAAGTTGAGAGGACCGTTGTTTTACGACAGGTTAAAGATGGAAAATTCATCCCCGTTGCCGTTTATGAGCCATGAGAATTGGTAAATGGAATAATAGAAAAATGGGGTAATTGACAAATGAAAAAAAAGGGGGAAGAACCCCCCTTAAGTTTCTATTCGATTGTTACAAGTTTTGCATCGGCTTCGATTGTATCACCGTCTTTTATGAATACCTCTGTTACCTTTCCATCTTTTGGAGACTTAATCTCGTTCTGCATTTTCATGGACTCAAGTATCAACAGCACGTCACCCTCTTTGACTTCATCGTCAACCTTAACTTTAACCTCAACGACTTTACCAGGCATCTCGCTTTTAACCGTGTAAGCACCCTCAAGACTACCAGCTCCACCTCGCTTCTCCAACATCCGCTTTTTCAGTTCGTCCATTACCTCAATCTTAAATAGGTCGCCCTCGTTGTACACATGGTAAACACCATCTTTGTAGTCTAAATCGATCTCGTAGGATTTACCATTTATAATAAGCGAATAAACTGAGAATTCCGTCAACTGAGCATCGACGATGTACGGAGTTTCGTCAATTATTACCTCGTACTTGTTTTCTCCGACCTCATTAACTTCAATTTTGTACTCTATATTATCTAATGTTGCTATATACATAACCCATCTCCTTCCTTTTATGTTGAGTATTTATAGATATCGCCAAAGTTTGTTCCAAATATCGCTGCCCTTCTGCCTGCTTCTTTCCACGGACTACCGTAGGAGCATGTCTCCTTGAACTCAAGCAATTTCTTTGCAAGCTCTTTTTCTCTTAAGTATTCCTTGATCGCTGCAGCAGCCAAAGCAGCTTCTTTTGAGCCTTCCCTTTTTTGTGGTTCTACCAAAACCTCTTTGTCTATAAATTCCGTTGAGATGTCGCCTTTTATGAAGTCTTCGTTCCTCATCACCTTTTGATGGAACGGAATGGTTGTTTTTATGCCTTTAACAACGAATTCTTTTAAAGCCCTTTGCATCCTTGCTATCGCAGCATCCCTTGTCTCGTCCCACACAACTAATTTTGCTACCATTGGATCGTAGTAGAGTGGTACTTCACCGCGAGAGTAAACACCACTGTCAACTCTGACGCCAGGACCTCCGGGTAGTCTCAAACCAGTGATAAATCCAGGCGATGGCATAAAGTTGTTGTCCGGGTCTTCCGCATAGATTCTGCACTCAATTGCATGACCTATTTGCTTAATGTCCTCTTGCTTGTAAGGTATGGGCTTACCCTCTGCTATCTCAATTTGTAGCTTAACAATGTCAATGCCAGTAACCATTTCTGTTACTGGATGCTCTACCTGCAGCCTTGTGTTGACTTCTAAGAAGTAAAAATTCATATCTTTGTCAACCAAGAATTCTACAGTTCCAACACTGTCGTAATTAGCAGCTGCCACTGCTTTAATTGCTGCTTCGCCCATTTTATGTCTAACTTCATCGTTGATAGCCATAGACGGAGATTCTTCTATAACCTTCTGATGCCTTCTTTGAATTGAACACTCTCTTTCAAATAGATGGATCGCATTTCCGTATTTGTCACGCGCTATCTGAATTTCCACGTGTCTTGGTTTAATTATTGCCTTTTCAATATACATCCTGTCATCACCAAAGGCACTTAAGGCTTCACCTTTTGCAAGATCATAAACCTCTTTAAACTCCTCAGGTGAATGGATTAATCTCATTCCTTTACCGCCACCACCGGCTGATGCCTTGAACATAATTGGATAACCAACCTCTTCAGCCACTTTTAATGCATGCTCTAAGCTTTCCACAGGATCCTTGGTTCCTGGAACAACAGGAACACCGGCCTCTATCATTTTTTGCCTTGCGCGTGTTTTATCTCCTAATATGTACATCGATTCGGTGTTTGGACCTATAAATATGATGCCTGCTTCTTCGCATGCCTTCACGAACTCGGAATTTTCAGCTAAAAATCCGTAACCTGGGTGAACCGCATCGCAACCGCTTTTTACAGCTACTTCTACAATTTTATCTATTCTCAAATAGGATTCCGCAGCTGGAGAAGGACCTATATAGTATGCCTCATCAGCATATCTCACATGCAGGGCATTTCTATCTGCATCAGAATAAACGGCAACGGTCTCAATGCCCATTTTTCTGCAAGCACGCGCAACCCTTATTGCTATCTCTCCCCTATTTGCAATTAACACCTTTTTAAACTCTTTAACTTTAACCATTACTTGCCTCCCTCTTTATAGCGGAATGTTTCCGTGTTTCTTTGGAGGATTGGATTCCCTCTTGTTCCTTGTAAGTTCCAAAGCCTGTATTAGTTTCAACCTTGTATCTGCCGGATCGATAATCTCGTCTAAGTAACCCAAACCAGCAGCAATGTATGGATTTGCGAATTTATCCCTGTACATTTGAACGAGCTCTGCTTTCTTCTGTGCTGGATTCTCTGCCTCTGCAAGCTCTTTCCTGTAAAGAATGTTAACAGCTCCATCTGGACCCATAACAGCAATTTCTGCTATTGGGTATGCATAATTTACATCTGCCCTAAAATGCTTAGATGCCATAACGTCGTAAGCACCGCCGTACGCCTTCCTTACAATCAATGTAATCTTTGGAACTGTAGCTTCAGCATAGGCATAGAGGAGTTTTGCACCATGCACAATAACGCCGTTGTGCTCTTGGGCGACACCTGGCATGTAACCTGGCTGATCCTCGAATGTGATGATAGGAATGTTGAACGCATCGCAGAACCTTATGAATCTTGCCGCCTTAATGGCAGCTTTGTAATCCAATGCACCTGCGAAGAATTGTGGATTGTTTGCTATAATACCTACGCTTCTTCCACCCAACCTTGCAAAACCTATTATCATGTTCTTAGCGTAGTTTTCTTGGATTTCGAAGAAGTATCCATCATCTACAACTTTCTTGATCAAATCTTTCATGTTGTAAGGTTTCATCGGATCGGCTGGAACTAAATCATAAATGGATTCTTCTCTTCTATTTGGCGGATCATCTGTTGGTTTGTATGGTGGATCTTCCATATTATTTTGTGGTATGAACTGCAATAGTTCCCTAACAAGCATTAAAGCGTCTTCGTCGTTTTCTGCAGCAAAATGTGCAACATTTGTTTTTGTGGTGTGAACCTCAGCACCACCCAAATCCTCTTTTGTTATTTTTTCACCAGTCACAGCCTCAATTACATCTGGTCCTGTTATGAACATAAAGCTTGTGTTCTTAACCATTATCGTAAAGTCCGTAACAGCAGGTGAATATACTGCACCGCCAGCTGTAGGACCCATTATAACTGAAATTTGAGGGATAACGCCTGAAAACATCACATTCCTTAAGAAAATGTCTGCATATCCTGCCAAAGACTCAACGCCCTCTTGAATCCTTGCGCCACCTGAGTCATTTAAGCCAATTACAGGTGCACCAACCTTTGCTGCCAAATCCATAATCTTGCAGATTTTTTTGGCATGAGCTCCGGATAGGGATCCGCCAAAGACGGTGAAATCTTGACTAAAAACAAATACAAGTCTACCGTCAATCGTTCCGTATCCCGTTACAACACTATCGCCCAAGATCTTTTGTTTGTCCATTCCAAAGTCTGTACACCTGTGTGTTACAAATTTGTCGAACTCCACGAAACTACCTTCGTCCAACAGCAGCTTAATTCTTTCCCTTGCTGTGAGCTTGCCCTGAGCATGCTGCTTTTCAATCCTTTTTAGACCGCCCCCTAATTCAGCTTGCTCTTCTAACTTTTTCAGTTCCTCAAGCTTATCGCGCATTTGAAAAACCTCCTATAACCAATTTTCTTGAACAATATACTCAAAAACAATCGAAGTGTCAATAAATATGTTTCACCAGTTGTTAATATTTTATCTTTGATTTCCAAATATTGAAAAAACTAAAGAAATCTTTTTTTAAAAAATGAAAAATTTTTAAACAACGCCATTTATATTTGAAAAAGGC
>JALUBE010000103.1 GCA_027045065.1 Desulfurellales bacterium | reverse complement strand
AATCATTGATACTCTCCTTGCAAAAAAGATTACCCAAGGAGAGTATAACCAATTACTAAAAGTGGTGCACTTTTAGTAGGCGTTGGTGGTGTATTTTAGCACGGCGGATGACATTTAGGCTCCTTTTATAGGTTCCATTGCCTTTGTCTTCTGGGTTCTCAAGCAAGTACTCATATCTTTCCTTACCCATTATCTCAATGAGTAATCCTTCCATTAGTGCTGCCAGTTTATTCTTTCCATATTCATCCAACTCCTTTACTACATCCATATCCATGTTTGAGATTATCTCTTTAAGCATCTTTCTGTTCATTTTTTAAAGCTCCTCCATACTTAGCCTAATTTCAGAGTTCATTAGAACGGTTCATTAAACCCCACTCCATTTTAGTAGGTTTGTGGGGAGACACAAAAATATTTTAAGTCCCAAAACTCTTCGGGGATAAACTCCTGTCTAAGCAGTTAGCCAAAAAATGCGGTGTGCCTGTTATTGGTGGATCAGAAGGTAATGTAAACTCGCCTGATGAGGTGAAAAGGATAGCAAGAGATATAGGCTACCCAGTTATGATGAAGGCAACGGCTGGAGGAGGAGGCAGGGGAATCAGGATTGCATTCAACGATAGGGATGTTGACGAAAACTTTGAAAGTCTAAAGAGAGAAGCAAAAAAGGCGTTTGGCAGAGATGATGTTATAGTTGAGAAATATTTGCCTGCTCCAAAACACATTGAGGTTCAGATACTTGCGGACAACTATGGAAACATCGTTCATCTGTACGAGAGAAACTGCTCCATCCAAAGAAGACATCAAAAGATGATCGAGATTGCGCCATCGCCAACACTACCTTTAAGCATATTGGAAGAGTTGTACGATGCAGCTTTGAAGATTGCCCATGAAGCTGGCATAACCTCTGCTGCCACAGTTGAATTCTTGGTCGATGGAAATGACTTTTACTTCTTAGAGGTAAACCCAAGAATACAGGTTGAACACACAATAACAGAACTGATAACGGGCATTGACTTGGTTCAGTCTCAAATATTGATAGCAGAAGGCAAAAAGCTAACGGATAAGCAGATTGGCATATACTCTCAAAGCAGCATAAGAAAAGAGGGATATGCTATTCAGTGCAGAATAACAACGGAAGATCCAGAAAACAACTTTATGCCAGACACGGGCGAAATACAGGTATACAGAAGCCCGGCGGGTTTTGGCGTTAGGTTGGACGCTGGCAGTGCCTACGCAGGAGCGCGTATTTCACCCTACTACGATTCTCTGCTTGTCAAGGTATCAACATGGGCATTGACGTTTGAACAAGCCGTCAGAAAGATGCAAAGGGTCTTGAAAGAGTTCAGGGTTAGAGGTGTTAAAACAAATATACAGTTTTTGGAAAACGTCATCAGCCATCCGAGGTTCATAAACGGAGACTTCGATACAAACTTCGTCGATACAACCAAAGAACTCTACAAGATACCAAAGAGAAGGGATAGGGCAACAAAGGTGTTAAAATTTTTGGCAAATAACATAGTGAACAATCCATCAAACTCTAAAATTGACGATAATACTGTTTTACCAACAATTCCCGTATATAAAGAGAAATTTGGAGCAAAAATCCCTGAAGGTTGGAGGGATGTATTAAACAAAGAGGGTGTTCAAGGCGTGCTTAAAAGGATAAGAGAATCAAAAGAGGTGCTTATTACGGATACCACATTCAGGGACGCCCATCAGTCTCTGCTTGCGACGCGTTTAAGGACGATAGACATGCTAAATATCGCCGACCTATACGCTTATCATATGAACAATCTGTTCTCTATAGAAATGTGGGGTGGTGCTACGTTTGATGTGGCATACAGATTTTTAAAGGAATCGCCGTGGGATAGATTGAAGAAATTGAGGGAGAGGATACCAAACATCCTGTTTCAGATGCTTCTTAGGGCTTCAAATGCCGTTGGATACACAAATTATCCAGATAACGTTGTAAAGGAGTTCATAAAAGAGGCGGCAAAAAATGGCATAGATCTGTTCAGGATCTTTGATTGCTTCAACTGGGTTGAGCAGTTAAAACCGGCGATGGAAGAGGTCAAAAATCAGGGCAAAATCTGTGAAGCCGCTATAAGCTACACAGGGGATATTTTGGATAAAAACAGGAAAAAATATACGCTTGACTATTATGTGAAGTTGGCAAGAGAACTGAAAGAGGCTGGAGCAGATATCATTGCCATAAAAGACATGGCTGGGCTTGTGAAACCGTATGCGGCTAAGATCTTGGCTAGCGCCATAAAGGAAGAAACTAATTTGCCCATACACTTCCATACACACGACACAAGCGGGAATGGTGAGGCAACCGTCCTAATGGCTATTGAAGCGGGTGCAGATATTGTGGATTTGGCTATGAGCTCCATGTCAGGTTTAACGAGCCAGCCCAGTTTAAATTCAATTATTGCAGCACTTAACAACACAGAAAAAGCACCAAAAGTAGACCTAAACAAGGCTCAAGAGGTAGCAAACTACTTTGAGAAGGTAAGAAAATACTACTTTTGCTGTGAAACGGGCTTGAAAGCACCAACGGCTGAGGTTTACGAGCATGAAATACCTGGAGGTCAGTACTCTAACCTTGTGGTTCAGGTTGAAAGCTTAGGCTTAATTGACAAATGGGAAGAGATCAAGAAGATGTACAAAAAAGTCAACGATCTATTAGGCGATATAATTAAAGTAACGCCATCATCAAAGGTTGTGGGTGACCTGGCACTGTTTTTGGTGCAAAACAACCTCGAACCTGAGGATCTTTACACAAAGGGAGAAAATCTGTCTTTTCCAGATTCCGTTGTCAGCTTCTTCAAAGGCATGATGGGTCAACCATACGGTGGTTTTAACGAAAGGTTGGCAAAAATCGTACTTAAAGGCGAAGAGCCCATTAAAGACAGGCCTGGGAAGCTTTTGCCACCGTTTGACTTTGAAAAGGCCCATAAAGAGCTAAAATCGATGTTTAAGCGTGATTTCACCAAAGAAGAACTCTTGTCGTATGCACTATACCCAAAAGTATTTGTTGACTATGTAAAGTTTAACAACGAATACGGTGATGTTTCTGTGTTGGATACACGATCATTTTTCTATCCGCTCAAGAAGAACGAGGAGATAGAGGTTGATATAGAGGAAGGAAAAACCCTATTCATCAAGTTTTTAAACCTATCAGAGCCGGATAAAAAGGGATTCAGAAGGGTGACATTTGAGCTAAATGGCCAATCGAGAAGTGTGAATATAAAAGACGAAAAAATAGCTGCACAGGTTAAATCAAACATAAAGGGCAACATAGACGATCCACACGATATATGCGCCATGATGCCAGGAAAGATGGTAAAGATTTTGGTAAAGGAAGGTGACAAGGTCAAAAAGGACGATCTAATTGCTGTGACTGAGGCTATGAAGATGGAGACGAAAATCAAGTCTGCAATTGATGGATCGGTAGAAAAGATCTACCTGCATGAGGGTGATAGTATCGAAGCGGGTGATCTGATCGTAAAGTTGAAATAGTTTATCGTTGACAAAGGGGTGGGACTTTAGTATTTTTTAACTTGTGAACCAAGACGAAATTTACATGAAAAGGGCCATAGAATTAGCAAAGAAGGCAAAAGGAAAGACATGCCCCAATCCCCTTGTTGGTGCTGTAATCGTAAAGAATGGTAAAATAATTGGCGAGGGCTATCACAAAAAGGCCGGCTTACCACACGCAGAAGTTGAGGCTATAAACTCCGTAAAGGACAAAAATCTCCTTAAGGGTTCAACCATATACGTGAACCTCGAACCGTGCAATCACTACGGCAGGACACCTCCATGTTCCATTGCAATCATAAAAAGCGGCATAAAGCGCGTTGTTATAGGCATGAGGGATATTAACAAAAAGGCGCGTGGTGGCGTCGAGAGGATGAAGAGTGCAGGGATTGATGTAAAGGTGGGAGTTTTAGAGGATGAGGCACGCAAGTTAAACGAGGTATTTATCGAGAATATGGTCAACAAAAAGCCGTTTTTCATTATGAAGGCTGCGATGTTTTTAAACGGTTGTATATCAGTAAAAGGTGGCGTTTCCAAATGGATAACTTCTGAAAAATCGAGAAGGTTGGTTCACAAATTAAGGGGTCTAAATAGTGCCGTTTTAGTAGGTATAAATACGGTCTTGATGGACGATCCCCTCTTAACCTGCAGGGTTAAAGGCTATAGGCAACCCAAGCGCGTGGTTTTGGATAAAAATTTGAGAATTCCTTTGACGGCAAATATATTCAGCAAGTATCCAGAAAACATATACATAGTGACGAGCAAACAATCGGATGACGCAAAGAAAAGGGTTCTTGAGGCGATGGATGTGAATATTATCGAATGCAATCTCAACGGCGATGAATTTGATCCTGACGACTTGTCAAAAAAACTTTTGGATAATGAAATATGCTCTTGCCTCGTCGAGGGTGGCAGCAGGACGCATGGCTATTTTTTGAAGCGCAAATTGTACAACAAAGCGTATCTGTTTTATGCACCCAAAATCACAGGCTCCTATGGCGCTTTCAATGTTGCGGGCTTTGAGGCTGTTTCAACACCCGATGAGGCTATAAGGCTCAATAATGTAAAGTGTAAAAGTATAGATGGAGACATGCTGATTGAGGGTTACTTCGATGTTCACAGGCATAATTGAAGATGTGGGCTCCATTAAAGGCATAATACACATAGAAAATGGCTTAAAACTGACTGTCTCTTCGAAAATAGCTAAAGAGCTAAAGTTGGGAGACAGCGTTGCCGTAAACGGCGCTTGTCTGACCGTAACAGAAAAAAGTTTCGATGCTCTCAGTGTCGATGTTTCGTTTGAAACGATAAATAGGACAAATCTCGGCAGCTTAAATATAAATGAAAAGGTCAACTTGGAGAGGGCTTTGAAACTGTCCGATAGATTGGATGGTCATATTGTTTTGGGGCATGTGGATACACAGGCAGTCATTAGAAACATAGAAAAAAGTGGTGACTTTTACATTTTGTCTTTGAACATAGACGATTACACCTTTGATCATAGCGTAGAAAAAGGCTCCATTGCTGTGGACGGTATTAGCTTAACGATTGCAAAACTCGAAAGGACTTACCTCGATGTTGCGGTGATACCATTCACACTTGAACACACAAACTTGAAATACAAAAGAGTCGGCGATAGGGTAAATATTGAAGTCGACATAATTGGCAAGTACGTTGAGAAATTTACGAAAAAGTCAGGCGGACTAACCGAGGAATTTTTAAAACTGCACGGATTTGCTTGATTTAATTTGAAACAATCATAAACCTGTTATAAAATGCTCACGACTTTATGTAAAGGAAGGTGGTGCTATGTTTGCAAGTGTTGAAGAGGCAATCAATGAGATCAGGTCGGGAAGGATGATAATAATGGTCGATGATGAGGATAGGGAAAATGAGGGCGATTTTGTAATGGCTGCCCAGTTTGTCACGCCAGAATCGATAAACTTCATGGCAAAACATGGGCGGGGGCTTATATGTCTGCC
>JALUBE010000102.1 GCA_027045065.1 Desulfurellales bacterium | reverse complement strand
TCAATGATGTATTCTACCCTCACAAACACATCTCAAATTTCATTGGCATGTTAGGTGTCTATGTGTCGTTTTTTCTGTTAAATAGGTTTGGTGTACTGGGTTACTCCGTTCCAATATTCCTGCTTTTAAGCCTGTTTTCTCTAAACAAAGGTTCACCAAAGTTTATACGTAGCCTAATCTTTTCACTTTTGTTTATATTCGTTTTTGACATAGTACTGTATGCAATCTTCGGTGCAAACAGAGATCATCTGCTGTATCATGGTTACTTTATCTGCGGCAGTATAGGGTATATGCTCGGATCATCTGTCGAGTTTATCTTGGGAAAAATAGGTACATTTTTGATACTCTTGCCAGTCTCTGGTGCACTACTTTACTTCAGTGAAAAGGAATTCTTCCAATTCATAGCACAAAGAATACCCCCAAAAAAAGAGGCGAAGGAAGAAACACAAGCCCCACAGCCAAAAAAAAAAGATAAACAAGAAAGCGTAGAAAAACCAAAAAAAGAAATAGAAGCACAAGAAAATCAAAAAAAATCCAAAGAAACAGATAAAGACGAAATAGTCATCGATACAGAGTATATAGATAAAAAACAAGATAACAACACTCAAATAGAACAAAAGGAAGAAAACGGCTATAAATTCCCGCCAATCGATCTGTTGGATGAGCCTCTAACATTAGGCGATCCAGAGTTAGATAGAGAAGAAATAACAGAAAGCGCAAAAAAATTAGAGGAGAAGTTAAGACACTTTGGTGTCGAGGGTAAAATTGTCGGTGTAAAGCCCGGACCTGTGGTAACAATGTACGAGTTCAGACCAAAGTCAGGCGTGAAGATCAGCAAAATCGCAAACCTATACAACGATCTTGCACTCGCCATGGAAGCCATGAGTGTTAGGATAATTGCACCCATACCGGGAAAAGCTGCTATAGGAATTGAGGTTTCAAACAAGGTAAGACAAACAGTTTATATGAAAGAGATCATCTCATCCAAGGAGTTTTTAAGGGCAACATCGAAACTAACATTGGGGTTAGGAAAAGATATAGTGGGCAACGTGTTTATAGCCGACCTAACAAAAATGCCACACCTATTGATAGCAGGAGCTACTGGTTCGGGCAAAAGCGTATCATTGAACACGATGATTGTAAGCATACTATATAAGGCAACACCACAAGAGGTAAAGTTTGTTCTCATAGATCCAAAAATTTTGGAACTTTCCATATACGATGGCATACCACACATGATGATGCCCGTTGTAACAGATCCAAAGGAAGCAGCAGCAGCCTTGAGTGCACTCATAAATGAAATGGAAACGCGTTACAAAATCATGAATGAGGCAGGAGTAAGAAATATAGATGGTTTCAATGCAAAAGCCAAGAGGGGTATTATTGACTACCCACCCATGCCCTACATAGTTGTGGTGATTGACGAGTTAGCTGATCTGATGATGGTATCAGGCAAAAAAGTGGAGATGTACGTAGAAAGGCTTGCTCAAAAGGCAAGGGCGTCGGGTATACACCTGATTGTTGCCACACAAAGACCAAGCGTGGATGTAGTAACGGGTCTTATTAAAGCAAACTTCCCTGCGCGAATATCGTTTAAGGTTACATCGAAGGTGGACTCTCGAACAATATTGGATACACCGGGTGCTGAAGCCCTGCTGGGCAAAGGCGACATGCTATTCATGCAACCAGGCTCATCATCCTTAATCAGAATACATGGCGCTTTCATAAGCGATGAAGAGACAAAGAGGATCACAGATTTTGTAAAATTACAAGGGTCGCCAGAGTACAACGAAGAGCTCATTGAAGCCACAAAGGAAATAGCCGGAACAAACGAAGATGACGAAGAATTGGATCCTCTTTTTGACGAAGCAGTGCAGATAATAAAAGAGGGCGGCAACCCTTCTATTTCCTATTTGCAGAGGAGATTAAAAATTGGATATAATAAAGCTGCAAGAATTGTTGAACAAATGGAGAAAAAAGGTATACTCTCAAAACCCGATCACAGGGGCAAAAGGGAAATCCTGATTTAAGGAGGGTTTAAAAAATGGCTCTTATTGTTCAAAAGTATGGTGGCACGAGCGTGGGATCTTTAGAACGCATTAAAATTGTAGCCCAGCATATCAAAGAGACGCAGGATAAAGGTAATAAGGTAGTCGCCATTGTATCTGCAATGGCCGGCGAAACAGATAAATTGATAAAGATGGCAAAGGAACTCGCAAAGCGCCCGTCTGAAAGGGAAATGGATCTACTTTTATCAAGCGGTGAGCGTATATCGAGTGCGCTTGTAGCTATAAGGCTCAACGAGATTGGCGCAAAGGCCGTAGCATTAACGGGTAGACAGTGCGGTATTGTTACAGACGAGGTGCACACCAAAGCACGCATTAAATCGATAGACACAAAGAGGATATTCGAACATTTGGACAAAGGGGAAATCGTCATCGTTGCAGGTTTTCAAGGAATAAGTCAGACAACTGGTGATGTGACAACGCTCGGAAGGGGTGGATCTGACACAACAGCCGTAGCTATAGCCGCTGCACTAAAAGCAGATGTATGTGAGATATACACAGACGTTGACGGCATCTATACGGCAGATCCAAGGATTGTAAAGAATGCAAGAAAATTGGACAAAATAAGCTATTCTGAGATGATGGAGCTTGCAAGCTTAGGCGCCAAGGTTCTGCAAATTAGATCAGTTGAATTTGGTATGAAGTATAACGTACCCATAATGGTCCTTTCAAGTTTTACATTTAATCCTGGAACATTAGTAACAAAGGAGGATGAGGAGATGGAAAAAGTCGTGGTTTCTGGAATAGCACATGACAAAAATCAGGCAAGGCTTAAGATAAACGATGTAAAAGATAAACCTGGTGTAGCAGCAAAGATCTTCAATGAAATAGCAAAACACAACATAAACGTTGATATGATAGTACAAAACGTAAGTGACAACGGGGAAAAAACTGATATATCGTTCACCGTATCAAGAGACGATGCAGATAAAGCCTTCGAGATACTTCAGCAATTATCCAAAGAACTGGATGCCGGTAATGTGAGTGTAAACAAAGATGTGGCAAAAGTATCCGTTGTTGGCGTTGGTATGAGATCTCACCCTGGTGTTGCAGCAAAGATGTTTGAAACGCTGTCGAGAGAAAACATCAACATCAGAGCCATAACAACATCAGAAATTAAAATCTCTTGTCTCATAGATGAAAAATACACAGAACTGGCGGTTAGATCCTTACACGATGCCTTTAATTTAGGTGAAGAGTGAAGGGGGTTTCAATGTTTGTTTTAGACTTCGAAAAACCCTTACAGGAGATAGAAGAACAGATAGCAAACCTAAAAAGGATGGCACAAGAGAGGGGTATTGATGTACTAAAGGAGATCGAGCAGTTAGAAAACAAAAAAAATGAGATATTAAAAAGGGAGTTTGAAAATCTGTCTATCGATAAGATCATAAAGATTGCCCGCCATCCAAACAGACCGTACACACTCGATTTTGTAAAATACATTGTCGATGATTTTACAGAGGTTCACGGTGACCGCCGTTTCTCGGATGATAAGGCCATTGTAACGGGATTTGGATACATCGATGGCCAAAGGGTGGCAATAATAGGACATCAAAAGGGAAAGAATACCAAAGACAACCTTTACAGGAACTTTGGCATGGCAAATCCAGAAGGCTATAGAAAATCGCAACGCGTGATGAAGCTTGCAGAGAAGTTCAATATGCCCGTTGTTACATTCGTAGATACACCCGGCGCTTATCCCGGCATAGGAGCAGAGGAAAGGGGACAGTCAGAGGCCATCGCGAGCAACCTAAAACTCATGTTCGAACTCGAAGTGCCGATAGTCGTTGTAGTAACAGGTGAAGGCGGATCAGGTGGAGCTTTGGCCATAGCAAGTGGTGATAAAATTGGTATGCTTGAGTTTGCCATCTATAGTGTTATATCGCCTGAAGGGTGTTCATCCATACTTTGGAGAGATACGGAGCACTCCATAGATGCAGCAAAAGCCATGAGGGTAACGGCAAAGGATCTGTTTGAGTTGGGTGTGATAGATGAGATCATAAAAGAACCGCTGGGTGGGGCACACAGGGACTACGAGGCCGTATCGAAAAATGTCAAGGATTTTATCATTCGGAGTTTTAATGAGCTTTTGCCACTACCCAAGAAGAAACTCTTAAAGAGAAGATGGGAAAAATGGAGAAAAATGACAACTCAGTTTCTGTAAAAATAGACGAGATTAGAAAACAGATAAGCGATATAGATAAAAAAATCATAGAGCTTTTGGAAAAGAGGGCTGATCTTGTGAAAGAGGTAGGCGATCTGAAACGTAGGTATCGCCTACCCTTTTACTCACCCGACAGAGAAAAGAAGATCTACAAGATGATAGAGGAAAACGCCAGCGGCAATTTTCCTTTAAAAAGCCTAAAGAACATATTTAGAGAGATAATGAGCGCTTCGATTAAGCTTGAAGAACCTTTAACAATTAGCTATCTCGGTCCTGAAGCCACATTCACCCATCAGGCAGCTATAGAGAGGTTCGGATTATCGCTCCATTATATACCCGAAGAGTCCATAGAAGACGTATTTATGGATGTTGAACAAGATAGGGCAGATTTTGGTGTGGTGCCAATAGAAAACTCCATCGAGGGCGTTGTTCACTACACATTGGATATGTTTGTAAGCTCATCAGTAAAGATCGTCTCTGAAATTTACATAGACATAAAGCACAACCTGTTGAGCAAAGCCCAATCGTTGGAGGAAATAAAAGCCATTTACTCACACCCCAATGCATTGGGTCAATGCAAAGGATGGCTAAAGAAACACCTACCCAACGTTCCTCTTTATGAAACTGTGTCAACGGCAAGAGCAGCTAAAATCGCTGAAAAGGATAAAGAAGTAGCTGCAATAGCATCCCTAGCGGCAAGTGAAATCTACGGGCTAAACGTCCTTGCAAGTGGAATAGAGGACAAAACCAATAACACAACGCGTTTTCTTGTTATCGGCAAGCACATACCAAAACCCACAGGGAATGACAAAACCTCTTTCATGTTTTCAATTAAGGATAGGGTCGGTGCTTTATACGAAATACTCGCGCCATTTTACAAAAACAGAATTAATCTGACACGCATAGAATCAAGACCTTCAAGGCAGAAGAGCTGGTCTTACATATTCTACGTTGATGTTGAGGGTCATATTGAAGATGAAAAACTCAAAAATGCACTGAAAGAGGTTGAAAAACTCACCGTTTTTCTCAAGATTTTAGGCTCATACCCAAGGGCTCAGCAAAACTGATCCTATTATCCTTTAAAAACACCTCAATACCTTTTGCAATACCCCTTGCCAAAGCCCTTCTAAATCGATCGTTTCTCAAAAATATTGCATCAGACGGATTATTGATAAACCCCGTTTCTACTAAAACCGACGGGCACCGTGTTCCAACAAGGACGTAAAACGGGGCCTGTCTAACCCCTTTCCCCGTATAGGATCTATACACCTGTTTGCCATAGATAAGCATATAGCGGTAAATATCCGATGCCAAAACCTTGGAAT
>JALUBE010000101.1 GCA_027045065.1 Desulfurellales bacterium | reverse complement strand
TCCAAAGATTTGGAAATTTCACTTTTTGCTTCATCCAAATCCATTTTTAATAAGTTCACGTGCCTATGAGAGTGACTACCGAGGTACATACCTAAATTGCACAATTTTCTCAAATCATCAATACTCAGCATATCTACTCCGTCTAATTGCGCACCAATATGAGCCGTTGATATAAAAAAAAGACCCTTATAACCATACTTGTTTAAAACCAAAGCTGCTTGGAGATTATCCTTATAACCATCATCAAATGTAAACATAACATAACGATGTTTTAAGTACAGCTTGTTTTTTACAATATCATCGATGTTACCTGGATGGGCGGGTAAATAGCCTCTTTTCCTTAATCTCTTAACCTGTTTTTCAAAGGTTTCTACCGATATGGAAAACTTGTCTAAATCAGTGCGCGTGGGTTTATCGTCAATTCTATGGTACAAGAGAACAAGAATACCCCTTCTTGGCGGGCGAAAAAAATTGTAGCGCAAAAGAAAACCAAGAGTAAAAAGCAAAAAAAACAGGAACACTATTATCATCTACTCAATTCGACCAACTTCGCATACTTAACAAACGCATAATAACTTGAAAGCAGGGCATACACACATCCGGGGTAACCGTCCAAAAAAGCACCTTTTAAGACAAAGCGTCTAAAAAAGTCAAAGACAAATCTCAAAAATGGATAAACTTTGGATACCTTCATCCCTCTATTTAGTCTGCTTTTTGCAGCAAGCGTTGTATACTTATTAAATTTCTCAAAATAATCTTCTAAACTATCGTAGCTAAAATGATAAACAGGGTTTTTTAATCTTATGGCTTTAGTTCTCACACCTTCATGTACGTCGTTTTCTTCAAACCAAAATAGGCCTTTTTTGAATAGACGCACATGGTAGTCCGGATAGACACCGCCGAACCTTAAGGGTTTTCCCATAAAAACCAATTGAAAATTCAAGGCATATGCGTTAGATCTCGGTCTTTTTAGCTCTTCAACGATTTCTTCCCTTAAAGCATCAGATACAACCTCGTCTGCATCCAAACTCAAAACCCAATCTGTGGACAACTTATCAATGGCAAAGTTTTTTTGCCTACCATAACCCAGCCACTTTTGTATATAAATTTTATCCGTGTATCGCTTTGCTATATCCAAAGTTCCATCTTTACTTCCAGAATCGACAATAACAATCTCATCACAAAAAGAAACACTTTTCAACGTTCTTTTTAAATTCTTCTCTTCATTATAAGTTATGATTGCACATCCCAGAGACATTACTCGCCAAGCAACTTCTTACGTGCCTCTTCACTCATCATAGATGGATTCCAAGGAGGATCATAAACGATATCAACGATTACATCCTTGGCACCAATCTCCCTAACTCTATTAACAATCTCCTCCTGAATGGGAACCACCAAAGGACAACCTGGCGTGGTTAAAGTCATCACTATCTTAACCACGTCGTCATCGTCAATATCGATACCATATACAAAACCCAAATTTACAATATCAAGACCAATCTCTGCATCAATGACATTGTATAACGCATCAACAACATCCTTTTTGGTAAGTTTTTTACCCATACCTACACCGTCCCCTTCCTTTTGGGTTTAAACCTCAACACGTTCTTTAGATCTTTGATCTGTACGTCCTTTTTAGGTTTAACATTTATGCTCCTAACAACCTCAGAGTCCTCTTTTAAGAACTTTATCGTCAAAATATTGTCCGTATTCATAATAATCAGACTGTCTTTATAAACAGAACTATCCGTATCCAAAGGCTCTAAAACCATCTTACCGTCAGTATCTTTACATTTATGGACGTTATCGAGTTTCAAACCGAGATACGCCTGCTCCTCCAAAAACATCAGCAGATCATCATCTTCATCGTAAAAGTTATCAATAGACCCCACGTAGCATTCGCCACTAACCATATCGATTCTTACCCAAATCTTTGCCATTGCTTCTACCTCAATCAAGCGGGAGTTTATCCCGCAAATTAAATTCCTTCTCAAACGCACTTGCAACCTTGAATATCACATCTTCCCTAAAGGCATCCGCCATAATTTGCAAACCTAAAGGCAAACCGTTATCTCCCAATCCATTTGGCACACTTATTGCAGGCATACCCGTTAAATTGGCCGGTATTGTAAAGATGTCAGACAGGTACATCTGTAAGGGCTTATCAGCTTTTTCGCCAATTTTAAATGCCTCTGTTGGTGTCGTCGGTGAAACAATGCAGTCAAAATCTTTGAAAATATTATCAAAGTCCTGTTTTATCAAATACCTCAACTTCTGTGCTTTCAAATAGTAAGCATCGTAGTAACCGCTCGAAAGGACGTAAGTACCGAGCATTATTCTTCTTTTTACCTCATCACCAAACCCTTCCGAGCGCGTTTTTATGTACATATCCCTTAAATCATCAAATTTTGAAGCCCTAAAACCATATTTAACACCATCATAGCGGGCCAAGTTGCTCGACGCCTCAGCCGGTGCAATTATATAATAATCCGAAACGGCATACTTTGCATGGGGTAATTCAATGGGCTTAACCTCACAACCCAAAGACTCTAAAATCTTAATAGAATCATCCATCGCCTTTTGGACATCACTATCACAGTCCCTCAATGCCGCCTCGTAAACACCCACTTTCATACCACTTATAGATCGATCCAAGTATTTGGTATAATCCTCACACCCAACATTTGCACTTGTCGAATCCATAGGATCATGACCACATATTATGCTCAAAAGTATTGCAGCATCCCTTACATCACGGGTTATAGGACCAATTTGATCCAAGCTTGAGGCAAATGCAACAAGGCCAAAGCGAGAAACTCGGCCGTATGTGGGTTTTAACCCAACAACTCCACAAAGGGACGCAGGCTGCCTAATCGAGCCACCTGTATCAGAGCCCAAAGCCGCTATTGCCTCGCCGCTTGCCACTGCAGCCGCTGAGCCACCACTTGAACCACCCGGTACACGCGCTGTATCCCATGGGTTCTTTGTCACACCGTAGTATGACGTTTCAGTGGATGAGCCCATAGCAAACTCATCCAGATTGGTTTTGCCGATAAATGTAGCACCGCTCTCCTTTAGCTTTTTCACAGCAGTGGCATCAAAAACGGCAACAAAATTGGATAAGATCTTTGAAGAACACGTTGTCGGCTTGCCATCTATGTGCATGTTATCCTTTATTGCTATCGGCAATCCCAAAAGCTCACCACCACTCGCATTCTCTTCGTACTCTTCAAAGACCGTAACATACGCATTGATCTCCTTTTCCTTCTTGTGAATCCTATCAAGAACAGAGTCGTACACCTCTTTGGGTTTGATTTTTTTATTTTTAACCAATTCCATTAACTCATGGAGCGTCTTTTTGTAAAACATATCTTACCTCTCAATAACCTTTGGTACTTTGAATGATTCGCCATCCGTCTCAGGTGCATTCTTTAATATCACATCCCTATCCATTGACGGCTTTACCTCATCCTCCCTAAAGACATTCTGAAGCTCCGTAATATGGAATGCCGCTTCACAATTAGATAGATCAAGCTCGTTTATCTGCTCCATGTAATCCAAGATCTCGTTAAACTGCGCTGCGAACTTGTCTATTTGACCCTCTTTTAATTCAAGCATGGCCAATTTTGCCACCCTCTTAACCTCATCTCTATCTACCATATCCAACTCCTTTAATAACCAACCCTTCTCAAAAACAACCCTTTAGCAGGCGCTTTAAACGATTTAACATTGCCAACATTAAAAATTATATTACCGCTTTCGTCTTTTTGCAAGCGCATAAGGGAATAACCAACGGCCAAACCCACCATATTGCGCACCATACCCCTCAAAAAACCGTTAGCACGCACGTGAAAAATTACAAAATTCTTCAAACGCTTAACCCTAAAGAAATACACCTCTCTTACACAGCTTTTATTTTTAGGCTCATTGGCTACAAAAGAAAAATCCTTTTTACCAACAAAAACGTGTACAAATTCTTTGATCCTTTCTATATCAAGCCTCAAAGGCACATGCCATACGTAGTCTTTCCAAAACGGCGGTAAAACATTGCCGTTAAAAACAAAGTACACATACTCCCTGAACTTTGCAGAATACCTGCTGTGGAAGCTATCCTTTACCTCAAACACCTTAAAAACCCTTATATCTTTGGGCAAAACGGAGTTTAAACCTTTTTTTAGGGCATCCTTGTCAATGAAAAAAGGAGGTGCAAAATCGATAACCTGACAAAATGCATGTACACCTGCATCCGTCCTGCCTGCATAGTTTATCCGTATAGGTTCTTTAAATATTCTCGTTAGCGCTTTTTCTAAAATCTCTTGAATTGTCAAACAGTTGGGTTGAATTTGAAAGCCACAGTAACCTGTTCCATCGTACGATACAAAAGCTGCATACCTTATAGTGCGCTACCTCCAACCATAATAGATGGGATTCTCAAAGTTGGTTCTCCATCCGTTACTGGCACGCCCTGACCACCTTTGCCACACGTTCCAACATCTACACCGAAGTCACTACCCACCATATCGATCTCTTCCAAGACCTTTGGTCCATTACCAATGAGTGTTGCACCCCTGACCATGTGTCCAATCTTGCCGTTTTTTATGGTGTAGCCTTCAGCCACTTCAAAGACAAAATCGCCTGTCGTCGGATTGACCTGACCACCACCCATCCTAACAACAAATAAACCATCGTTAACAGAGTTAATGATGTCATCTGGATCATCATTTCCTGGCAAAATGTACGTATTGGACATTCTCACAATCGGCGGAAACCTAAACGACTCTCTACGTGCATTCCCCGTCGATTCTCTACCTGCCAATTGGGCATACATCTTATCAAACATATATCCCTTTAAAATTCCGTTCTCTATCAACACGGTGTTTTGTGAGTTTGTACCTTCGTCATCAAAGTAAAACGAACCCCTCATTTTGGGCCTCGTGGCGTCGTCAACAACGGTTATCTTCTCATTCGCAACCTTCTGTCCCAATTTATCCTTATAAACACTCATAGACTCATAAACAAGATCGGCTTCAAGCCCATGTCCTACAGCTTCGTGTATCATTGTGCCACCAGATTTGCTGGATAATACAACGGTCATCTTTTGGGCCTTCAACGGTGGTGCATGAAGCAGTTCAACCAACTTTTCGCTCATCTCTTGAGCCAATCCTTTGAAATCCATATTCTCAAAGCATTCAAAGCCACCGAGATAGCTAAACGGACGCCTAAAGGTCTGATAGTTATCCCTATCGGCTGCCGTTACTTCGAAGTACAAAACCGTATAGATCCTTTTTTCTTTTAATTGCTCACCCGTCTCGTTAATTATCTCTACACTCTTTAATCTATCTGAAAAGGTCATGCTGACCTGTTTTATTTCTTTCTTTTTATACGCTACACTGCAAAAATCATCGTAGATGGCTTTAATCTTCTCCATTGGCGGTTTATATCCACCGCACATTTCTATGCTTCTTTCTCCATCTTGAGATACAACAAATACACCAGCCTTAGGATTGGAAATACCCGTTAAAAACTTACCCATCCTGTACACATTCTCTTCGCTTGTATCAAAAGACGACGAGTATAAAACACTCAAACCCTTTACAGTCCTTACACCTACACCCCTGTCATGGCTGAT
>JALUBE010000100.1 GCA_027045065.1 Desulfurellales bacterium | reverse complement strand
GATCTTCTCTATACACTGCTCCAAAATCCTGTTTGATTGAACCATCTCATCCATTCTCACAAGGTAACGCGCATATACATCGCCTTCATCATATACAGGTATCTCAAAATTCAACTCAGGATATACCAAATACGGCATATCGCGGCGCAAATCCCAATCAACACCGCTACCCCTTGTGCACGGTCCTGCAATACCATAGTTTATGGCGTCTTCCTTTGAGATATAACCAACATCCTTTGTTCTCTTAAGCCAAATCCTGTTCTTCGTTAAAAGCTGATGATATTCTTTTAGCTTGCCGTAAAAGAGCTTTGTAAACTCCTTTAGCCTATCCATGAAACCTTCGGGTAGATCCCTCGCCACACCACCGATTCTTATGTAGTTGTAAGTAAGCCTGTTACCACACGCCATTTCGAACATATCGATGATGTACTCCCTTTCACGGAAGCAATACAAAAACACGGTCATTGCACCGATATCTAAGGCGTGCGTTGCAAGCCAAACAAGATGGGAGGCAATTCTTCCAAGCTCAGCCATTATAACCCTAATGTACTGAGCTCTTTCTGGGATTTGGTCTGTTACACCCAAGAGTTTCTCAACAGCCATAACGTAGGCAAGGTTGTTGTTCATCGAGGCAAGGTAGTCAAGCCTGTCTGTGTAGGGGTTAAACTGATGATAGGTCATGTACTCGGCTAACTTCTCAATGCCTCTGTGCAAAAAACCTACTTGGGGGTCGGAGTCAACAATTCTCTCGCCATCCAACTTTACTATATATCTCAGAACACCATGCGTAGATGGGTGCTGGGGGCCTATGTTTAAAACAATCTCTCGTTCGTTATTTACAACATAAGCTTCATTCATGTTAACACTCCTTTTTAAGGCATCCTTGTGTGTTTTGGCTTTTTCAACAGACCTTCAGGTAGATGTCTGTCAAGCCACAGATCATCTTCCGGTTTTCCTTTGAGAGGATAATCCTTTCTCAAAGGATGCCCTTCCCAATCATCCGGCATCAAGATCCTTCTCAAATCTGGGTGGTTATTAAACTTGATGCCGAACATGTCGTAAACTTCTCTCTCATCCCAGTTTGCCGAATGCCAAATACCACTCACACTATCCACAGGTTCATCTTCCTTGGTTCTCGTTTTAACCCTCATGATCATTTTATAAGACAAGGATCTCAATTCATACACCAAGTCAAATCTCTCTTCCCTGTCCGGAAAATCGACTGCTGTAACGAGAACCAAATAATCAAACAACAAATCAGGTTCATTCTTCAAAAAGTTCATAAACTCTACGAGCTTTTCTTTCTTGATAGTTACGGAAAGCTCTCCTCTGAATTCATCATGCTCTATTATGTAGTCACCAAACTTAGACTCTATCTTTTCCAACAGCTCAGCATTTGTCATGGAAACTCTCCTTTTTTTAAGCTTTCATTGACCCTTCTTTCCTTATTTTCTCCTGCAACTTCATAATTCCGTACATCAGAGCTTCAGGTCTTGGAGGACAGCCAGGTACATAAACATCCACAGGCATTACTGTATCCACACCTTGAACAACGCTATAAGTATCAAATGGACCCCCTGTGTTCGCACAGGAACCCATAGAAATAACCCACTTGGGATGAGGCATCTGGTCGTAAACCTTGCGTGCAGCAATGGCCATCTTCTTTGTAAGTGTTCCAGCAATAATCATAATATCGGAATGTCTTGGGGAAGCTCTAAAAACTACACCAAACCTATCCAGGTCAAAGCGTGAAGCACCTGTGGCCATCATCTCAATTGCGCAACAAGCCAAACCAAACGTCATTGGCCAAAGTGATGAGTACCTTGCCCAGCTGATTAGCCTGTCTAATTTTGTGGTTATCCAAGGATTTCTTACTCCCATTCCAATGCTCCTTTCTTATAAGCGTAAATCCAACCAACAAACACCATAATCACAAACAATCCCATTTCAATAACACCCAAAACACCCAAGCCTTTAAAATCAACTGCCCACGGATACATAAACACCGCCTCAATGTCAAACAGCGTAAACATGATAGCTATGATGTAGAAGCGGATGTTGTAATGTCTGAGCTCCGAAACCAATGGCGACCCGCATTCGTACAAATCAAACTTTTCCTTGTAGTATTCTTTAGGCGATAGGAGTTTGAATACTACAAGGAGGCCAAAGAAAATAACAAAGAGTATAACTATAGACACAAATGCTATAAACCAACTCTGCATACTCCGACCCCCTCACATTAGTTTCAAAAAAACCAAGTAAATTTTATATCAATACTCGTTGCTGTCAACAATAAAAATACAAAACTTTTAAGTCATTGAAAAAACATCAGAAACTAAAGGGCATTGGACTAAATAACTGTCCAATGCCCTTTGTAATCTACCTACTATTGACCCGACAATGTCTCATGTATGGACTTCGCCGCCTTTTTACCCGCTCCAACAGCCAAAATAACCGTAGCAGCTCCCGTAACAATATCCCCACCAGCCCAAACCTTTGGATGAGTAGTTTTACCGGTTTTTTCATCGGCAATAAAATAGCCCCATTTGTTTGTTTTAACCCCCGTTGCACTCCTTGCCACAATAGGATTAGCATTCTGTCCAATAGCTATAATCACATTATCAACATCCATCACAAAGTTGGAACCTTCAATAGGTATTGGTCTTCTTCTCCCCGACTCATCCGGTTCACCAAGTTTCATCCTTACACACTCGATACCTTTAACATTTCCGTCCTCATCGCCTAAAATCCTTACGGGGTTAGTAAGCAGTTCAAAACGTATACCTTCTGCCTCGGCATGCTCTATTTCTTCAGCCCTTGCAGGCATTTCTGCCCTACTTCTCCTGTAAACAATTATAGCCTCTTCAGCCCCTAATCTTTTAGCTGTTCTAACTGCATCCATTGCAACGTTACCACCACCAATTACAACAACTCTCTTGCCAACTTTTATCGGTGTGTCATACTCTGGAAAATCAAAAGCTCTCATTAGGTTAGATCTTGTCAAAAATTCACTTGCCGAGTAAACACCGTTCAAATTCTCACCCGGTATATGCAAAAACGATGGAGCGCCAGCACCGTTTGCTAAAAATACAGCATCGTACTCTTCAACAAGTTCATCCACGCTCTTTATGTATCCAATCACATAATCAGTGTATATCTTGACTCCCATCTTTTTTATTTGGTCAACTTCATATTGAACTATAGCTTTAGGCAGCCTGAATTCAGGAATACCATAAACCAAAACACCACCTGGCTTATGTAGAGCCTCAAATATTGTTACATCATAACCCAATTTAGCAAGATCAGCAGCACAGGCTAATCCTGCTGGACCTGAACCTACAATAGCAACTCTTTTGTTCTTTTTCATCTCTTCTGGTGGAGGCTCATCCACTAAACCCTTATCTCTTGCCCAATCAGCCACAAACCTCTCAAGCCTACCAATTGCTATAGGCTTACCCTTTTTATTCATTACACAGGCACCCTCACACTGTTCCTCTTGAGGACAAACTCTACCACACACAGCGGGTAATGCATTTGTAATTTTTATTTCTTTAAATGCACCCTCTATATCCTCATCAATTATCTTATCAATAAACTCAGGTATATGTACATCAGCCGGACAACCTTCCACACATGAAGGTGGTTTGCACTGTAGACACCTCTGAGCCTCAGCTATTGCTTCCTCTAAAGAATAACCGAATGGCACTTCATTAAAATTTTTTATCCTTTCTTTGGGGTCCTGTTCCCTCATAGGAACTCTATCTCTTTTAAATTTCTCTGCAGGTCTTAATCTCTCAGCCATTATGCTATACCCTCCTTTGCTTTATAAAGCTCTAAAGCCTTTTGTTCTAATTCTTTATATTGTCTCTGTCTGGCCATAAGTTCGTCAAAATCAACTAAAGCACCATCAAATTCTGGGCCATCTACACATGCAAATTTTGTCTCGCCTCCGACGGTAACTCTGCATGCTCCACACATTCCCGTACCATCAACCATAATAGGGTTTAACGAAACTATAATTGACTTATTGAACTTACCAGCTGATATGGTGCATGCCTTCATCATAATTGGAGGCCCAATAGCCCAAATTTTACTCACATTCTCAGCTTCTGTAGCAAGAAATTCTTCTAACACAGCATTTACAAAACCCTTTTTTCCTTTACTTCCATCATCTGTTGCTACTATAACTTCTGTGGAAGCTTCTCTGATTTTATCTTCCATAATAAGAAGATCAGCAGTCTTTGCACCTATAATGGACACAACATGGTTGCCCATCTCTTTAAGTTTTCTGGCTATAGGATGAATTGGAGCAATACCAATTCCACCACCAATCATAACAACCTTGCCGGGGAATTTCTCAACCTCTGAAGGCATGCCTAACGGACCAACAAAGGAATATAGATCTTCTCCCTCTTTCATTCTCGACAATTCCAAAGTACTTTTTCCGACCACTTGAAAAACAATTTGAACCCATCCCTCTTCAACGGACGAGTCTGCAATGGTCAAAGGCACTCTTTCTCCATGTTCCCTTGGGATAAGAATAATAAACTGACCAGGTTTGGCCGCTTTGGCAACATCCTTAGCATCAATAAGCATAGAAAAGATTGTGTCACTCCACTGTTCCTTTTTGAGTATCTTAGCCATCAAAAACCTCCTAAACCCTTACTTTTTAGCTACACCAAATCGTAGCGATATTGTTCCAAGAAATGATGAAATAACAAAATTTCCTTCTTTGCACTTACTTTTAGGAAACTTAACAATATATTCCTTGTACCACCTATCGCCACCAACACTGTATAACCAGCTGGATCTCCAATCATCCTTGTCAATAAACTTTATAGATTTAGGTCTCACAATCTTGCCGCAATTAGATAGGTATATATTCCAAAAGGAATCTTTGGACTCAAGGTTATTAATCGTCATATCCGGCGTATAAAAAGCAACATAGTAAATATCGTTTCTGTTAAATTGATCCAGAAAGGGTTTGTATTTCTCTTCGTTTGGATCATCATTTAAAATACCTCTAATATACTCCTTAAAAAGGGTTTTATTAAAGTGTGTTACCTTAACTTTAGCAACAGTGGAAAAATCCCTATAAAGGGTATACGATTTCGTGTTTTTAGATAGATCTTCAGTGTACAAATTTTTATAGCTTCTAAAACCCAACCTGTAAAGAGATTGCTTCATCGAGGAACACGACACCAAACCAAAAATAAAAACCAAAAAAATAAGATGAAAAAGTTTAGTCCTTCTCATTGTCAACTCCTTCTTCAAGACCAACATCGTTCAACAACCTGTTGAGAGCTTCTTTAGCTTCAGCATTATCCGGTTCCTTCTCAAGGATCTTTTTGTAGGTCTCAATTGCATCATTTATGTAACCCTGTTTTTCGTAAAGCTTAGCCAACGTAATAGAAGCCTTTTCATCATCTTCACTCTTTGTACTCTCTATCTCGTCTTCCAATTCTTCCAATTCTATCTTTGGAACGACCTCTTCTTTTCCTTCCAAATCACCAATCAGCTCTTTCAATTCCTCTTCTTTAGGTTCGACCCTCGCCGCAAGTTCTACTATCTTATCTTTTGAAGTCTCATCACCCAAGCCAACCAAACGCTCATACACTTCTAAAGCCTTATCGAACTTACCCAACTCTTCATAGCATAAGGCCAACAGTCTCAGTGCAGTTACATTGCTCTTTTGAATATTTACTGCTGTCTCTAAATAAGCCAAAGCAGATTCATAGCTCCCCTGATTGTATAAAATCTCACCAATTTTCACCAAAGCAAGTGCATATCTTGGAAATCTCTGTATACCTTCAAGTAGTATTTCATAAGCCCTATCGTATTGCTTATTATTTATGTAATAAATAGCCAACGGATAAAAATAAACACTATTATTTTTCCTTGACCTATAGTACTTATCCAGTCTCTTCGCGACACTCTGAGGTATCTTCATTTATCACATCCAATATCAAATCTTCTCTAACGCCGCCAGCGATTATAGAACTACCTATACCCTTTGTCAAGACAAAACGCAGCGAGGAATTTTTGTTTTTCTTATCCTTAAGCATAATTTGGAATATCCTGTAAGCATCCTTTTCCTCTTCCATTTTTAGCGGCAAGCCTAAATCACTCAAAAGTTTTCTAACCCTCTCAACGTCTTCTTCTTTGACCAACCCCATCCTTTGGGATACTTTCATCGCCTTAACCATACCAATAGCCACAGCCTCACCATGCAAATAACGGCTATAGCCAGTAAAACTCTCTATGGCGTGCGCAAACGTATGTCCGAAGTTCAATATAGCCCTCTGCCCTTTCTCCTTTTCGTCCTTCTCAACAATATCAACCTTATTCTTAATACTTTTCTCAACAACAATCTTTAAAACCTTGTTCTCCCTTTTCCTGATCAATTCAACATTTCTCTCTAAAAACTCAAACAGACCTGCATCCATGATTATCCCGTATTTGACGACCTCTGCAAACGCCGAAACATACTCTCTTTCAGGCAACGTCTTCAAAAAATCCACGTCAACAAAAACACCGTCGGGCTGATAGAAGCTTCCAACTATATTTTTTAATCCATGGTAATTTATACCCGTTTTGCCACCAATTGAGCTATCCACCATAGCAAGGAGACTTGTAGGAACATGATAGAGAGCTATTCCCCTCATATACGTGCTTGCAGCAAATCCCGTTACATCACCAACAACGCCACCTCCGACACCTACAACACACGAATATCTATCGGCACCGTTTTCTATTAAGAAATCGTATATCTTTAGCAATGTACTGTGGTTCTTCCTCTCCTCACCAGCCTCGAACGCAAACACATAACTGCTTAGATCTATTAAAAAATCCCTATACAGTTCATAAACGTTGCTATCTGTAACCACATAAATCCTTTTTTCCTTTAATTCGCTTTTGATAAAGCCATTCAAATCCTCTCCAACGTATACCGTGTAGGGTTTTGAAACCTTAACGTCTATCTGTTTAATATCTGCTGTCTGCATCTTCTTATCTCCTTATATCCAAGGGTATAGTAGTCTATCAAAGCCCTTCTTCTATCATCGAAAAAGAGAAAATGTCCTTCAAGTAAGTCTCTGTCATTGAACCCTTCGATCGACCCCTTCTTTAAAATCCACAAAGCCACTTTCCCAATATCGTATCCCAAAGCTGCAAATTGATCGGGGTCTTCGTAGTAGGTCTGTCTATAGCCCTTCAAAAAGCTTCGGGCAATAAATTTATTTGAGCACATGTAGTACGGAACAACGATTTTCAAAAATTCCATCATCCTTCTGCTTAAACTAAGAATATTCTGATCCACAACCGAATCCGTTGTGTAAACAACGCCCGGATTGATATCGTAATAGTCCAACACGTCGAGAAAGTGAGCAAAAACGTCGGATGGGGCAAACACCACTGTTGCATCAGGTTTAAGCGAATATGTAAAGACTTTTCCCTCCGTAAGACCAGAAAACCTTTTGATCTTCTCTACATCAAACGTTTCCTCAACAAATTGATCCATCAGATTAAAAAATGTTGGAATACCGTTAACAACACTTGCATACTTGCCACAAACACTCAAATCTTTTAAAAATGCGTCCTTTTCGGATAAATTCAACTTGCTGTAGGAATAAAAAACGGCGATATTTTGTGCGTTGGAATTGCAAATATCGTTCGCGACCTCTTTTACCGCCTGCATAGGGTCATATCCAAAAAAGAAAACATTGGAACAGTTATCTGTATCTTTAGAAAAGGGAAAAAACACGTAAACCCGCTTGTTACAAAGGTATTTCAAAGCCCTTTTTACGTTGTCATTCAAAAACGGACCAATGATAATCTCTGGCTTGTATTTGTTTATGGCATCTTCTATATTGTCACTCGAATTCACCTTGACAATATTGACAATATTGCCTAAAGACAAATTCAAACCATTGTAAATCTCTTCTGCATACTTTGAAAATGCTGTATCAAATGGTGCAATAATCATCACATTAGCAGCTTCAACTCTAAGCGCAAAAAACACAAACAGTATAACCAAAACTGATCTTTTCATTGTTGGAGAAGCTCTTTAACCTTCTTTAAATCCTCTAAAAAGATCTCTACTGCCTTGGGGTTTCTCAAAAGGTAAGCCGGATGGTAAAGCGGAACAACCTTTATACCATGATAGTTAAAAACCTTTCCCCTCAACGTGCCTAAAGCCCCTTTTTGGTTCGTCAATTCATAGGTCGAATACCTACCCAATGTTGCTATAACCTTCGGTCTTATCAACTCTATCTGCCTTTTTAAATAGCCAAAGCAACTAACAAGCTCTTCTGGCAACGGATCTCTGTTGTTCGGCGGCCTGCATTTTAAACAATTCGCTATATACACGCTCTCAACGTGGATACCCACCTCTTTTAATAAATCCCTAAGCAACCTTCCAGCTCTGCCAACAAAAGGCCTACCCTGCAAGTCTTCATCCCTTCCCGGCGCCTCACCAACAAACATGAGATCGGCATCTATACTACCTTCACCAAATACAGGATTAGTCCTATTTTGATAAAGGGGGCATTTTTTACAGTTCTCTACCTCTTTTTTTAGCTCTTCAAAAAAATCTACCTTTGTCTTTAGTTTTACTGGCCTGACATACTCAACGCCTATGTCTTTGTAAAACTCAAGCAACTGAACCAACGGATTCATTCAACTTCTCTACAAACTGCTTTATCAAATCATGTTTTGTGTAATAGGATATCTTATTGGAAATAAGTTTAGCCGTTGACTCAAATATCTCCTCAATAACACTCAAACCATTCTCCTTGAGCGTTCTACCCGTAGACACGATATCAACGATGCAATCGGAAAGACCCAACAGCGGAGCAAGCTCAATGGATCCATACAGTTTGATAACCTCTGCATTTATACCTTTTTTCAAAAAAAACCTTTTTGCAATATTAACAAACTTCGTTGCTACCCTTACCGTTGTCTTTCTATCACTCAAACAGCCCTTATCTCTGCCCGCAACAACCATCCTGCAGTAGCCAATGCCCAAATCCAGAAGCTCAAAGACATCACTATTTGATTCGACCAAAACATCCTTGCCTACTATACCCAAATCAGCCGCATTGTACTCAACGTACGTTGCAACATCCTGAGCCCTAACAATCAAAAACCTGTAATTACCACTCAAATCGTAAAAAAACAGCTTCCTCGAGGACGGAACATTGACCTCGATGCCACATCTGTTTAACAGTTCAAGCGATTCATCCATAAGCCTTCCCTTCGGAAGGGCTATTGTTATCACTGTTTTTCTCTCCAAATCTTTGCCCCCAACTGTGTAAGCTTTTTCTCCAAACTCTCATAACCACGATCAAGGTGGTAGATCCTCAAAACCTCTGTTCTACCATGTGCAGCAAGACCCGCCAAAACCAGGCTTGCGCTCGCCCTTAGATCTGTTGCCATAACACTCGCACCAATAAGCCTGTCAACGCCCTCAACAACAGCCTTGCTCCCAGACACAACTATATTTGCTCCCAGCCTATTTAGCTCTGCCACATGCATAAACCTATTTTCAAAGATCGTCTCCTCAATAATGCTTGTGCCTTCAGCTAAGCTCAGAACAGCCATAAATTGTGCCTGCATATCCGTAGGAAAACCAGGGTAGACCGCCGTTTTTATCATTGTAGGTTTAATCTGCTTTCCCCTTACAATCAAGCCGTTCTCCGCTAATTCATACTCACCGCCAACTTCAACGAATTTATCCAATATGGCGTCCATCGCAAAAAGTGGGGCATTTTCTATCTCTATTTCAGACTGTGTAATCAAAGCCGCGCACATAAATGTCCCAGCCTCTATCCTATCGGGCATAACTGTGTATTCAACACCATCAAGACAATTAACACCCTCTATCTCAATGACGCTTTCGCCCTCTCCCTCTATTTTCGCCCCCATCTTTTTTAACATCTTAGCAAGGTCAACCACCTCAGGTTCACGAGCGGCGTTTTTTATCACGGTTTTACCAGAAGCCAAAACAGCCGCCATCATCACGTTTTCCGTTCCTGTAACGGTTGGTATATCGAAGTATATGGTCTCGCCTCTAAGCCTTTCAGTCTTTGCAATTATATATCCATTCTCTATGCCCACATCACCGCACATTGATCGAATAGCGTTTATATGAAGATTAACAGGTCTGACACCTATCGCGCATCCACCGGGTAAAGACACATGAGCCGATTTTAAGCGCGCCATCAACGGTCCAAAAACCAAAATAGAGGCCCTCATCTTCCTCACCAAATCATAAGGCGCAAAATCTGAACTGATGTTGGCACAGTTTATCTTTAGCGTTTTATCCTCTCTTTCACATTGACATCCAAGTTTAAGCATCAATTGGCACATAGTATCTATATCCCTTAAATTCGGGACATTGTGCAAGATTACATTCTTATCCGTTAAAATCGCTGCCGCCATCATGGGCAAAGAGGCATTCTTTGAACCACTGACGACGGCTTTGCCTTCGAGCTTTGTTGGTCCTTCTATCACAAACTTATCCATTTACAACTCGCCCTTGAACTCTCTGTGGGCTTTTTTCAAACACTTGTCCATTATCACAATAAGACCCGCTGCCTCTGCTATTCTCTTTGCCTCCTCGCTATACACACCCTCTTGTAGCCACAGTGCTTTCGCCTTGATCTTCACAGCCTGCTTTGCTATCTCTACACAGTATTCGGATCTCCTGAACACATCAACGACATCCACAGGCCTGTCAATGTCCTCTAAGCTCCTGTAGCACTTCTCACCCAAAATCTCTTTAGCCGCAGGTCTCACAGGTATGATGTTGTAACCGTTTTCCTTTAAATATTTGGCGACATCGTAGCTTGGCCTATCCTCTTTTGGGCTTATGCCCACAACGGCTATATTTTTCATTCTCAAGATTTGCTTTATTTTTTCCTTCTCACTATCATCGACCCTACCCAAATCAACCCTACATGTCGTAACACTTGGCAATTCCATACTATCCACCCAAAGACTTTATTCTTTCTTCCCTTGTCTCAATATGTGTAATCTTTATTCCAAACCTACCACCAACAACAACCACAACACCTTTCGCCACAACCTTGCCATTCACAAGCACATCCATTGGCTCCTCAATACTTTTTTCCAATTCAATGATCGAACCATCTTTAAGATCCAGAATGTCCTTTATGAGCATGTACTTTTCGCCTATCCTTATCTTAACCTCTAAATCTATGTCCATTATGAGGTCTAAGTTCTTTGGCGTTTCTGCTGGGCTTAAAACATGTTCAGTATGAGTCTCACCCACATGCTCCTCTTCAACTTCCTTAAACGGCACCTCTTCTTCGGTAACAACTTCCTCTTCTGTTTCTTTAGCCTTAGCCTCAAAAATCTGATCAAAATCGGCTTTGCTTGCATATACCTCAAGAGTGCCATCCTCTATATTGGGCAAAGCAATATCATAGCTCACCTTATACAGAGATTCCGGTAGCTCAACGCCCTCTTGCTTTACCTCTTTGACCTCTATAGTCAACGGTACGGGAATTGAGTCCTTAATTGCCGTGGACAGGTTACCAAAAACCTGGGAGAATAACTCCTTTAAGGCATCCAAATCGTCTGGTTCAAGTTCATCCTTTGCCTCACCAGGCCCCATCAACATCAAATCCGATAAAATCGAAGCAAACCTCTTGTCCGCTGTTATGTATAAATCAACGGAATTGTCATCTGAAGAGAGACCAACAACAATAAAAACTCTATTTTCTAAAGACAGTTCTTCTTTCTTTGCTATTGCTAAATCTGTGAATTTGGAAACAACCTCTAAAGAAAATGCTGTCTTTAAAACTTCTTCCAAAGAATCATTCAGAAGCTCAAAGAATTTGTGCGCTTCTTCTTTTATTTCTTCGCTTGAACCTTCCCCACTTGAATCTCCAAACAGGCTATCGATCTCATCCTGAGACAACTCTTCAGCTACCATACCACCACCTTACGTTACAATCTGTGTAATTTTTACGGCTTTATTCATTCCTTTCTTACCTAATTTTACCATGAACTTTTTAACGCCATTCATATACACGGGCAACTCTTCATTCACTTTGGTGTTGAGCACAATGATATCGTTCTCGTTTAAATTAAGAAAATCCTCCATTTTGATAATCTTCGAACCCAACCTAAAGTCCAAATATACACTGACCTCCTTTAAGGTCCTTGCTATATCCTCTGTCCTATCCTCTGTGACCTTTTTGGATCGGGCAAGTATATCATGCGTTCCGATTTTGTTCAACACAGGCTCTAAAACTATTACAGGCAAACACCAGTTAATTATACCGCTTGATTCACCGAGTTTAACCTCAAAAACAACCAAAACAACAATCTCTGATGGCGCAACTATCTGAACAACGTTTGGACTGGACTCCTGACCCACAACTTCGAAGCTTATATCCATTATGGGCTCCCAAGCAGCCCTCATTTCCTCCATTGCTTGCTCCACAACATCCAAGAGTATGCTCTGCTCAATATCTGTAAACGGCCTCGATAGATTAACTGCTTCACCCATACCGCCAAGCAATCTATCCACAAGTGCAAAGCCAATGTCTGGCTCAAGTGAAAATACGCCATTTCCATCAAGGGGAGATAAACTAATAACATTGAAGCTAACGTTATTGGACAAAGACAAAACGAACTCAGCATACGTCATCTGGTCAACGCTAACCACATCTATCTCAACAATGGATCTTAAGAAAGCCGAGAGCCTACTTGAGAAGTTGCGTGAGAACTTGTCATGGAGATTTTTTATCGCCCTAATTTGTTCTTTTGAGACCTTGTCAGGCCTTTTAAAGTCGTATAAAGAGACCTTCTTAGGCTCAACGATCTCCTCTACGACCTCTTCAGGCTCTTCCTCTATAAGCTCTTCTTTATCTATATTGCTTAAAAGGGCATCTATCTCTTCCTGAGACAGTATCTCAGGCATATTTTAACTACCTTCCCAGTACAATCTTAGATATTGTGGTTGCTATCTCATCCAAGGGAACTACAAAATCTGCAAGACCCGTTTGGGTGGGCTTTCTCGGCATTCCCCAAACAACACATGAATCCTTATCCTGAGCAATAATAGTTCCACCAGCTGCTTTTACCTTTTGTAGACCTCTAAAGCCGTCATCACCCATTCCCGTCATTATTACACACAGTGCCTTATCGCCAAAGACTTCAGCAACGGATGTAAACATGACATCGGCATTCGGTGTATAGATTGTTTTGGGCTCGTCGGACACCCTTACGATATACCGTGAACCAGACTTACTTGCTGTCATCTGCATGCCACCAGGAGCAAGATAACCCTGATTGGGTCTTAACTCCTCGCCGTCTTCTGCTTCCTTCACCTTGATTTTCGAAACCTTGCTCAGAGAATTTGCAAATACACCCGTAAATGTCTTCGGCATATGTTGAACAATCATTACAGGCACTCCGAGTAGTGGTAACATGGAAAATACCTTTTCTAAAGCCACAGGCCCGCCCGTACTGGCTGCAATGGCCACAACCTTTATGTCCATCTTTTCTAACTTTTTCTTACGGGTGGGCGAAACCGTGGGAGTTTCTTCCTTAGTCTCAACAGTTGGTGTTACTCTTGTTGGTCTAAGCCTTCTTCCCCTGATTCGCGCATCCTTTGCGGCTACGATCTTTTCAATCAGAAGCTCCCTTGCCTCTTTTGCTGCTTCTTTAAACGATAGTACATCTGTCTTTGATATGTAATCAACGGCACCAAGCCTCAAAGACTCAAGCGTCTCTTTGGCCCCATCCTTTGTCAAACTGCTAACCATAACAACAGGAACAGGGCATTCCTTCATAATTATCTTTAAAGCCTCAATACCATTGAGGCGCGGCATTTCCACATCAAGAGTAACAACATCTGGGTTGAGTTTTTTTATCTTCTCTATGGCTTCTTCACCATCCTTTGCTGTGTCTATAACCTTTATCTTACCAGATTCTTCCAGTATCCTGCTCAAGTACTTTCTCGATATAATTGAGTCATCTACCACCAAAACCCTGATTTTATCCTCCATAAACCCTCCCAAAAATCTTTGCTTTTTACTGGTAAAAATGATATAAGTTCCTTTGCAAAAAAGCAAATAAAAATTTGATTTAAGGAGGTTAGATATGGGTTTAACCGTTGCACAAAAGATATTGAAAGAGCACCTCGTAGACGGGGATCTGTTCTCAGGTGACGAGATAGGCATCAAGATCGATCAAACACTCACCCAGGATGCAACAGGTACAATGGCAGATCTCCAGTTCGAGCAAATGGGAATCGACAGAGTCAAAACTGAGATTTCCGTAAGTTACATCGACCACAAGACCATTCAAATGGGATTTGAAGACGCAGACGACCACACGTACCTGCAGACCTTTGCTGCAAAGTATGGATTGTATCTATCGAAAGCCGGCAACGGCATCTGCCATCAAGTACACATAGAAAGAGTGGGTGCACCAGGCAAAACATTACTTGGTTCTGACTCCCACACACCAACAGGTGGCGGCATTGGAATGATAGCTATAGGTGCTGGTGGTTTGGACGTTGCCAGCGCAATGGCCGGCATGCCATTCTACTTGCCAAGACCAAAGATTTTGGGCGTTAAATTAACGGGCAAATTGAGACCGTGGGTATCTGCAAAGGATGTAATCTTAAAGGTTTTGCAGATCAAATCCACGAAAGGCAACGTGGGTTGGATTGTTGAGTACTTCGGAGACGGCGTAAAGACATTAACGGTTCCTGAAAGGGGAACAATCGCCAACATGGGTGCTGAACTTGGTGTTACAACAAGCGTATTCCCATCTGATGAACAGACAAAGAGGTTCTTGGAAGCCCAAGGCAGGGGTGATCAGTGGATTCCGCTTGAGGCAGATCCAGACGCAAATTACGACGAAGTCATAGAGATAAATTTGAGCGAATTGGAGCCAATGATAGCCCTACCACACAATCCAGACAATGTCGTTACGGTAAGAGAAGTTGAAGGCACGCCCGTAGACCAGGTTATGATCGGAAGTTGCACAAACTCATCATACAAGGATGGAAAGACCGTTGCTGAAATCGTAAAAGGAAAGACTGTTCATCCAAACGTAAGCTGCGGTTACGCACCAGGTTCAAAACAGGTGTTGAGAATGCTTGCCGATGAGGGTGAGTTATCCCACATTATAGCAGCAGGATTTAGGATATTAGAGAGTGCTTGCGGTTTCTGTATAGGTGCAGGCCAAGCTCCAAGAAACAACGCAGTATCAATTAGAACAAACAACAGGAATTTCTACGGTAGAAGCGGTACAGTAACTGCAAAAGTTCATCTTGTAAGCCCAGAAACGGCTGCAGCATGCGCTTTGACAGGCGTTATTACAGATCCAAGGGATCTTGAAACAAAATTCGGCATTAAGTATCCAAACGTTGACATACCAGAGAAGTTCACAATTGATGACAGTATGCTATTACCACCTGCTCCACCTGAAAAGGCAAGTTCAATACAGCTTTACAAAGGTCCAAACATCGTAGATCCGCCTTTGGGCGATCCTATGCCAAAGGATATTATCGGTGAAGTAACGGGTAAATTCGGTGACAAGATCACAACAGACGACATTATGCCTGCTGGAGACCTCTTGAAATACAGATCCAACGTTCCAAAATACGCTCAATATGTATTTGTAAAGAGGGATCCAACATTCGCATCAAGGTGCTTGGAAAACAAGAAGATGGGCATATGGAACATAATCGTAGGTGGAGACAACTACGGTCAGGGTTCTTCAAGAGAGCATGCAGCGTTGTGTCCAATGTACTTGGGCGTAAAAGCCGTTATCGCAAAAGCCATTGAGAGAATCCACAGAGCAAACCTCATTAACTTCGGAATCGTTCCATTGACATTTAAGAATCCAGATGACTACGACAAAATCGATCAGCACGACAGGATCAAAATTCAGGATATAAGAAAAGCCCTGATAGAAGGAACAGGCGAAGTAATGCTATACGATGAAACAAAGGGCATATCCATACCGCTTCAGTATAAATTAACAGAAAGAGAAAGAAAGATATTGCTCGCGGGTGGTAAGATGAGATTGGCTAAAGATTTCCCGGGAAAGAGCTTCAAAGAGATTACGTTTACAGAATAAAAAATTTAAGGTTAGGAGGAATAAAGATGAAGAAGATTCTATTCTATGTGTTAGAGAATCCGGATGACACATTGAAAATTTATCACCTTTTCTTGAACATCAAGGATCTAAGAAACAATGGATACGATGTAAAAACGATATTGGAAGGCGATGCAACAAAGATACCATTGAAAATGGCAGACAGTAGCCACTCTTTGAATTCACTGTATAAAGATATAAAGCCATCAATAACTGCGGTTTGCAGGGGTTGTGCAATTGCAACCAACTCTTTAGAAGCAGCAGAGAAAGAAGGATTACCAATAATAGGAGATATCGAGAACCACGTATCTATCGTAAAATACCTAAACGACGGATACGATTTGGTAGTGGTAGGTTAAAAACCTTTTAAAAAAGATTACCCCCTCGGCGGGTTTCCGTCGAGGGGTTTTTATTTTACTTAAAAATCTTCTGGAGCTTGTCGTAAAGCAACATTGCAGGATGTAGATTTATAGACTTAATACCCATAATCGTGTTCAAATCCATGATGTAATTGTCGTAATCCTTCTTTCTCGACTCTATGAGCTTTTTTATATCACCACCAAATTCCTTAAGCAACCTTATAACAACCGTTATACCCGCCAATGTGTAGTTCTTGATCATGGAGAATTGGGCCATCCTATCCCACTCATTGGATATGTGAATTGACTTTATGTAATCCATTAAGTCCTTAAATCCAAAGTACTTTTCAACAGTATTTATAGCTTCCGTAGTCGTCTTTATATCCTTACCCAACAGTTTTGCAATATGATAAGACGGTATAAACGTATCAACAAAGTACAACCTCGCAATCTTTCTTGCCAGATCTACATCAATGATTTTAGATAGTTTTTCAACACGCTTGTTGTACTCTTCTTCATAAAGACCATTTTCTACACAGCATTTATAATAATCTTCAAGCCACTTCTTGACCTCTTCCTCTTTCTTTGTATCAAGCGATACACTATCCCTAAACATGTACAGTTCGTTGATAGTGAACGTGTTTATAGCATCAAACATATCGAGAGAAATCTTGTAAATATCTATCTGGGGTATCCTATTTTCATACTCGAAAAGTTGATTCCTCAAGTTCAGTATATCCAAGACGTCATAGGAAAAAATCATAGATTCCATAATCTTGGAGAAATCCTGAGATGTCATCATGTAAATCTTAAGTAAACTCGTTGCACCATTGTTGTTAATAATTAAATTAACCATAAATGTGAACGCAATCTCCTTCCTTAGTCTGTGCTTTACAATATAATCTGAGAACCGTTTCCTTATAGTTGGAGGGAAGTACATTATGGCATATTGATCTATTGTATCGTCGCTAAATACATCACTCTTGAGCAACTCATCGTAAATAAACATCTTGTTCAAAGCGAGCATAACGGAAAGCTCTGGTCTCGTATACCCTATACCTTTCGACATTCTAACGGATAATTCTTTCCTGTCTGGGAATGGATAATCCTCCCTGTGTAATATACCCTTCTGGATCAAGAAGTTATTAAGTTCAAAGAAAACATCCGGTTCCTCTTTTGACCTCAACTCATCTAAGCTCACGGCAAAACTCTGCATATAGTTATGCGTCAACACCCTATCTGTAACCTCTTCAGTCAAGCTATCGAGCATCTTATTTCGCTCATCCAAGCTCTTCAAAACTTTATCCTTCATCAATTGGCTAAGCAGTATCTTCAAGTTGACTTCATGGTCTGACATATCGACACCAGCAGAGTTATCCAATGCATCCGTGTTGAGCCTACCGCCATTTAAAGCATATTCAATTCTTGCCTTCTGGGTTAAGCCCAGATTTCCACCTTCGCCAACGATCTTTGCCCTGAGTTGACTTGCATTGATCCTCACAGAGTCGTTGAGCCTGTCACCCACCTCTTCATTTGTCTCATCTGACGCCTTAACGTACGTTCCAATACCACCATTCCAGAGCAAATCCACATCCGCTTGAAGTATGAGCTTGATTATATCCTCTCCACTTAATTCATCGGCATCTGTCTGCAAGAATTCCTTTGCCTCTTTGGTCAACTTTATGGATTTTGCGTATCTGTCAGCTACAAAACCGCCTTTAGAGAGCAATTCCTTGTTGTAATGTTTCCATGTTAAGCCTTCTTCAAAGAGTCTCTTTCTTTCCTTATATGAAACTTTAGGATCTGGATTTGGATCTATAAAAATCTCAATGTGGTTAAACGCTGCCTTCAAAAGAATCTTATCCGTATAAAGCATACCATTTCCGAACACATCACCGCTCATATCACCAATTCCAACAACGGTAAATGTGTCCTTGAACACGTCTTTGCCCATCTCCCTGAAATGCCTCTTTACACACTCCCACGCACCACGCGCAGTTATTCCAATCTTTTTGTGGTCATATCCATGTTTACCGCCGCTTGCAAAGGCATCTTTAAGCCAGAAATTGTACTCCTTCTCGCTAATCTCATTGGCAATATCAGAAAACGTCGCTGTACCCTTATCAGCAGCAACAACAAGGTACGGGTCAAAATCATCGTAGCATACAACATCTTCAGGCCTTACTTCATTGTTGTTGTCATCTATGTTATCCGTAATATCCAGCATTCCTCTCATCAAGGTCTTATAGGCCTTTTTACCCCACTCAAGCATCTCATTTCTGTCTTTTGCTGCAACCTTTACAATAAATCCACCCTTAGAACCCACAGGCACGATAACGGCGTTCTTTACCATTTGGGTCTTCATCAGGCCAAGTATCTCAAGTCTGAAATCGTCCTTTCTGTCACTCCACCTTATGCCACCACGTGCAACCTTTCCACCTCGCAGGTGGCAACCCTCCATAAATGCGGAGTGGACATAAATCTCATACATTGGTCTTGGTGATGGCATTGTGTGGATTTTATGGGAATCGATTTTCATAGAGATGTAGTGGTAATTCCTGTTTCTCTTATAGAAGTTTGTCCTTACAGCACTTTCAATAATATTAAAAAGCGAATGCATGATTCTGTACTCATGTATATCGTTAATCCTTTCAAGTTCCGCCTTCACATTCCCATGAATCTTGTCCAAATCAACGTTTTTATGTAACGCCGGGGAGAATTTACTCTCAAAATACTCAATGAGTTTGGAGGCCAAATGTGGATATTTATTTAAAACGGATATGATCGAAGCCCTTTTTATCTGGAAGTTAATTTGCATCAAGTAATTTCCGAGCATTCTTATTACATCAATATAACGCCAATTCATCACGGATTTTGTCGTGAGTTTATTTAAACCATCATCCTCGACCACACCTTCCCAAATGGCGTTAAAGTTTTCCTTTATGGTGTCAAACAACAAATCTTTTTCTTTCATATTCAAACACGTTGGATCTATAGAGAACCTCTGAATGTAAATTTTATTTTTTTCAACTTTTATCTGCGCAAAATCCTCATACAGTACATTCAAACCCATATTGTTCAATTTGGGCAAGATCTCATAAAGAGGCAGCTTATTGAGAGAATAGATGCTGAAGAAAATATTCTCTCCCCTTTCACACAAATCGGCCTGCAATTTTCCACTATCGAACAGCTGCTCAAACTTTTCAACATCAAAAACAGCCTCTTCCGGTGTAGTTTTAGACATGTACTCTTCAGAAAATGCAGATATATACTTGTTTACGAAATACGATGCTTTTCCTGTGCCATATTTTTCAATTAAAATCCTTCTGAAATTATCTTTCCAACTTGATACAATTCCTCTGAGTGCCTTTTCTAACTCATCTGTCTTTATCTTTGGTCTTGCTTTCTTTCCAAATATCAAGTAGTAATGAACCCTTATGATGCGAGGGCTTTGTGTTATAACTTTGTATTCCACATCTTCAGCCTTAAGTTCCTTCCTTAAAAATTCAGTAAAAGCCTCTACGTTTCTCTGAGAGTAATACTTAACAGGTAACACAGCTACAAGGTAAACACCGTGTACCAAATTTGTCTGTCTGGATAAAATCTTTATCCTTTCCTCAGTTTCGCAGGTCAAAAGCTCTTCAAGAAGGATTTTTAAATTTTCCGTTTTTGTTATAAACAGGTCATCCTTAGGCAACGTATTAAAGATGTCTATCAAATGCTTATACTCGAAAGAGTCCTCAACAACATTCTCTTCAAACAAAATGCGATCCAACTTCGATTTCAAGAATGGTATATTAAATGCCTGCTCCTTCAAAGCTTTTGGCGTAAACAAACCCAATATAATGTGCCTTTTTACAACCTTTAGATCCTTATCGAATTCAGATATGGCGATATAATCCATTCTTCTTGTGTCATAAACGTTGCTTTTCGCATTCGTCTTATCTATGACCATAACATCGCCAGCTTTTATGGTCTCCAAAGCCGATTCTGGAAGCTCCTTTATAGAAACCTTATTATTGAACATGGATCTCGAAGTATTCCTCAATATACCCAAACAACTGTTTTTATCTAATTGAATTAGTATATCATCTCCTTCATACGTGAGATCGTACGTTCTCATCCCCAAAAATATAAAATTCTCATCTAAGAGCCACATCAAGAACTCTTTGATGTCCTCGGTCTCTTTCTCACTTATTTTTTTTAAATAGACAGGATCATTGAGTTTTCTTGAAATGTCTTTTATTCTTTTTTCCATAAGTTCAAAATCTTCAACAGCAAGCTTACTCTCCTTGATGGAATTAAGAATATCTTCTTTAAGTTTGTCCTTTTGTATGTCACTGATTGCATCAAGCAAGAAGTAAAGATACAATTCCTTGTTACCCATTTCATGTGGAGATTCAATTTTGGTCAACCTACCACTTTCATCTCTCTCAACAACAAATATGGGCTGGATGCTGAATTCTATGTAAAACTCGTTCAGATTGTTGATTATTGACGTTATGCTATCAACGATGAAAGGGTTGTTGTCTGTGAGAAGCTTAATCTTCGTATACTTTTTGTCCTCAATTTCAACATCCTCAAATTGAAGCTTTACATCCTCTTTTCTTTCTTCTATAAAATCAATGCTTTCCTTTATAACACCTTTAATCTTTTCAATGGGAAACTTCTCAGAGAAACTCTCTATTTTTGAGTATTTCAAAGACGCTGCAATAAACACATCAACAAGATCTTTATCCAAACCAGATTTAATCAAATCTTTCTTCAAAGAACCTATAACCTTAAAATAGTTGTCCCTTGAAAGCACCATAATTTAACCTCCTCTATTCGCCACAAGGCGAATTATCTCCTTTTAATTTATCTATAGCGTGTGGCAACACTTCAACTACATAGTCCAAACACTCACCCACAGCTTTTGGTGAACCCGGCAGATTTATTATTAACTTCCCATTCCTCACGCCTGCAACCATACGAGACAGCATTGCCCTCTTGGTTTTATTCAAGGAATAGAACAAAATAGCCTGAGGTATAGATGGGATCTCATAATCAAGAACGTCTTTTGTGGCATCAGGTGTTACATCCCTCGGATGCAAACCTGTCCCTCCACTTGTTAAAATCACATCAACATCCTCATTTGAATAATCTATCAACCTCTGTTTAATCAGCTCCTTTTCATCAGGTATTACCTCGTAAAGAACCAACCTTGCATCAATGCTTTTTATTATCTCTTCAACAACGGGCTTAATCTTATCTTCGGAAGGATTTTTGGATCTCGAATCGCTCATAACAAGCAAGGCAAACCTATATCCTGACATTAACACCCCTCTCCTTTAGATACGTCTTTACATCCTGTATACTCAATTCTCCGAAGTGGAACACAGATGCGGCCAATGTAGCCTGTGCTTCGGTCTCTTTGAAAACCTCTTCAAAATGCTCAAAACTTCCAGCACCACCTGAAGCAATTACAGGGATTTCCAGCTCACTTGATATTATCCTTGTAAGCTCAATATCATAGCCACTTTTCGTCCCATCCGTATCAATACTTGTAAGCAAAATCTCGCCAGCCCCTCTCTTTTCTACCTCCTTAGCCCACCATACTGCATCAATGCCTGTAGGCTCCCTTCCTCCTTTAACAAACACCTCAAAACCTAAACCCGTCCTCTTTGCGTCTATGGCAACAATTATGCACTGGCTACCGAAGATCTCGCTTGCCCGATTTATCAAATCAGGATCCTTAACAGCAGCCGAGTTAATGGAAACTTTATCCGCACCAGCCTTCAAAAGAGACCTTATATCATCGATAGACCTAATTCCACCCCCAACGGTAAGCGGCATAAAAACCCTTTCCGCTGTTTTCTCTACAACATCAATAATTGTCTTTCTCTTTTCAAATGTCGCCGTTATATCCAAAAAAACAAGCTCGTCTGCTCCCTGTTGATCGTAGATTTCTGCCTGCTCAACTGGATCTCCAGCATCAATGAGATTAACAAAATTTATGCCTTTAACAACACGCCCCTTATTCACGTCCAAACACGGTATAATACGCTTGGCTAACATTTATCGCCCTCTTTCTAATTTTCCACACACAGGTTTATTATAATTCTTAATAATATTTAATTCAAGAAAAATGAAGATTTGACAAGAATTCCAATCAAACATATATTAAAAAACATGAGAAATTTACCAAGATACAAGAAGTGTTTCGTCTGTGGTAAAGAAAATCCCATAGGTTTAAACGTTACATTCAAAACCGACGAAGAAAAGGTTTATGCATTTTTATCGTTTAAAGAGGAATATGCAGGGTATGAAAACAGGGTTCATGGCGGTATAGTGTCTGGACTGTTAGATGAAGCGATGGGCTGGGCATGTACGGTAAAGACAAAAAGGATGTATTTCACTGTCGAGCTTTCGGTAAAGTTTAAAAGACCTGTGAAACCCAATACAAACGTAACCGTTGAAGCATGGCATATAGAAGAAAAACACGGAATATGTACGGCGTCTGGCGTTTTAAAGGATAAGAATGGAGATATTCTGGCTTTGGCTAAAGGCAAATATTACCCTATTGACCCCAATTGCCAAAGAATAATCCTTTCCCAACTTCACCACGAACCAGAAGATGGCCTTCCTGTTACATATAAAGATCTTTAGAACTTACTTTATCAGGTGTGATATTCAGCATTAATCTTAACGTAATCGTAGCTGATATCACTGAACCACATATTGTACGTACAAATACCGATGCCCAAGTCTATAAGTATGCTAATTTCATCGTTTTCCATGTATTTTCTTAATTTTTCACTATCGAAATTTGTCCTTTCACCGCCCGCAAACACAAGTTCATCGCCAATGTAAACCTTTAATCTACTCAGCGAAAAATAGGCCCTTGAATAACCAACAGCATCGACTATTCTTCCCCAATTGGGATCTTTCCCAAAAATAGCGGTCTTTACAAGTAACGAATTTGCAACACTTCTTGCAATTAACTCAGCATCCTTTTTAGACGAAGCACCAACAACAATAACCTCTGCCAACTTTGTTGCGCCTTCCCCATCTTTAACAATGAGCTTGGCCAAATAAGTACATATATGTATCAACTGATCTGTAAAAAAGCGGTAGATCTCATTTTCGCTGTCAATCTTTTCATTGTTGGCTTCACATGTAGACATTATAAGAACAGTATCGTTGGTAGATGTGTCTCCATCAACACTGATCCTATTAAACGATTTATCAACTGCTTCCCTAAGTGCCAAATCAAGCATCCTTTGGCTTATATTTATATCCGTGGTTAAAAAGGCAAGCATTGTTGCCATATTTGGGTGTATCATACCCGCACCCTTCGCCACACC
>JALUBE010000099.1 GCA_027045065.1 Desulfurellales bacterium | reverse complement strand
GGGCAGACATTTTGACACGCTCCACAGTGAATACAGTAGAGGATTTCTTTATAAACGGAGTCCTTTGCAAATGCGGATCTGTTGTTATCAAGCAAAATCACGTAAAATTTGCCGAATGGCTTTTTTATAACATCAACGTAGCTCGTGGTTATCTGTCCTGTTGCCGTTTTTGGTAGAATATCAACTATCTTGAGTGCCTCTTCATCTGTTTCAACGATTTTATCTATACCCAAAACGCAGATTACAACCCTTTTCCTCAAGACATTCTGTATATTGCCCTCGTTGCTCAAAATAAAGAACCTGCCGCTCTCCAAAGACACAACATTAGCCCCGACTATGCCGCAATCAGCCTCTTCAAAGCTTGCCCTTATCTTGGATTTACAGAAATCAACCATAATCTTTGGATCTTGAGGTAAATCAACACCAAAAACCCTCTTCAAAAGCTCGTTTACCCTCTCCTTTGACATGTGGATGGCAGGCGCAGTCATGTGTGTGGGCTTTTCATTGTTTATTTGAACGAGCCACTCTCCAAGATCGGTCTCCACAACAGGAAAGCCCTCATTCTCAAGAAAATCGTTCAACTCAATCTCTTCGGTTGTCAGAGACTTGGATTTAATGATCTTTTTGATACCGTTTTCATCCAAAATCTTACGTATGGCATCCAAAGCATCATTTTTGCTTCTTGCAAAAACAACTTCTTCTGCGTTCTCTTTGATTTTTTCTATGAACAGCTGCAGGTTTCTATCCAAATTCTCTATGTTTTTAGACTTAATCCTATGAACCTCATAGCGCAGAGCATCAATATCAAAGAGCTTTTCGACCTTTCTGCGTTTATTAAAATAGTTCTCCCTTAACCTTAAAAGAGCTGTCTTTAAAGATCTATCTTCTGTGAGATTTTTTTCTTCTTTTAAGATCTCGTTCACTTAGCCCTCTCTTCTTCAGTTCTTTTGAAAACCTGTATCTAACAAACAAAACCAAAAAAACAAACAGAAACGTCAAAACACCGGCTATAATTGTGTACCATTCCGACATGTGGGGCTTGTAACCCTTTCTTATGACATTTGTAGCAAATACAAAAAGATCAAGAAAGATCATGGGAATTCAACGTAATCTGGTATGGTTAAAGGTTCCAAAGAAAAATGCATCCTCTTGTTGTAAACCACAAAAGAGAATGTTTTATAAACCATCCCCTCTTTTAAATCCACAAGCCTCACAAACACATCGTAACAGCCGTTTTCATACCTGTAGCTACCAATAATTGCAAACTCATATTTGTCTTCTGGATAGCCATTAAGATCCATGTCTTTGTAATCGAACCACTGGGGCAAACCTACATCATAAGCCATACAACTGCAGTTATTGTTTAGGTTTTCAGTTAAAAGAAATGCCAAATATCTGCCGTTTTCATCAACAAAATTGGAATTTCGATCAACGAAATCCAAAACGGCAATCTTGCTATTTGAAACAATGGGACATAAATTATTGGTTAGTTTTAAAAAGCTCTTGTCAAGGGTATCGGCATACCTTATCTGCCACGATGTATCTACATTCTCGCCAACACTGAACGGCTTCAAATTGACACAAGAGGTCAAAAAAATCAATAAAGCAATTACGATTAATTTTTTCATACCTAAAAATTACAAACAATGCCGCAAAATAGTCAAGAAAATTCACATACAATTGACAAAAAATCGTTAGTGTTATATAAAAAGTTCCAGCTTGCGAGCGTGGCGGAATTGGTAGACGCGCCAGACTTAGGATCTGGTGCCGCAAGGCGTGGGAGTTCGAGTCTCCCCGCTCGCACCAAAAAACAACAATACCCCTATTTCACACCTCGTAGGTGTAAAGTAGGGGTTTCTCTTTTAGACTTTAAAGACCTTTACAAGCTCGTTGATGTTATCCGACATATTTTTCACTTCCTCAGAAATCCTTGCAATATCTTCAACAGCTTTGGCGTTATCCCTCGTTGCTTGAACAATCTCTTTTGCCTGCGCATCAATCTCTGCCGCTGTGGATGAAAGCTCTTCCGTTGCAGCAGAAGTGGAGTTTATTTCCTCTATAACGTGATTTGTCTTTTCAACAATCTCTTCAATCATAACCTTATCTTTCTCTGCCTCTTCCTTTTCGGAAAGTATCATATTACCAGCCTGTTGTGTTTTATCAACTGCGGCCCTTGTGTCTTTTTGCATCTTGTTTATCATGTTTCTGATTTCTTCTGTTGCCCGCTGTGTTTTCTCAGCTAACTTTCTCACTTCATCTGCAACAACGGCAAATCCACGACCAGCTTCTCCAGCGCGGGCAGCCTCAATAGCTGCGTTTAGAGCAAGCAGGTTTGTTTGATCTGCAATCTCACTAATCACACCAACAATCTGCCCAATTTCCTTAGATGCCTGTCCCACCGTGTCTATCTGCTCCATAGCCTCTTTCGCAAGGCTTGCATTTTCCTCCATTCTCTTCAGTCTTTCCTCGATCCTTGAAAGCATATCGTTGTTTACTTCGCCTACCCCTTCAACAAGGTTGTTTACATTTTCAGAGGCCCTTGCTATATCGTCTATAGCCTTAACAACGTCCTCTATGGCATTGCCCATCTCCTCTATATTCCTTGCCGTCTCTTCGGTGGTTGACGATATCTCTGTAGCAGAGGATGCCAAAGTGGTGGACTGCGAAGCAAGCTCATCGGCGTTTCTGTGGAGTTGGATTGCAATGTTCCTCATTGAATCGATAACCCTGTTTATGCCGCTCTTTAATATTCCAATCTCGTTACCCGTTATTACATTAAATTTCTTCGTCAAATCCCCTTGAGCCAAGTATTCGGTCTTCTCAACGGCGTTTAGCAGAGGTGTGATGATGTAGGATTTAACTACAAAGTATAGCGCGATAATTAAAGCAATAATCAACAACAAGCCTAATGTTACAACCATTGCACTTTCTCTGCTTCTTGAATTGACACGTGCTATTTCTTTGGTTAGATGCTCTTCCGCCTTTCTTACAAAATAAAACAGGGATCTGTTCATTGCATCAAGCCGTTGATAGCAGACATTCTGTGTTTCTTTTGAAACAAAACCCGTTGCTTTATACTCATTCAAAGCCTTTCTGCCACACTTAACAAAAGACTCAAATTGCCCCTTAATGCTCCTAATCTTGGACACAAGATCTGAGTTAGATCTGTTCAAAGAAAGCGCTTCATTAAAGAGGTTCTCCGTTTGCGACACCAAATTTGGAATACTTGTGAGTTTGTCCTCTCTACTTGACAACACTGCACGTGAATAATACCAGCCAATCATATTAACATTTAGAGTTATCCTATTGTAATCCTCTAAAGACTTCTTATCTATAACTACAATTTTGTGCAAGTCCTTAGTGTTCGATAGAGAAAGAAAAAAATTAAATCCAACCACCAAAACAGAAACAATTAGAACAATGACAACGGATGCCAAAAATAGCGTTCCTATCTTAACGTCTTTCATGTCCACCCTCCACAACAATTAATTTCTTCGCTTCACCAAAAGGTAATGGTTTAGAAAAGTAATAGCCCTGCAAGTAATCACAACCAAAATCTTTCAACAATTCAACCTGCTCTTTTGTTTCCACCCCCTCAGCTACGGTTTCAATTCCCAAGACCTTGCTCATACGGATTATTTCCTTTACCAACTCTTTGACCTTTACATTCTTCATCATTTCCCTTATGAAGCTAATGTCTATTTTTATTGCATCAACAGGCAATTTGTGGATGTAGCTTAGGGAAGAATAACCTGTTCCAAAGTCGTCTATCATAATTCTAAAGCCCATATCCTTCAATGAAGCCAAAATATCTTTAGCTTTTTCTATATCCTTTGAAAATATGCGCTCTGTCACCTCAAGCGTCAAATATTCGACAAACTCATTTCTTATGTTCAATAGCAAACCCAGAGTCTTGCCGGTATTTAAATCCTCCATTGAAAGATTCACACCTAAAGGTATGGCTCGTCCAAACTCCTCTTTCATTTTAGCTAAATAATCCATCATGTGATTAAGCAAATACCTCTCAAAATCCACAAGATAATAGGATCTCTCAAGAAAATCTATGAACTCACCAGGGTAGATCATTCCTCTGTGGGGATGATCAATTCTGACCAACGATTCAAACTCGGCTATACTCCCATCCGCGCTTCTATAAATTGGCTGCAAATGGAATGTGAAATAACCCATCCGCAAAGACTCAGCAATCAACCTTTGTGCTTCAAAGTCCTTTTGTATTAACCGATTTATCGCGTCGTCGAAGAATCTAAACTTCCCTCTGCCCTGTTTTTTAGCCAAATTAACGGCAGCATTGGCGTTAGAAATCAGACCCCTCAGATCATCTTTCTCTTCTGTCTTATGAACGGCAACACCGATATTGATCCCTATGTCGACACTTTGATTGTCAGCCTCTATTGGCTCATCAAAGTCATCAATAATATCCAAAACCAGATCTTCAAGTTTCTTAAAGTCATCAAAAACAAAGAAAATAACAAACTCATCATCCCCTAATCTGCCAACAACCCTATTTTTCCTAAGTAGCCTCTGTCCAATTTCCTTAAGAATTCTATCCGCAGTGTAAACACCGTATATCTTGTTTATCCTGTTAAAGTCGTAAATGTCCACTACCAAAACAGCGTAATTTATATTTTCTGGCTCTATGTTCCTAAGCGCTTCCTCGCACTCTCGTATAAAACCCTCCGCATTCAAAAGATCTGTCAGTTGATCGTAATACTTAAACTTCCTAACCTGTTCTTCCAAATACACTTCTCTGCTTAGATCCTTCGATATGGCTATGAAGTGAGTTATTTCACCGTTCTTTTTGACGGGAACGATGGTGTGGTATAGCTGATAGTAATCTCCCTTTTTTGTTTTGTTTATGATTACGCCTTTGTAAATCTTGCCAAGCAGTATTGTCTCCCATAGGGATTTATAGAACTCTTCATCGTATTTATCAGATTTAAAAATCGAGGGCTTATTACCCAAGATTTCGTTTATATCATAACCAGAAATCTTAGAAACAGCCTCATTGGCATACAGTATAACACCGTCAATATCTGTTACCAAAACCCAATCCGTAGATGATTTAATGCCTTCATAGAATATGTTTTTAAACGTCAATTCCTTTAGATTTGATAGGAAGAAGTTCATATCAAGCTGCATCTCTTCTAAAACTGGCATGATGTAATCATCGAAAAAATAGGGAATCGAAGAGTAAAGGCATAAGGCGTATTTGTATTCGCCATCCTTTTTAACGGGAATATAACATACAGATCTAAATCCCTGGCTTAAAAGAGCTTCTCTGTAAGGTTCAACGTCTGCATCATTCAAAACATTCTTGACTATCTTTATCTTTCCGTCGCTCAAAGATGAATAGACAGGCGCAGGGTTTCCTGTCTCCATGGATCTTTCAATCGCCTTGACTGCATATTCAACGTGCTTGCTGATACCAGAGTAGCCCAGAACCTTAATATCTCTTTCAGAAATCTCCAAAGCCCACACAAGTTCTATGTATTTGATTTTACTCAAAGAACTGCAAACATCGTTGAAAAAATCACTAATATCCGAGTTTCGAATTATGGACCTGTTAATGGCGCTAAGCATCCTGTAAAAACTTTTGAAGATTACCTCCTTTGTTGTATCGACTAAGTTCAAAACACTTATCTCTTCACCATCA
>JALUBE010000098.1 GCA_027045065.1 Desulfurellales bacterium | reverse complement strand
ACATAAATGGCTCACAAAAAAGGTCTTGGAAGCACAAAAAATGGCCGAGATAGTATTGGAAAAAGGCTCGGAGTGAAAAGAGCCGATGGTCAGCGTGTTAAGGCGGGTGAAATACTTGTCCGCCAGAGGGGAACGAAGTGGCATCCAGGAAAAAACACGGGCAAAGGCAAGGATGATACGTTGTTTGCTTTAGTTTCTGGAACAGTAAAATTTGAAGAGAAATTTGGTAAAAAGTTCGTCAGTGTTTACCCATAAATGTTCATCGACTATGCAGAAATCTACGTCAAAGCAGGTGATGGCGGAAGAGGTATTGTAAGTTTTAGGCGAGAGAAGTTTGTCCCCAAAGGTGGACCTGACGGTGGTGATGGGGGCAAAGGCGGAGATGTAATCATCGAGGCCTCAAAGGATGAAAACACCTTGAGGCCTTTTCGTTTTAAGAGACACTTCAGAGCTGAAAACGGTCAACCCGGTGGCTCAAACAACAAAACAGGCAGAAGCGGCAAAGATCTAATAATCCAAGTTCCCATTGGAAGCATAATAAAAGACGAGTATGGAAATATAATTGCTGACCTAACCAAAGACGGTCAACGTATTATTGTTGCAAAAGGTGGAAAAGGTGGTAAGGGTAACGCCGCATTCGCAACACCCACAAACAGAGCCCCACGCGTTGCACAACCTGGTAAAAAGGGCGAAGAAAAGAAAATTATCATAGAGTTAAAACTATTGGCAGATGTGGGCCTTGTGGGATTTCCCAATGCCGGCAAATCGTCTCTTATTAGGGCAATCTCCGATGCAAAGCCAGAGGTTGCAAACTATCCGTTCACAACACTAAATCCCCATCTCGGATATGTGAGTTTTAACAATAAGGACTTCGTGGTTGCAGATATTCCGGGTATCATTGAAGGTGCCCATGAAGGCAAAGGACTGGGCTTGAGGTTTTTAAAGCACATAGAAAGAACAAGAATCTTGCTCTTTGTAATAGATATAACGGACAATCCCCGTGAAAAGTTTGACAAGCTTTTAATAGAACTCGATTCCTTTAGTAAGGAACTTCCCAAAAGAAAAAGGGCTATAGCCCTAAACAAAATCGATCTTTTGGAAGAATTGAACGAAGAAGAATTTATCAAACTTTTTGAGGGAGAAACCGTATTTTTTATTAGTGCTTTAAGAAAACAGGGACTAAATAAACTGTTGGGATGGATAAGCGAGAATTTGTAGATAGATTGAACGCCGCAAAACGTATAGTTGTAAAGATAGGCAGTGGCGTCCTCTCTCGCGAAAACGAGGTGGATGAAGAAACCATAGCAAACATCATTGACAACATTGCAGAGGTCTCAAAAAATAGGCAGGTAGTTATTGTATCAAGTGGCGCTGTAGCAAGCGGAATATCGACCCTCAAAATAAAAAGTAGGCCCACAAATATTGTACACCTTCAGGCATTGGCGAGCATTGGGCAACCAAAACTGATGGAAATCTACAGGAAGTATTTTAAGAAGTATGAAAAAACCCTTGCACAAGTCCTGATCACAATAGACGACATACAAAACAGGAGACGTTTCATAAATGCAAAAAACACGATTATCACGCTTCTCAAGTGGAAGATAGTTCCAATAGTTAACGAAAACGACACAGTTGTTATAAAGGAATTGAGATTTGGAGACAACGACAACCTATCATTTCAGGTAACAAATTTAATAGAAGCGGACGCTTTAATTATATTGAGCAACGTTGACGGCGTGTTTACAGATGACCCATCAAACGAGAATGCAAAGTTTATAGAAAGGTTTGACGACAGCTTAAAGATAATAGAGGGAAGCATCAGCAAATTGGGCAGTGGCGGAATAGGATCGAAGATAGAGGCGTGCCAAAGAGCTGCAAAAGCTGGCAAATTGGCATGTATACTAAACGGCAAAACAAAGGATTCACTAAAAAAGCTATTTGAGGGTAAAATAAGGTTCACGTATTTTGAACCATCTATAGACCATACAGAATCAAAAAAGTCCTGGATAGCATCGTGCAATCCAAGTGGCGTTGTTGTAATTGACGAAGGGGCAAAGACAAGCCTTTTAGAGAACAAGAGCCTTCTTCCAAGTGGCATAAAGAAGGTGTTTGGCGGTTTTGGAAGGGGAGATATAATAAACATCGAAGACGAAGAGGGTTTCTTAATAGCAAAAGGCATAACAAATTACGATTCAAGCGAGATAGAAAAAATCAAAGGACATCATTCAAATGAAATCACAAAGATTTTGGGTTACAAGTATTCAAGCGATGTTGTTCACATTGATAATATGGTGATCATAGGAAAAAAAGATGAGCAAGTATGATGAGTTGATTGAGTTCTACAAAACAAAGTTGAATTCAATTGTTGCAGAAAGCGAGTGGTTTAAAGTAGATCAAGAACTTATAGACAGGTTTGCTGAAATTACAGGCGATACCCAATGGATACACACAGATCCTATCAGAGCTAAAAAGGAGTCACCTTACAAGAAAACCATAGCACATGGTTTTTTAACACTTTCACTCATCCCTTACTTAACAAAAAGCAATCAAGAGGATTTCTTTGAGAAGAACTACCCGGGGATGAAATACAGGGTCAACTATGGTCTAAACAAGGTAAGGTTTCCTGCACCAGTAAAAGAAGGTTCTTATATAAAAGCCAAACTCATCCCCATTTCAATAGAAAACCTTGGAGATTCAGCAGAAATTGTGTATAAAATCATTGTTAACATAAAAGGAGAAAAAAAACCAGCGATGGTAGCAGAACAGGTGTTCAGACTATTCGCTTGAGGAGGAGAAATGAATCCTGAGAAAATTATAAATATTTGCAAAAGAGCGCATGAAGCGTTTTATAGCCTTTCAAAGACATCAGAAGAAAAGATCAATACTGTATTGGAGAGCTTAAAAAATCTAATCAACAAAAGCAGGGAAAAGATAAAAAGTGTAAACGAAATAGATATAAAGAACGCCAAAGAATTGAACCTCAAAAGTTCACTAATAGATAGATTGCTCCTCAATGACAAAAGGATTGATGGCATAATCGATTCAATGGATACGGTTATAAAACTAAAAAGTCCCGTAGGTGAAGTAATTGAAGGCTGGAGGCTTGAAAACGGACTAAACATTGAAAAGGTCAGAGTTCCCATTGGAACGGTAGGCATAATCTACGAATCTCGACCCAACGTAACAATCGACGCTGCTATTCTGTGTTTAAAATCTCTAAACAGCGCCGTCTTAAGGGGCGGGAAAGAGGCTATAAACTCAAACAAACTGCTGTCAGATCTAATCAAGGAATCCCTAAATGAAAATGGCATAAACCCCAACTCCATTGGCTTTATAGATGAAACAGACAGAGAAGGCGTAAAATACATGCTTAAATTGAATGAGTATATTGACGTTATCGTGCCACGAGGTGGAGAGGGGTTGATAAAATTCGTAACAGAAAACGCAACTATGCCTGTAATAAAGCACGATAAGGGCTTGTGCCACATGTACATTGATGAATTTGCCGATTTGGAAAAGGCACTTAACGTGTCATACAACGCTAAAGTCCAAAGACCGGGCGTGTGCAATGCCATAGAGACGTTACTTGTCCACAAAAACATAGCAAGAGAATTTTTACCGAAATTCAAAGAGTTAATGGATAAGGCAAACGTTGAACTCAGAGGCTGTGATAAAACGCAAACCATTCTAAAAGACATAAAAGAAGCCACAGAGGAAGATTTTAAAACCGAGTACCTCGATCTGATTTTATCCATAAAGGTCGTTGAAAATTTGGATGAGGCAATTGAGCATATAAACACATATGGTTCACACCATTCAGAGGCAATAATCACAGAAAACTACAACAATGCAGAGAGATTTTTGGACGGGGTTGATGCTTCGTGCGTATATGTTAATGCCTCAACGCGGTTCACAGATGGCGGAATGTTCGGCTTTGGCGCAGAGATTGGAATAAGCACAAACAAACTCCATGCACGCGGGCCTGTGGGATTAAAAGAGTTAACAACATACAAATACAAAATTAGAGGCAGTGGACAGATAAGAGAGTGAGGATTGGTATATTAGGGGGCACTTTCAACCCCATTCACATTGGGCACATCAGAGGGGCTATCAGTACTTACGAAACGTTCCTACTTGATAAAATGATTTTTTTACCAACGGGCATACCTCCTCACAAAAAGGACGATGTGGCAAATGCGGAATACCGATATGAGATGATAAAACTCTCCATCGAAGGGCTCGATTTCTGCGAGGTATCACGTTACGAAATTGATCTAAACAGGGTCAACTATACTATAGATTCAATAGAACATTTCAAAACCGCATATCCAAACGATGAACTATTTTTTATTGTTGGAACAGACGCATTTTACTATCTGTCTTCCTGGAAGGATTACAAAAGATTAACAGAGCTTGTTTGTTTCATTGTTGTAAGAAGGCCCGAATACGACACACAAATCATCTTGAATAAATACAGAAATATCGTAAACTTTATAGAGGTAAAAGAAAAAGCCAGGTACACTGCTAAACCAAAAACGGTCTACATCTACACACCACCAGCTTTTGACGTTTCATCGAGTATGGTTAGGAATAAGGTTAAGCGCGGTGAGTATATCAAGTACCTGGTACCAGAGAAGGTGGAAAAATTCATTAAAGAAAAGGGGTTGTACAGGTGAAAGATAGGATCTTACAGATACTTGAAGATAAAAAAGTAGAAGACATTGCGGTTTATGACCTAAGGATGAAGTCGGCTTTATTTGATTTCTTTATTGTTGGAACGATAAGTTCAAGCAAACAGGTCTATGCAATATTTGATGACATAAAAAAGGCTGGAATTGATATTCACCACATTGAAGAAACATCTGACGGTGGATGGACTTTAATAGACTGCTTTGATATCGTAGTCCATTTATTTACGGAACAGAAGAGAAAAGAGTACGACTTGGATTCACTGTGGAAAGAAACGGAAAAGAAGAGGGAAAATGGATCTCAATAAACCCATAGAGATAGCGCACGACGTCTTCTGGGTTGGCGCAGTTATACCTGAAGACCAGTTTCAATGCCACGTTTATCTGATAAAAAACGGTGATGAGTCTATTTTAATTGATCCCGGATCACGCATAACGTACGATATTACAAAGAAAAAGATTGAGCAAGTTGTAAAGCTAAAGGATATCAAATACTTAATATGCCACCACCAAGACCCTGACATCGTTGGATGCATCGACCAACTAATAGAAGATTCTGGGAAAAAAGAAAAATACATTGTAACCCATTGGCGTACATGGGCACTACTCAAACACTGCAACTGGAATTTAAAACTCTATGAAGTGGAAGAGAACGGATGGAAACTAAAGGCAGGGGATAGGCTTTTAAAGTTCATATTCACACCGTATATGCATTTTCCCGGTGCCATATGCACGTATGACACAGAAACAAAGGTCTTATTCTCAAGCGACATATTTGGTGGATTCACGCCTGAATTTGAGCTATTTGCAAAAAGCGTAGAAGATTACTTTGAAAAACTCAAACCATTCCACGAACACTACATGCCGAGCAACTCCATATTAAGAAACGGTCTGTCCAATATAGAAAAGTACGACATAGAACTAATAGTGCCCCAGCATGGCTCCATCATAAAGAAAGGGTTCATAAAACCAATCATAGAAAGAATGAAAAATTTAGAATGC
>JALUBE010000097.1 GCA_027045065.1 Desulfurellales bacterium | reverse complement strand
GATACTTCTGATTGATGCCGAAAGCGGTGGTTTGAGCCTCTCTGCAATCCACAGGGTTATTAAGGATCTAAAGGACTTTAATTGGTTTATCAGTGAGTTAAAAAAGCATTTTTACGTAAGTGAAGAAGAGATAGATGATTATGACTTTGTCATGTATAGAAAAGATAAGTTCTTTTATCTAAAGCTAAAGGACGAAAAACCGAAAGATACCTTAGAAAAGCTTAACTCAAAGCTCTTTGAAAACTACATCTACAAAAAGATACTCAAATTAACTGATGAAGACATAAAAAACCAAAGGGTAGCGGGTTACGCCCATTCAGAAAGAGAAGTCATAGATATGGTTGACAAGGGCGAAGCATATGTAGGCTTTATCTTAAAACCCTTAAGTTACGAAGAGTTGGTTGCAGTAACAAAAGAAGGTTTGACTGTGCCCCAAAAATCAACATTCTTCTATCCAAAAATACCGTCAGGCCTTGTGGGATACCATTTCAAGAGCATTGAGGGATGCAAGTATGTTTGAGATAAGCGTAACGATGGACTTTGCTGCAGCCCATAGGTTGAACAATTATAAGGGTGCTTGCGAAAACCTGCATGGCCATAATTTTACGGTTGAGGCAAGTGTAATATGCGATAAATTGAACGAAGCATACATAGCCATAGATTTCAAAGAGCTAAAATCCATCGTGAAATCCATAATCGACAAACTCGATCACACATATCTAAACGACCATGATTATTTCAAAAAGACAAACCCAACATCTGAGATGATTGCAAAATACATATACGAACAGATGAAAGAAGCGTTAAAAAATAGAAACTGCAAGCCCAGTAAAGTCAGTGTTTATGAATCGAAAAACTCAAAAGCCACGTACTTTGAATCTACTGTATGAAATAAAGACCTAATGTGTATTCAAAAGTGGCGTAGATGTTTAAGACATCCAAATTAAATCTCTTTGGTAGCGGTGGGAAAGGTGACGCATCCTTAACTGCTTGCAGCGCCGCTTGGTCAAGCAGAGGGTAGCCGCTTGATCTGATTAACTTCAACCTAACCAGATCGCCATTCTTGTCAATACTAAACAGAACCAAAAGTCTGCCCTGCTGACCCGTCTGTGCTGCTTCTTCTGGGTAAACCCACACGTTCTGAATCTTGTTCTTGATATGCTCGAGGTACGATGCATACTTTATCGACTGCGTTCCTATACTGACAGTTGCCTCTCTTTTTGCATTCTTGTATTCGTACTGCTTCGATTTGCCAGCCAAAAACCCCTCTTTCAAGCCATAGGGCTTAAAAAGACCGCCTTTGATTTTAACAACTTCTTCTTTCTTGCGCCTTTTGGCTTTCTTTAAAACCTTCTTTCCCACACCCGCAAGCTTTGATTTTACCTGCTTAGGTTTCTGCTTGGCTATCTTTTTTGTAACACTCTTTTTTTTGGACTTTGGCTTTTGAATCTTACCAACCACTTCTTTTTTCTTTTTAAATCCGAAAGGCAGTCTCTCTACCTTTGAAAACACCTTTGCCATGCCCTTTTTTGAAACATTCGAAGCCACCTTGTGCTTCTCTTTCGTAGGCTTTTTAACTTCGTGCTTTGGTTTTGGAAGTGTAACAATATCAACAATCTCTTGTTTTGGTAGGGGTGGGAGTTTCTTCAAGTACTCCTCTTTCCTTTTCAAAAAATAAAAGAGCGATATTATTAAAAGCAGATGTAAAATGAAGGAAAACAAAACGGACAGAACAAGTATGTCTTTCCTTTTAAATCTCATATCGAGAAATATACCTTGAAGATCTAAATATTACAAGTGCGGATTTACTTTTCCTCTATCGCCTTGATCAAATTAACAACAAATTCATTAAAGGGCGCACCTATTCCATGTTTCTTTGCCAGCTTGACAACAATACCATTTAGGGAATCTACCTCTGTCTTCTTACCCATTCTCATATCTTGCAACATGGACGACCTATGCTTGGCAGTTGTAGGAACAAGCGTGGAGTAAAACACATCCTTGTAATCGTCTACACTCCTCCAGAACGTTCCATATCCACTGGCCACCATGACATCAAACACTTCTTCTAAAATCCTATCCATGATTGCCTTCGTATAGGGATTTTTAGCCAATTTTCCATACTCTACATCTAAAATAGCGCCAAGTGGATTTAAAGCACAGTTATAAAGCATTTTGGCCCACAAATGCCTATCCACATCGTAAGAAACTCTCGCATCGAAGCCACCTGCAATAAATGCATCCACCAAATCCACTATCACGTCTGACAGTTTGCTAATAAAGATGTTACCTAACATCATGCTATCGGCATGAACAGTTATTTCCACCTCGTTCCGCTTGTGCCTGTAGAACCCCGTTATTATTCTACCTGCAAATACCCTCTCTTTACCAAAACAACCCACAAACTTTTCTGCGTTTCCCCAACCGTTTTGTATAACAACCAATTTGGCATTGCCCAAATTATCTTTAGCTTCACATAGCTCACCTGCTACCTCATCATTTGCCGTTATCTTCGTTGTAATCAAAACATAGTCAAACTCACCGATATTTTTAAAGTCCTCTAAAACCTCATACTGGGATGGTTCATAGGAGTAATCTCCGAAGATACCGAAAACCCTAAAGCCGTTTTTAAGGTGATTTGCCGTTTCAACTGTGGCAAGAAAGCTCACATCAACACCGGCATTAATCAAAAAGCCACCAAGACCTAAACCCACACCACCTGCGCCAATAACCAAAACCCTCATATCTCAACATCCAACAGCGGTATATAAAAATTTGCACCGAGACAGTCTGTATCGCTTATGGATCCAGCCGCAGCATCTCTCAAAAAAGAGACCTTCAGCGTGTTTATACCATCACACTCAAAGTAATCTACACTTTTTCTATTGAACAACGTGCAAAAGTAATCCCTACTCAACCTGGTTTTCACCCTTTCGTATAGCTCTTTATTCTTAAAAACGATATCTATCGTTATATGCCAAACACCGGCGTTTTTGCTCCTTAAAATCTTAACGGCTTCCTTTAGTTTCAAAACTCAATCTCCTCTAACCTAAAGTAATCGTTCAAATCCTCTTCAACAATGTGATAAACACTGAACTCATAAACCTCGCCTACATCAATCTCAGTAGGGGAATACGGAAAAGCCACATTGGCACCTGTTGCTATGCGCCCCTTGTAGTCATAATGTTGCAAAGTTGACTTAACAACAGAGCAAACCTTGTGGGCAAAAGACTGGTCATCAGCCACAACATCAACAATTAAACCAATTTCATGCAAGTTGCCATCGAATTCCATATTCCCTAAAACACCGTTCTTCCCATACTGTCTAAAGTTCAACGTAAATCCGCTGCCAAACCTATTTTCAGCTTGCTGTCTCACATCACCCAAAATATCATCCAGAACACTTATCATATCCGGGTTTCTCACGCCCATTATGGCTATCGTCCTAAAGCCCGAGCGCTTTGCCCCTTCTATCTTAAATGTTGGCCTTTCCCTTTCTCTCCATCTTGCCCCGTAAATCTTCACCGTTCTCTCATCGAATTGCTCGTACTTTGCATTTTCCAAAAATAGCGTTCCGTCAGGCTCTTCTATAACAAATGGATTTGTGTTTTCGTAAAGGGCATGCGCCATTGCAGAATCCACCGTGCACCTGCGCATTTCATTTGGAGGTTTTAGGTAAAATGCTTCATCATCTATCCAACCGAGCAGAGCATCGGACGGACTTGCAGGTTTGGCACATAAAGCTCCGCACTCGATTATCTTGGCCATGTGCCAAACCAAAGCAGGATTACAACCCTTAAGCAATGGATAAGCAGCATAGATCGACGCATCCGTTGCCCGCCCACCAACAACAATGTTGGCACCCTTTTCTAAAGCCTCCATAAACCTCTTTACACCAATTTGAGCAACTATATGCGTAGAGGCTTTAATATCATCTTCAGTTAGCGGCGGATTTCCTTCGTAGCTTGTAATCTTCCCCTTCTTCAAAAGATCCAAAACAACACCTTTGTTTAACTCTGAGTGAATTACAGCAACTCTGAAATGCAAATTATTATCCTTTGCTATATCTTCCACGATCTCCATGAACTTAGACAGATGTTCATCACTTCCCGCATAACCAGCGGAGCCAATAATAAATGGAATTTTCTCGTTTAGTGCCGTAATCAATGGAAATTCCAAATCTGAGCGCGTGGCATCGTAATTGGCCTTCATATTACCAGAGCCCAAAAAATAAGGACCTGAGTCAATGGAACCCGCATCAACGCCGATATAGTCAACACCTTCGTCTATAGCTTTTACAAAGGAATCTTTATTGTAACCGTATCCCAGCTGCCCCATTAATGACAGAGCTTTAACCATCTACATACCCTTGTGCTGTTCAACAATCCTATTCTTGTCATCGACAATTACAATACTTGGCCTATGGTTTTCAAGTTCTTTTTCATCCATCATACCAAAGGCCGCAATAATAACCTTATCGCCAACAGCAACCTTGCGAGCAGCGGCACCGTTTAAACATATAACACCACTACCCCTTTTACCCTTTATTGTGTAGGTTTCAAACCTCTCACCGTTATCTATATTCCACACGTGTACAAGCTCATACTCTTTTATATTCGCAGCTTCCATTAACTCCTCATCTATTGTTATACTACCAACGTAGTTTAGATCTGCCTCTGTAACTGTAGCCCTGTGGATTTTCCCTATTAAAGCCTGCCTTATCATTTCTCAAAAACCTCCATTCCTAAAACCACATATTGTCTATAAGCCTCGTATTTCCTATCCTAACCGCCAGGCTCACAAGCGTGTTACCCTTCTCTATCCTCTTTAATTCCTCCAAATCCGATATTCTGTTCACACTGATATAGTCAATTTCAGCTAAAGGATAACCCTCTATGACCTTTCTCATTTCATTGACGACAACATCAGCATTTTCTTCGCCGCCAGATATCAACTCCTCTGCCCTTTTTAATGCTTTATAAAGGCAAACAGCCTGTGCTCTTTCTTCACCTTTCAAGTATTTATTCCTTGAGCTCATTGCGAGGCCGTCTTCTTCTCTCATAATGGGCATACCAATGATCTCTATATCCATGTTGAGATCTTCTACCATCCGCTTTATGACTATAAGTTGCTGGGCATCCTTCTTGCCAAAATAGGCCCTGTGGGGCTTTGTTATATTGAATAACTTTGTAACGACGGTTGTGACGCCTCTAAAGTGTGTAGGCCTACTTTTGCCCTCCAAAACCTTCGTCAGTTTTTCAACCTCAACGTATGTCTGAAAACCTTTAGGATACATATCCTCAACAGAGGGATAAAACAGAAAATCTACACCTTCCTTTTCCAAAAGTCCCTCATCCTTCTTTAAATCCCTTGGATATCTGTCAAAATCCTCATTTGGGGCAAATTGCAGCGGATTTACGAATATACTCACAAAAACAACATCGTTGTCCTTTTTTGCCTGCCTAACCAAAGATAGGTGCCCCTCATGCAAATAACCCATTGTAGGAACAAAACCTATTGTTTTCCCCCATTCCCTATACTTATCGGCAATGCCCTGCATTTCCTTCGCATCATAAATAATTCTCATAACAACACCTCATAGGTAGGAATGCTCGTCTGTCGGGAATTCCTCGTTTTTAACCTCTTTTATATACGTCTGTATAGCTTGAACAGCATCTTTCTTCAAATGGGCATACCTCTT
>JALUBE010000096.1 GCA_027045065.1 Desulfurellales bacterium | reverse complement strand
CACCAGTCATTGCCGTGTTCATAAATGGATCCATTGCCACATTTAATCCAACCTGTTTCATAACAACGGCAGATCCAATTTTAGTATAGCTTGCAGCTGTGGCTTCCTCAAACGCAACCTTCTCATTTACAGACCAATCAAAGTAACCCCTGATGCCAAATCTCTTTTTTATCTCCATTGCCGTTGGTATAACTTCGCTTGAGGGTGTGCCAGGATATCCTACAATAAACCTCGCTCCAGCCTCAATCAAACCAAACGCAATCGCTTCGTTTCCCGAAAGGAATAGTCTCATCTTTCTCCCTCAAAAAAAACTATATCATTATCTAAAAAATGGTTTGATTTTCAAGCTTTTATGTCGCCAATAGTTTTCTTCTGTATTGTTGCAGGTAGTTATGGGCAAGTCGAGTAGGTTTCGGTAATTTATATCCATCAAGACACAAAAGTGTCAACTCAAGTGCCGAATGTGGAGTTATGTTGTTGCCTGGTGATACAAATATGGGTCTTGTATTTTTCTTTGAGCGTAAAGCAAAACCACGCAATTCATTATCGACAAACACGGGTTTATAATCACCAAATACATTGGCGGGCTCATCATAATCTCCTACAAGATAGGATTTGGCACACCCCAAAGAGACAACATCGCAAACTACACCAAAATGGGCGGCAATACCCATCTTACGCGGATGAATTATTCCCATACCATCAAGTATAAACGCGTCAATGCGACATTCCAACTTTCTTGCAACTTCTAAAACAAGGGGCAACTCTCTGTAAGCCAAAAATGTTGGAATATAAGGAAAATCAACGTCTTTAACAGCATACTTTACTTCAACGACTTCTAAATCACTTTTAAGATCCAAAACAACGGCACAGGCTATACCTGTTGTGGGATTTCTCCAAATCTCCAAATACGTAAGATCAATTCCAGCCACATACCGAATATCGTCAAGCTTCAGTCTATCACTCAAATTGAGCTTTTTTCTCAAAGAAAGCTGTTCGTGCTTTAGAGCTTCTAAATCCATTATCTTTTCACATACACATAAACAGGTTCGCCAAAGTACACATCTGCATCCTTTAGGTCAAATTTGACCCTAATGGGAATTTGAGGCTCCGTGTTGCAAACACTAAACAGATTTAAGCCGCCAACCTCTTTTATCACACCTTTAAACTTTTTCTTCCTTTGGGGATCGAATACCTCAACCTTTTCGCCTTTATAAACGTATTTAAGATACTCTGGTGTCACATAAGCCTTAATGTACAGCGTTTTGGGATCATAAATGTAAACCAAAACAGTCGTCGGAGAAACGGTGTCGCCAACGTGAACCAAATCCTGGGCAACAACTCCATCCACGGGGCTTGAAACACGTGTGTAGGACAGCATAAGCTCGGACAACTTCACATCCTTTTGCACAACATCCAGCTCTGCTTTTAGTTGGGCGTATCTATTTGGATCTGTTCCGTTATCCACTTGATCAAGCTCCAGTTCTATGCTTTTTAGCCTGCTTTTATTCTTTTCAACCTCAGCCTTATAAAGCGTATCATCAATCAAGGCAATCAGCTGCCCCTTCTTTACACTATCTCCAGATTTAACGTACATCTTCGTAACCATGCCCGTAACGTAGGTTGGCGACACACCAATCACTTTTGCCGACACAAATGCCCTTTTTATAACAATTCGTGAGAACCTGTTGTATAAGTTGCTGTAAATTATCGGTATGGCAACAATCAAAATTATGGACAAAAGAACAATGCCAACGTTGAGTTTCTTACTCATGAGAAATTAAAGGGGCTTGGGCCCCTCACTTTTGTATAGTCACAAATATTTGGGCTGAACCCCTAATGATATTTAAAAACAATACGTTTTTATGCTCATTCTTGTTCAAAATCCTCTTAAAATCATCCAAATTTTTAACCTTCTCGTAGTCCGCACGGACAATAACATCACCTGGTTGCAAACCAACAGCATAGGCAAAAGAGTCCCTTTCGACCTCAACGATAACAACGCCTTCCTTTTGTTTTATTCCATATTTGGCACGCAAGGATGGAACTATGTCCGCCACAGTAAAACCATAAGGCGTCTTAAACACCCTAACACCGTTCTCTGCCATCTCGCCGCTTGTGGGTCTAACACCCAAAGTCACCCAAACCTTCATGGGCTTTCCGTCCCTGATGATCCCAAGCTCAACCCTTGTCCCCGGTCTCATCGTGAATATCATGTAAGGCAGGTCGCTCGACGATCTTATCTTCTTACCGTTAACGCTGACTATTATGTCACCGGGTTTTAATCCTGCTTTATACGCAGGGCCATTCTTGAAAACCTGAGAAACAATGGCACCACCATTTATGCCTTTAAGACCCATGCTGCGTGCTGCCTCAGGCGTCAAGTTCTGTATCATCACACCTAAATATCCCCTTTTAACCTTTTGACCTTTCATTAGGTATGGAAGTTCTGATTTAACCATATTAATGGGGATTGCAAAACCAATACCCTGACCGCCTTCAACAATTGCTGTATTTATGCCCACAACCTCACCCTTTAAATTAAGCAAAGGTCCTCCAGAGTTGCCGGGATTAATCGCCGCATCCGTTTGCAAAAAGTGATCGTACGGCCCTTCTCCTATTACCCTACCCTTTGCACTAATAATTCCGGCTGTTACCGTTCCATTCAAACCAAAAGGGTTTCCAACTGCCACAACCCAATCACCAACCTCTATGGCATCGGAATCACCAAGGGGAAGTGTCGGCAAAGGTTCCTTGGGATCTATTTTTATCAAGGCAATATCTGCTTTGGGATCAGTGCCAACAACCTTGGCTGTGTAGGTATCCTGGTTCTTAAGCAGCGTAACCCTGATAACAGAGGCGCGCTTTATGACATGGTAGTTTGTCAAAATATAACCATCCTTTGAGATGATAAAACCTGAGCCTAAAGCGTGAACCTTCCTCTTTACGGGAAAGTTGTTGAAAAATTGGTTAAAGAACTGTTGGAAAGGATCATTGGGACCAAAATCAAAGAACGGATTCGTTTGAGTTTCAACAATCTGTGTTGTACTGATATTCACAACTGCGGGCAGGGCCTTTTTTGCTACATCCTTAATATCCGGTAAACAGGCTGCAAAAACGTTTGAAGCAAAAAGAAAGATCAAACCAAGTATTATATAGATCTGCTTTCTTAATAGCATCCTTTTCATAAACACCCCCCTAAAAGCATTTTTTAAATAATAAACCTTTAATCTAAATTTTTAAAGTTTTTTCCAAAATTGCACCTAATAGTATCACATTCCAAAGCAAAAACAGCCACAAAAGAACAGAGGGAACGATAGCAACGGCTCCGTAGATCTTGTTATAGGAAAACAGAGAAAAGTATATCCCCATGCCAAACTTTAAAAGAAACACATTCACAGTTGTGATTAACGCGCTAAGAACCACATTTTTAAAATCCACTTCCTTTGGTTTTGAGATATAAAACAGTGATGAAAGCATTATAAACCAAATTATAAATGGCAATATCTTAACATAGATGCGATTGGCTATGTGTGGTGCAAAGTAAGGAATAACAACCTTTAGGGCCAACGCTATAGATATAATCGTGGCAACGGCAACGAGGTTTAAAAGAAAGAAAAAAGCCCCTTTTAAAATATTGAATTTTTTCGAAGACGAAAGTATGTCATTAATAGCCTTCATAAAGCCCAAAATCAAGCTTATCATTGAGAGGGAAAATATGATCGAGTTTAAAAGCTCCATGCCAGAGAGATTTTTCAAAAAGACATCAAAGTAATGGGAGATTTGACCCGAATAGGCGGGAACTATTTTTACGAGCATGGACTTAATATACGGAACCTTTTCCTTAACAAAGGGAACTTTTGATAAAACAAAGATAACGGTGTACAAAAAAGGAACAATATTCAAGACCGTCAAATATGTTAAAAATGCACTCCACAAAAAAACGTTTTTCTCTTTGTATATCTTGAAGGTCTCTTTAACCCGAATAAACGACATCAAGCAATTTTTTAAATCTCTTTAGGCTTTCATCCTTACCCAAAACCATGAGCATCTCATAAATTCCTGGACCAATGGTTCTACCGGTTAAAGCAATCCTAACCGGTTGGGCAAGTTTAACCATTTTTAGATCAAACTTTTCCATCGTTTCTTCAAAAGCTCTCTTTAAGTCATCCTCTTTGGAAAAGTTTGCTTCTTCAAGCCTTTTATAAAGGTACTCAAGTGGCTCCTTTACGTTTTCCTTTAGATACTTTTTTATTCCCTTCTCTTCGTATTCTTGGGGCTCAACACAGTAAAACCTAATTTCATCTGCAAGCTCGACCAACGTCTGAGCCTTGGTCTGCCTTGTTTTTATCGCTTCAATTAAGTAATCATCTGAAAATTCAAAGCACTTTTTATCAAGAAAATCCTTCAAGTAAACAAGTATATCTTCAGGCTCCATCATCTTCATATGCTCTGCATTCACCCAGATGAGTTTTTCGGGATTGAATACAGCCGCAGACTTGTTGAGCCTATCCAAAGAGAAATATTTAATCATCTCGTCCCATGTGAAAATCTCCTTATCGCCGTATGAAAAGCCCAGCCTTAAAAGGTAGTTGACCAAAGCTATAGGCAGTATCCCCATGTCCCTATACTCTAAAACACTCTTAGCGCCGTGTCTCTTTGAGAGTCTTGTCTTATCCTCACCCAAAATCATCGGCACGTGGGCATACTCAGGTGGTTCCTTGCCCAACAATCTATACAAAACAATCTGCTTTGCAGTGTTAGTCAGGTGATCATCACCTCTAATCACATGCGTAACGCCACACTCAATATCATCCACAACGTTTGTAAAGTTGTACATAAACGATCCATCGGATCGCCTTATAATGAAATCGTCGAACTCCTTATAAGAAAAATGCAAATCACCGTGAACGTGATCGTGAAAATCTATATCTTCCTCTATCAACTTTATCCTGACAACGTGCGGCTTATCAATAGGGTATTCTTTTAAATTTCTACAGTGACCGTCGTAATGGGGATTCTCCCCTCTTGCCAACTGTTCCTTCTTTAATTGCTCGAGTCTTTCTTTAGAACAGTAGCACCTGTAAGCCTTGCCCTCTTCAATCAGTTTATTCATGTATTTTTCGTAGATTTCATTTCTCTTGCTTTGAAAACATATATCATCCCACTCAAGCCCGCACCACTTCAAACCTTCCAAGATCGCCTGCGTATATTCATCCTTCGATCTTTCCCTGTCCGTATCTTCTATCCTTAAAATAAACCCACCGTTGTTTGCTTTTGCAAAGAGGTAGTTGAATATGGCTGTTCTCAATCCCCCAATATGCAAATGACCCGTCGGTGAAGGTGCAAACCTCGTCCTAACCATCACTTCTTCTCCTTTTTATTCGTATGTGGCTTCTTTTCCTTCTTATTCGGATAGATCGTAACCTCTACCCGTTTAGTGCTATTATCAGCCTGAGACACCACATAATCCTTGTCAAGGTAATAGACAATTCTATCCGCCTCAATGTTGTTTTTACCTGACACCACTTTAGCGTTGCCAATCAGGGTTACCATTGATTTGTTAGCCTCATAGATTGCCTTATCGCCCGTTGCCTTTTTATCCTCTTTTGTTATTATCACATGGCCCGTGCAAATAACTTTATCAATCTGACCAGTCTTTAAGTTCTTAATAACCTTCATTCTGTCTGATTTCAAAGTTACATCGCCCCTTTTTGCAACAACATCG
>JALUBE010000095.1 GCA_027045065.1 Desulfurellales bacterium | reverse complement strand
TTTTAAGAGTGCAAAACGGTATGCTATATGGCTTGGAGAGCACAAAACTGAGGCCTCAAGACTAACAGAAGCACTGAAAAGCCTTATAGAAAATGTAACAACTTGTAAAAAGTGCTTCAATCTTACCGCGTCCAAAGATGGATTGTGTGAAATATGTAAAAACCCTGAAAGGGATGCTTCAACGATCTGCGTAGTCCAAAGCATAGAAAACTTGGTTGAAATAGAACAATCCAATGTGTATAATGGGTTTTATTTAGTTTTAGGGGGAGTGATTTCGCCGTTATACAACACAGAACATATCATAAAGAGGATTGAATATTTAAAAAGAAGGGTCAAAGAAGAACACATAAGGGAAGTTATTTTGGTTTTAAGTTCCACTACAGAGGGGGATCTCACAGTCCACTATATAAAGGAAACACTTAAAGGCACGAATGTTAAGATAAGTAAAGTGGCAAGTGGAATACCTGTTGGAACGGATATTAACTACGTAGACAAAAGAACGTTGGCAGAGGCATTAAGGTCGAGGGTATACATATAAATCAAAAATTATGGCTTGGGGGTTAGAAGATGTCTAAGAAAATGGATATTAGATGGCATGGGAGAGCCGGTCAGGGCGCAGTTACTGCTGCAAAGACATTGGCTGAGCTTATCTCCCAAGAAGAGGGTATTTACGCTCAGGGATTTGCCGTTTATGGTGCGGAAAAGAGGGGTGCACCCGTTGTTGCATTTACAAGGGTAGATGAGAAGCCCATCAGGGATCATTCGGAGTATATGGAACCAGATATTGTTCTACTACTTGATCCAACTTTGTTGGGGCTTGTTGATGTAAAAGAGGGGTTAAAAAAGACGGGAAAAGTCATTGTTAATACTGCTTTTTCAAAAGATGAAGTTATCAAAGAATTAGGCCTTGAGGGTTATGATGTTTATGTTGTTGATGCAAACAAAATAAGCATGGAAACGTTAGGCAGAGCAATCCCAAATACACCCATGATTGGTGCCTTATCAAAAGTTACTGGTCTGTTTTCTAAAGAAGAAGTGGCAAACGGAGTTGTGGAACTTCTTAAAGAAACAGGAAAATTTCCAGAAAAGGTAATAGAGGGTAACAGAAAAGCTATAGAGATTGCCTATGAGGAGGTAAAATAAATGGCTGAAAAACTTCTCAATTGGGACGAGGTATTAATAGGGGGAGTAATAAAAGATCCAGGTAATTCAAAGCAGTATGAGACTGGATCTTGGAGAGTCGAAAGACCTGTTTGGAATCCAGATACATGCATACAATGTATGTTCTGCTGGGTTTATTGCCCAGACAGTGCAATAAAAGTCGATGAAAATGGCAAAATGGCAGGCATAGATTACACATATTGTAAGGGATGTGGCATATGCGTTGAGCAGTGCCCATCTAAGCCAAAATCCCTGAAGATGATTTTAGAGGCTGAGGCAAAGGGTAAAACAGAGGAAGAATTAAGAAAAGAAGTTTTTTCAAGTGAAAAATAGGAGGAAATAAATGGGAAAAAAAGTAGCATTGACAGGAAATGAGGCTGCTGCCCACGCAATAAGGCAAATTAACCCAGACGTTATAGCAGCTTTCCCGATAACACCGTCAACGCCAATTCCTCAGGCTGTAGCCCAATTTATAGCTGATGGTGAGATGGATACAGAGTTAGTGACTGTGGAATCTGAGCACTCAGCAATGAGTGCGTGTATAGGTGCCGCTGCGGCTGGCGGTCGTGTTATGACGGCAACAAGTGCAAATGGTTACGCCTTAATGTGGGAGATGCTTTACATTGCAAGTGGTATGAGACTACCCATTGTCATGGCCGTTGTAGCAAGGGCACTTTCCTCACCTTTAAACATTCATGGTGATCATTCAGACATAATGGGTGGTAGAGATACAGGCTGGATTCAGTTGATCTCAGAAAACTCTCAGGAAGCCTACGATAACCTTATTCAGGCAGTCAAAATAGCAGAAAATAAGGATGTAATGACACCTGCATTGGTCGCGCAAGACGGGTTCAATACATCCCATACAATCGAAATCTGGGAACTTGAGGATGATCAGAAGGTTAAAGAGTTTATAGGTGAATATGAGCCACTGTACCCAATGCTCAACACCGATGAACCTATAACACACGGTGCCTGGGCACCCCCGAACTGGTACTTCGAGCACAAGATGAACCAATTGAAGGGCCTTCTCAACGCAAAAGATGTAGTGGAGAAGGTCGGCAAAGAGTTCGGTGACGCATTTGGCAGGTATTACGGATTGTACGAGGCGTACAAATTGGATGATGCAGAGTATGTCATCGTAGCAGCCGGTTCTGTTTGCGGAACAACAAAGGACGTAGTTGATGAATTGAGAGAAAATGGCGTAAAAGCAGGGTTGCTAAAAATAAGACTCTTTAGACCATTCCCGTATAAAGAGCTTGCCGAGGCTTTGCAGTCAGCAAAAGCTATAGCAGTATTGGATAGGGTTTCACCAGCAGGTGCACAGGGTGGGCCACTATTTACAGAAATCAGAAGCGCTTTGTACGATACACTCTCAAGGGCTCCGGTGATTAACTATACGTACGGCTTAGGTGGTAGGGACACACAGCCAAAACACATAAATTCTGTATTTGAAACATTAAAGAAAATCGTTGAAACGGGTAAAGTTGAGAAACAGTTTGACTGCCTGAATTTAAGGGGAGTATGGAGGTAAAACATGGCTCTGCTAAATGAATTAGCAAAGAAAAAAGAAGGATTAGTTAGCGGACATAGACTATGCCCAGGCTGTACGCACTCTGTCATTATGAGACAGGTGTTTGCAGCAGCAGATACAGATAAATACGATATTGTGGTAGCCGCAGCTACAGGCTGCTTCGAGGTTTCTTCCGGACTATACCCTTACACGAGCTGGAATGTTCCATGGATTCATAGCGCTTTTGAGAATGCAGCAAGCACAATCAGTGGCGTCGAGGCAATGTATAGGGTTTGGAAGAAAAAGGGAAAAACAAATAAAGATATAAGATTCATAGCTGTTGCAAGTGACGGTGGAACATACGATATTGGTCTTCAGGCTCTTTCCGGTGCGATTGAAAGAGGTCATCAATTCTTATACATCTGTAACGATAACAACGCTTATCAAAATACAGGAAACCAAAGATCATCGGCTACGCCTTTTGGTGGTTCAACAACCACATCACCTAATGGTAAGGTGAAGTTCGGAAAAGAACAGCCAAGAAAAGACATAATGAGTGTCATTGAAGGTCATCACTTGCCGTATGCAGCTCAGGCATCCCCATCAAACTGGAGAGATTTAATGAATAAAGTCAAAAAAGCGTTGGACGTTAACGGTCCTACTTACATCAATGTAATCGAGCCTTGTACAACAGGATGGGGCTTCCCACCGAATATGGCAATAGAAATGGCCCAGCTTGCAGTGGATACATGTGTCTGGCCACTGTATGAGGTAATAAACGGCAAGGTCGTGATTAACTACAAACCAAAGAAAAAATTGCCTGTAACAGAGTATCTGAAACCACAAAAGAGATTTGCTCATCTGTTCAAGAAAGGTAACGAATACCTGATTGAAGAGTTCCAGAGACAGGTTGATGCCCACTGGGAGTGGCTCTTAAAGAGAGAAGAGTGTGGCATAGAGTACGGGGTAACAAAGGAGTAATGTTTTGGCGGCTTGTGCCGCCTTTTTCATTCAATTAAATGACACGCCAAAGTCTCACCCACAAGGTAGAGTGAACCTGCGATAACGACATTTTTAAATTCCGATGCTAAAAGCTGATTTAATGCTTCGTTTACGCTTTCAAAAACACTTATCTCTCCACTAAAATTTTCACGTCTCAAAAAATCCTCTATCTCATAGGGATCAACACCCAACCAGTACTTTATTCCAACAGGACAAATGCACTCAAAATCATCCATAATTTGCCTCAAGCCCTCTTTCCACCTCTTTGTTGTCAAGCTTGAGAAAACAAGAGCACTGCCGCTATTGAAAATACCAATTTTCTCAAGCAAATTCTTTAAATTAATCATACCCGCTACATTGTGGGCACCGTCCAAAACCACCGTTTTGTCATTCACTTTCAACACTTGAAATCTGCCGGGCCAAAAGCTCTTTTTTATGGCATCGTATCTCAAACCAAACCCATATTCTTCGTTCAAAACATCTATAGCAAGGAGCGTTACGGCAATATTGTCCATATTCACAGCATTTTTGACGCTTAGATCCTGCGCCTTTTTCAAATACCTATTATCAACAATATAAACGGGGACCTTAATGTCTCTTTTGATTACATCCACAACTCTATCATCATTTCTTGACACAACACCCAACCGTTTTATTATCTTCGACTTTGTAAGTGCTATCTCTTTAATCGTTTTCCCCAAATGCTCCTCATGGTCAAGGGAAATGGATGTTAAAACGCTCAAAATCGGATCAACAACGTTTGTCGCATCAAACTCGCCACCCATGCCCACTTCCAATACAGCCATATCGACACCAAAATCCCTAAACACCAAAAAGGCAAGAACCGTTAGAAATTCAAAGTACGTCAGCCCTTCAAAATTTATGCTCTGTATAAACTTTGCATATTCAAGCAAAGTGGAAAAATCAACGGGTCTATTGTTTATTCTAATCCTCTCGTTGGGCAAAATTAGATGCGGCGATGTGTACGTACCACATACATACCCACTTGAAACAAAACAGTCTGTTAAATACTGGCACACACTCCCTTTGCCGTTTGTACCGCCAACCAAGATGGATTTAAAACCGTCTTGGGGGTTACCAATTTTCAAGCAAAAGGCCTTGATCCTATCCAGCGTCAAATTCATAGAATATGGATTTAGGCTATTGAGAATAGAGTTAAACTCCCTATAGGCTTCAATCTCATACATCTTTCAAAGCTATGGCAGTGGCATACAACCGTGAGTGGGATATGGAGATCTTCACATTGCTCAACTTCCCTTTCACAAAAACACACGGTCTCCCACTACCCTCATTCACGATTTCTATGTCTAAAAAGCCAATTTTACCGTCAAATACTTTTATCACAGCCTCTTTTGAACAGAACCTACCGGTCAAACAGGGATAGGGGTTTCTTTTTGAAAAGCAGTAATCCAACTCCCTTTTCGTGAATATTCTGCTTAAGAACCTCTTGCCCCACCTCTTGTGAGCACTCTTTATCCGCTCGATCTCTTCAATGTCTATACCAACTTCCATCTCGCCTCTTGAATTAGCTGCCTCATTAAACGTATCGCCTCTTTTAGGCCCACAAAAACACTTTTAGCTATAATGCTATGACCTATGTTCAATTCCTCAATCTCTTCGATAGCTGCTACAGGTTTTACATTTTCATAGGTTAAACCATGACCAGCATGCACATGCAATCCCAAAGATTTAGCGTATTTACAGGCGTTAACTATTTTTTCAAGTTCTATCTCCCTCTCCCTACCAATTTTAGCGTTGGCATAACTACCCGTATGGAACTCAACTGCGTCTGCCCCAGCGTTTTTTGCCTCATCGACCTGCCATTCTAAAGGGTCAATAAACAGGCTCACAATAATACCGTTATCTTTAAGTCTTTTAACAACATCCTTCACCCTGTCAAAATTCGCAGCAACGTCCAACCCGCCTTCGGTTGTAATCTCCTGTCTGTTTTCAGGCACAATTGTCGCCTGGTGTGGCTTAACATCCAATGCGATTTTAACAATCTCCTCATTCAAGCTCATCTCTAAATTCAG
>JALUBE010000094.1:9000-24492 GCA_027045065.1 Desulfurellales bacterium | reverse complement strand
GGGAAATTTCGGCAAATATTCCGATATCGATATAGCGGTTGATTTAGATTTGAGCTTCAGAGAAAAAAGGAAACTTAAAGAAAAAATCCTAAAGGAAGGAAAGGTTCTCTATGCAAAAGAGTGAAGTGTTGATGAAAATAGACAACTTTGAAAGGGCTTTGGCAAGGCTCAAAGAGGCAGTGGGAAGGGCAAGAGACGATCTGGATAAAGACGGAGTAATTCAGAGATTTGAGTTTACAGTTGAACTTTTATGGAAAGCCTTAAGGTACATTCTTGCCTATCACGGCATCAATTGTTATTCTCCAAGAAATTGCATAAAGGAGTCATTTAAATCCCATTTAATCGACGATGATGAGATCATTTTGGATATGCTTGAAGACAGAAATAGAAGTTCTCATATATACTCCGAAAAAACAAGCGAAGAGATTTTCGAAAGGATCAAAAGAGTTTATCTAAATTACATGATGAACCTGAGACTAAAGGAAAAATTGTAAAAACCTTGGGATAAATCATGGTTCTTTGCACCTTGTAGGCGTAAATGGGGAAATCGGCGAATAGGGAATAAGGTGGAACGGAATTATGAATGTTGAATTTTGGATTTTGGATTGATCAACCCTTTAAACTTCGCGGGTGTGAAAAGGGTAATTTGGTAAATTAGCGTCTGTTTTGTTGTAAATGGTCAGTTCCAATATCGATAAAGTTAAACAGCCTATTTTGGATTTGATAGAATTGACAAAGTCCATGCATTGCCAAATCATGTTGATTTCTGTCCAGTTAGCTTTAATATTTGCTTCTCTCAGAACCACAGAGTCAATCGGATAGTCGAGTGGCATAGGAATCTCATTTAAGCACCATAGATATTAAATACAGATTCAGAAATTTCTGATAAATACCAATTTTAGGAACACCATCAAAGACAGCATGATTTTCATTGCATTCAAGAAAATAGAACTGAACTTTCTTTATATTACTACAATGTCCTTATCGCCAATTTTGCAATCAATATACTGTGGAATTATATAATCTTTAATTTTCTCTCATAAACAATTCTTAAATTTATCTTTATCGTTGTCTTTTGCATCTTTTTTGTAAATCTCGACTTTAGAGTTTCTTGTAGAAAAAACACAATAAATGCTCAAATGCCATAGTTCATCTAACAAAAAACACCCTTTTTTGTACCTTTATTTTCAATCATAACAATCACTTTTGGATAAGCTCAACTTAAGCACAAAAAACAGGGGAAACATCCCCCTGTTTAAAAATCAAGAACCAGGTTCACATGTAACTGTATTCGTGTCTGTGTGAACAGTACAAGCTACCGAATGACCCTTAATACTAAATGTTATATTATCATTATTGGTTGCGTTATCCGTTCCATCGTATACGGCAGCCAAAGAGCCGTTGTCATTTAAATATATTGTTACATTATCTATACTAGCGTCTTGCAGAGGACAAACGTAACTTGTTTTGCTACCATTATCAGACCAATCTGCCATAGCTTTACTAATGCAAGCAGATACTGTAGCTTGAGCATTGGCCGCTGCAGCTTTCTTCACATATTTCATATATTGAGGAATTGCTATCGCTGCTAAAATTGCGATTATAGCTATAACGATCATTAACTCAATCAATGTAAAACCCGACCTGTCTTTAATCCCCTTCATACCTAAACCTCCTTTTTTCAAATCAAAATTAGACATTAAATACCACCCCTTTTCATATAAATCAGCATCTTTCACGGTATTTCTACCACCTCCTTCTTTTAATTTTAAACCATACTTCTGTTAAGCCGTTTTGCACAGTCGAATTTTAATTAATTAACGTGAAAAAAGCATGAAAAAGAAAATAAAAAATGGAGCGGATGACGGGAATCGAACCCGCGACATCAAGCTTGGGAAGCTTGCGCTCTACCAACTGAGCTACATCCGCCCCTTCACGCATAAATATACCCAAAACTAAAGAAAAGTAAAGCCCCTTTAAGGGGCTTATAGCTTAACTTGCTATGCCATGCGGATATTGGAATACACCAGACCAAACTATCAAATATCTCAACAGAAAGCCGCCAATCAAAACAAGCACAGATGCTACACCTGCTAAACTTTTTGCACTATGTTTAACAGAAGCAAAAGCTTCGAGTATAAGTGGAGTAATAAGACCCAAAACAACAAACCCAATGGTAAAGAGAGGATTGGCCATCAACATATGCGCGCTTTTCATAACGGCGGCATTTCCAAGCCTTGCAAAGTCCAAATATGCAAAAATAACCAACAACTCTAAAGAAATCAAAAGGATATCAAAACCCTCTACAAAATGGAAGAAATGCTCAGCTTCATGGGATTTCATTGCTGCAAGTATAAGCATTAGCAATGCACAGCCTGTGGACAATGCACTAACTGTGAACAAAATAGGCAATGCAGGTGTATGCCAGAAAGGAATAGCAACGTTAGCGTTAAGCAACAATCCTGTGTATGTCGTCACACCAAAACCGCAGAACATTGCAATGTAGCCCATCCATTTCTTGAATGTATCCTTTTCAAGAAAAGCAGCTATGGCATAAAGGACACCGAATATATAAGCTCCATTAATCACTACCATACCACGTGCAATCCAGGAATGGCCAAAGCCAGCGATCCAAAATGCAAGTAAAAATCTCATTGGGTTAATCAAGTCAATCACAAGCCAAATTAAGCCAAAACTTAGTATAGCAAGGCCAAGTAAAGATGTTAAAATACCAAACCATTTACCCATTTTAAACCTTAACTCACCCAAAATACCCAAAGCCAACGTTGCGCCACCCAAACCGCCAAAGAACAGGTAAGTGGCGATATTCCATCCCCATATTTGCTGTTGTACTAAATCCATTTTTCCCTCCTTTTATTTAATGTAATAAACCTTTGGTTTCGTACCCATGTATGGACCAAGAGGTTTAGCCTTACCAGTATTAACAAGCTTTGCCACTTCAGAATTCGGATCGTCCAAATCACCAAAGATCCTCGCATGACCTACACATGTCGCAGAACAGCTCGGCTCAATTCCCTCTTCAAGTCTATCGACACAGAATGTACACTTATCAACATGCGCCTGATGATGTCTTGCATCCTCACCGAAGTAAAACTCATCTTTCTTTAAGTCCTCAAGTTCATACTCATACCTTGCATCATACGGGCATGCCTCAATGCAGTAACCGCATCCCAAGCACAAATCGTAATCTATTAGTACAATGCCATCTTTGTTGATGTACGTTGCCTCTGTAGGACAAACGGACGCACAAGGAGGATTCTCACAGTGCATACAAATCGTCGGGAAGAAATACCTTTTCACCTCAGGAAATTTTCCCTCTTCAATCTCCGTTACCCTTGTCCTCCACTTGCCTTTAAAATCTTCAGCCCAAAATGGGGTCTGATTCCACTGTGAGCAAGCTGCCATGCATGCCCTACAGCCTAAGCACGCATGAACGTTCATTACCATTCCATATCTTGCCATTGCCTATCCTCCAACTTATATTTTTCTAACCTTTACAGTAAACTGACAACTCAAGGCTGAACCTGTAACAGGACCTAACCTATAAGGTATAAGTTTTCCAAGATCCACTCCCTTTCCACTACCGTATGTTAACCTCTTGTTGTCAAGGCCAAAATCACTTATTACAAAAACCGTATCTTCCCTAACCATCTCTGTAATATGCACGAACGACTGTATCTTTTGACCTGACACGGTGTTTTCAAGCTCAATTTTATCCTTTTCTTTCAAACCTAACCTCTGCGCAGACTTTGGATGCATCCATACACCGTAATTTTCTTCAGCATGCCTCTCAACAAGAGAATGCAACAACGGGTTGTCGGCTGTTGTGAGATAGGTCATCTCAGGCACTTTACCAAATGCAAAGAAGAACTCATTTCCTGTGGGTTTGAAATCTCTCTTTGCACCACTTCTGTATTCAAAGTCGATGAATGTCAGTATTGGGTTCCAATGTGGATCTACGCCGTATTTTGCATTGAAATGACCGAACAACGTTGAGTAAATCTCAACCCTTCCCGAGAATGTTGGAACAGGCAACTTATAGGGCATTCCAGCCTCTTCCATTAATTCCTCTTTGGTTTTTAGTGGGAGAACGCCTTTTTCTTCCAATGTTTTCTCAAGTTGCTTAGGTGTCATACCCAGTTTTTTGCTAACCGAATACAATGCCGCATCCCTAAAGGACTTGTAAAGCGGTTTTTTACCCTTCCATGCAAGGGCAAGCTCCTTCATCAATTTTCCCATATCCCAACCGGTGAATTGGCTAACAATCATTGCTGCTGAACCGTAATCTCCGCGACCATGATTCAAAATATTGGACAGCATGCAGAACACTTCATCGCCGCCCTTTGTATCGCCAATCTGGCTTACACTTGGAAATCTTGTCCTTAAACCGAGATCGGAGTTCGGCCCCTGAATCCAAATACCACTGTACTTCTCAAGATAGGTCTTATCAGGCAGTATTACGTCTGCAAATGCTGCCATATCGGAAGGCAAGATCTCATTCACCACAACGAGCTTCAGATTTGGATTCTTGAATGTCTCGGCCCACTTCTGATAGCCGTAGTAGTCTTTTAATGGATTAGTTGAATAAACATAGGCGAATTTAATCTGATAAGGCTTGCCGTTCCATTTTAACTTGCCTTCTACTGCCTCTTGGAAGCCAGCGTTTATGAACAAGGAGTATGGTATGGCCTTCTTGCCATATTTCTCTTTCTGATAATCATAATAGGCCCTATTGAAGTGCGGATAACCCCTAAACAGAGGGAATTGACCGGAAAGCATCATACCCTCAAGTTTACCTATGACACCAAGCAAACCAGGTGCCATTGCTGTGGCCATCATCAAGGACATTGGATTGTTCAACTTACCAGACTTATAGGCTTTGGTAAATCTCTCCATTCCCTCTCTATCTTCTGGGTTAAATATCCAACCTCCTACACTATCAACACCACCAATTAAAACATTTATTATCGCTGCAGCCTTTCTTGCTTGCACTACATCTTCATATCTACCGTCCATCCACCCAGGATGAACCGTAGCAGGCCTAATCCTTCCAAGCAACTCTGCTGTCTCTTCGATATCCTCTTTTGGTATATCACAGATCTTTGCTGCCCATTCTGGTGTTGCGTCTTTAACCGTTTCCCACAGATAGTCAAAAGCCGTTTTTGCAGGCTTCCCTTGGAACGTTAAACCCTTGGGAGCAAACAGTGCAGGTTTAATTTTCTTGTTTCCGATGTTGTCGTTTGTAAAGCCATCTACAGGAACTACCTCACCGGAGATTTCATCATAAACATAATAATTTTGAGAGAAAGGGAACTGGTTTGGATCTGTATTTTGACCAAATGCAAACGGCGTTCCATTGTTATCGTAAATCAGGAACGGTGCATTTGTATGCCTTCTCAAAAACTCATCCTCATACCATCCATTTTTAATCAGAAGCCTAATTACAGCCATTAAAAATGCCATGTTAGAGCCGGGCTTAATTGGTATCCATTTATCAGCCTTTGCTGCCGTTTCGCTCAATCTCGGATCGAGAGCAATAACGGTCATTTTATTCTGTCTACCCTTAGCAAATCTAACAGCCCTCGACACGGAAATTCCAGCAATCGCAGCATTGCTTCCAACAGCAAGCAGCACTTTGGCGTTATCCATATCCACAAGCAACTCATCATGGGTAATCATAGTACCAACAGTTACGTCAGCACCTGCATGCTCTGCCATCACGCATTGTTGCATAGGAGAACCAACAATGTTTGGACAACCTGTGGATGCCGAAAACGCAAATACACCCAATTTCTCATAGGCGCATGCCCTTTGACCTGCAAATACGGCAACCTCGTGAGGCTGGATGTTATTCTCTTCCACCTTTTTCTTAATATAGTTCATAGCCTCTTCCCAGGTTGCCTTCCTGAACTTCCACTCACCCCTTTGAGATCCTTCTACCCTGATCAACGGGTACTTAAGCCTATCTGGGTTGTAAACAGTCCTGATACCAGATTGGCCCCTTGCACAAATTCTTCCCCTGTTATAGGTGCTCTTCTCGTTTCCATCAATCTTTTGGGGCTTCATGAACTTACCGTTTACCCTCGTTCTAACGACAATATCGCACGCAGTTGAACAGTAACTACAAATGTTCGGGAAGTACTTAATCTTACCAGCAGGTTTTTTCCAATGGGGTGTGTAAATGCTTGCCTTCGCCGTGGGCCTGAAGAACATCAACCCACCTGTCACCAAAGATGAAAGCTTTAAGAAATCCCTTCTATTCAATGATACCATAGTCAACCTCCGCCAAAAAGCTTTAAGTTTAGACTCAATCCCTTTTACTTACTAAAATTCATTATATTTCACAATTTCCAAAAGGTCAAGGTTTGTGATTTAAGTCACACATCTTAAAAAATCCTCTAAGAACTTAATTTATTAAATTAGATCTGTTAAATTCAAATTTTTGGCAAGTATTCTAATGCTTCTTTAACCTTCTCCTCCGGATACTCATAATCCTTCATTTTTCCAGATAAGTAAAGATCGTAAGAAGCCATATCAAAGTGCCCATGACCAGAGAAACAGAAAAGAATTGTTTTCTCTTTACCCTCCTCTTTTGCACGCAATGCTTCATCTATAACCGCTTTAATGGCATGGCATGTTTCTGGAGCAGGAATAATTCCCTCAGTCTTTGCGAAAAGCATACCCGCTTCAAACACTTCTGTTTGATTATAAGCCACAGCGTCCAATAGACCATCTTTTCTCAATTGACTTAAAATAGGAGAATCACCGTGATATCTCAAACCGCCTGCATGTATACTTGGTGGCATAAAGTTGTGGCCAAGGGTGTACATGTAAAGCAGCGGTGTCATTTTTGCCACATCGGCATAATCGTAAGTAAATATACCTTTCGTTAACGTTGGGCAACTTGCAGGCTCAACGGCCACAATTCTAACATCCTTGCCGTTGATTTTGTCCCTCATAAACGGCAATGCAATACCGCCCAAATTACTTCCGCCACCACAGGGGGCAAATATAACATCCGGATAATCACCTATCAGTTCAAACTGTTTTTTGGCTTCGAGACCAATAACCGTCTGATGCAATAGAACATGGTTTAAGACGCTACCCAAAGCATACTTTGTGTTCTCATGGGTTACAGCATCCTCAATTGCCTCGCTGATAGCCAAACCCAAACTACCGGGGTTATTTGGATTTTCTTTTAAAATCTTTCTTCCAATCTCTGTTTTATCGCTTGGAGATGGGTAAATCTCAGCACCCCACAAGTGTATCATTGATTTTCTAAAAGGCTTCTGCTCATAGCTCACCTTAACCATGTAAACCCTAACATTTATGCCAAGCAAAGATCCAGCCAAAGCCAAAGCAGAACCCCACTGACCAGCTCCTGTCTCCGTTGTTAAGGTTTTTACGCCTTCCATTTTATTGTAGTATGCTTGTGCGACAGCCGTGTTAGGCTTGTGAGAGCCTGCAGGAGAAACGGACTCGTTTTTAAAATAGATCTTTGCCGGAGTATTTAGGGCCCTCTCGAGGTTTAAAGCCCTAATAAGCGGTGTCGGTCTCCACAATGAGTAAATCTCCCTGACCTTTTCCGGTATCGGTATCTCCCTTTGGTTGCTCATCTCCTGTTCAATAATGGCCTTTGGGAATATCTTCAAATCTTCAGCCGTTAATGGCTTCTTGGTTTCTGGGTTTAACGGTGGTTTTATAGGCGTCGGCAAATCGGGCAAAATGTTATACCAAAATCTGGGCATATCTTCCTCTCTCAATATGATCTTTTTATCCATAACAACCTCCCCCTTTTTAAAACTCTTGAGGATAATACCAAACTGAGTAATTTTTTTAAACATAAAACTTGACAAGGTGAATTTATAGAGTATAATTTTTATCAAATGAAAAAATTTTTCTGAAAGGTTGTGGAATGGAAAGCCTAATTTATGAAACTTACGACAAAATAAAACCTGAAATTTTAAAAAAGCTACATGAATTTGAGCAGATATGGAAAAGTAAGAACGACACAGATATCTACAAAGAATTACTGTTCTGCCTTCTAACGCCACAATCCAAAGCTGAAAATGCTTGGGAAATCATAAAAAATTTAGAGAGAAAAAATTTGCTATTTGAGGCCAAAGAAAATATATTAAAAGATGAATTAAGGATGGTTAGGTTTAGAAATAACAAAGCAAAGTATATTAGAAATGCACAGAGATTGTTTGTAAAAGACGGAAAGCCAAAGATTGTAGGTATGCTGAGTGGATTTGAAAATCACTTTGAAGCAAGAGAGTGGTTGGTTAAAAACGTCAAAGGCTTAGGCTATAAAGAGGCAAGCCATTTTTTGAGGAATATAGGCTTAGGTGAAGATTTAACAATACTTGACAGGCATATTTTAAAAGCTCTTTTGAAATTTGGAATTATTAACACTTTACCGAAAACATTAACGCGAAAGAGGTACATAGAAACGGAGGAAAAGATGCGCGACTTTGCAAATAGCATTGGCATACCATTATCACATTTAGACTTCGTTTTTTGGCAAATACAGACAGAAAGAATTTTTAAATAGGAGGAAGGAAATGGATCCAAAGGCATTTCACAAACTCAGTTATGGACTTTACATCGTTGCGTCGGTCAAAGACGGTAAATTCAATGGGCAGATAGCAAACACGGTGTTTCAAATATCATCTCAGCCTGCAACGATAGCCATCAGTATAAACAAACAGAATTTAACACACGAATTTATTGAAAGCTCAGGCGTATTTTCTGCAACTGTACTAAAAAAAGAGACGCCCATGCAATTCATAGGAAAATTTGGATTTAAAAGCGGAAGAGATACAAACAAATTTGAGGGCGTAGATTACAAAACGATCGACGGGCTTCCTGTAGTTTTGGAAAACGGCGTTGCATATTTAGTTGCAAAAGTGGTGAATAAAGTTGATGTATCCACCCACACGGTATTTGTAGGAGAGGTCATATACGCCAATATTTTAAGTAGCAACGAGCCAATGACGTATGCTTACTACCATGAAGTCAAAAATGGAAAATCACCAAAAACTGCACCCACATATATTGAAGAGGAGAAAAAAGAGGATAAAAATATAAGTGGAGGGAAAAAGATGAAAAAGTACAGATGTACAGTATGTGGTTACATTTATGATCCAGAAAAGGGAGATCCTGAAGGTGGCATAGAACCAGGTACACCATTTGAGAATTTGCCAGACGATTGGACATGTCCAGTATGCGGTGTTACAAAAGAAGACTTTGAGGAGGTGATAGAGGATGATTAAAAAACTAACCGACGGAGTTTATAACGTCGGTGCAATAGATTGGGATAGGACATTGTTTGATGAGATAGTGCCAACACCACAAGGAACAAGCTACAACGCCTACATCGTTCAGGGTAAAGAAAAAACCGCTCTCATTGACACGGTTGAACCACACAAGTTCGAAGAGCTCAAGAAAAATTTGGAAGATTTGGGCATTGAAAGGATAGATTATTTAATTTCTAACCATGCCGAGCAGGATCACTCCGGAAGCATACCAATGATCTTAGATATGTATCCCGAAGCAAAACTTGTAACAAACGAAAAATGCAAAAATTTCGAAATGGATCTACTGCATATACCAGAAGAAAAATTCACTATAGTTGACGAAGGCGATACGATAGATCTGGGCGGCAGAACACTTGAGTTTATTTTAACCCCTTGGGTTCATTGGCCAGAGACAATGAGTACATACTTAAGGGAGGACAAAATCCTATTTAGCTGCGACTTCTTCGGTAGCCATGTTGCAACATCGTACACTTTTGCCAAATACTACGACAAAGTCTACCATGAGGCAAAGAGATACTACGCAGAAATTATGATGCCTTTTAGAACGTTTATTGAGAAAAATATAAAGAAAATCAGACAGAAAGAAATTAAGATGATTGCACCAAGTCACGGACCTGTGTTTGATGACCCAGAGTACATAATTAAGGCATATGAAGAGTGGATTGATCCGATGCCACAAAATATGGTCTTAATCGCCTTTGTATCCATGCATGAAAGTACAAGGAAAATGGTCGAGCACTTGGCTGATAAGCTCGAATCAAAGGGCGTGGATGTTAAAATCAGAAATTTAGTGACTTGTGACGTGGGCGAGTTGGCCATGGATTTAGTGGATGTGGCTACAATTATAATAGCAACCCCAATGGTTTTAGCAGGTGCACATCCTGCAGCAGTGTATGGAGCATATTTGGCAAATGCCTTGAGACCTAAAACTAAGTTTGCAGGTGTAATCGGCTCTTACGGATGGGGTGGCAGAGCAGCTGACATAATAAAGTCTAATTTAGCAAACCTGAAAGCTGAACTATTAGAGCCCGTGTTTATAAAAGGACTTCCGAAAGAGGAAGATTACAAAAAGCTGGATGAATTTGCAGAGTTAATTTATCAAAAACATAAATCAATAGGGTTAGCAAAATGATAGGGAAAAGAGCGCCTGATTTTTGCCTTAAAGATCATAAGGAAAAAGAACATTGTCTAAAGGATTTCGAAGGTAAGTGGATTGTACTTTACTTCTACCCAAAAGACAACACATCGGGTTGCACAAAAGAGGCAAAAGAGTTTACAGAGAAAAGGGAAGAATTTCAGAAACTTGGAGCGACCATCATTGGAATTAGCAAAGACTCACCGAAGTCCCATGCAAAATTCATTGAAAAACACGGTTTAGGAATACTTTTATTGAGCGACGAAGAACATAAAGTTTTAGAGGCATATGGAGCATGGGGATTGAAGAAAAACTATGGAAAAGAGTACTACGGAACGATAAGAAGCACGTTTATCATCGATCCTGAGCTCACTATCAGGGCTCAGTGGAAGAATGTCAGGGTAAAAGGTCATGTGGATAAGGTTTTGGAAGAATTAAAAAGATTACAGGAGGAAAAGACATGAGAAAGATGGTAGAGAAAGCTTTAAATGAAGCCTTTGCTGGAGAAAGTATGGCTCATATGAAATATCTGATTTTTTCAGAAATTGCCGAAAACTCAGGAAAGAAAAACTTGGCAAGACTGTTTAGGGCTATCGCCTATGCTGAATTTGTCCATGCCAAAAACCATGCAAAAGCTCTGGGAATACCAAAGGACAATGTAGAAAATTTAGAAAGCGCAAGAAGTGGTGAAGAATTTGAGATAGAGGACATGTATCCAGCTTATGAGGCAATAGCAAAACTGTTCGATGACAAACAAGCCCAGAGATCCATACACTACGCAATAGAGGCAGAGAAAATACACGAAAAACTATATGAAGATGCTAAGGAAAAGGTAAAAAAAGGAGAAGACTTAGAAGACAAAGACATATACATCTGTCCGGTATGTGGATTTACATACGTTGGAGATAATCCACCTGAGAAATGCCCGGTATGTGGTGTTCCAAAAGATAAATTTGAGAAATTTTAGGAGGTTTAAAAAATGATAGACAAAAGGATGGAAGATGCAATTAACAAACAAATCAACGAAGAACTCTATTCTGCCTATTTATATCTTTCAATGTCGGCATGGTTCGATTCTATTGGACTTAAAGGTTTCGCAAACTGGATGATGGTTCAATACAAAGAAGAAATGGATCATGCTATGAAATTTTACAAATACTTGCAGAGTCAGGGTGCTACTGTTAAGCTTATGGCTATTAAAGAACCACCGCATGAGTGGGAATCACCGCTTCACGCCTTTGAAGAAACATTAAAACACGAGCAACATATAACAAAATGTATAAATGAACTCGTTGATTTGGCAGAAGAACTTAAAGACAGGGCAACTTACAACATGTTGCAGTGGTTTATAAACGAGCAAGTTGAAGAAGAGGAAAACGACAGAGAAATTATCGATAAACTCAAATTAGTTGAGGGAAGTAAACACGGAATTTTCATGATAGATAAAGACCTTGCAAGCAGGCAATATACACCTGAAATATAAAAATTTAACGGGAGGTGAAAAGATGACAAAGAAGATGCAGGTTTACAAATGTGACATTTGTGGAAACATTATTGAGGTAATCCACGAAGGAGCTGATGCTCTTGTATGCTGCGGTCAGCCAATGAGACTTTTGGAAGAGCAAACAGCCGATTCTTCGACCGAAAAACATGTTCCGTTCATAACAAGGGAAGGCAACAAGTACATTGTGAAAGTTGGCGAGAATCAGGCACATCCTATGGAAGAGAAACACTATATTGAATGGATCGAGCTTATTGTCGATGGCATTGTATACAGAAAATTCCTGAACCCAGGAGATGCACCTGAGGCAGTATTTGAGGTGCCAGAAGGAAAAGAGGTTTCTGCGAGGGAATACTGCAACATCCACGGCTTATGGGCAAAAAAATAAACAAGAGGGGGGTATTTGCCCCCTAATTTTATTTTAGTAAGCTGTATATTTTTTCGTTTGCCTTCAATCCATTTCCGGTAAGTTCCACAAGAGTGGAACCGGTTAAATCGACAACTTTTAAAGCTGCTATTGCGGATGCAGACGTAGGCTCTATGTAGTAACCTTTTCTTACCATTTCCAACAAGCCCTCTTTTATATCTTCTTCTGAAACAGTAATAACAATACCTTTTGTTTCCTTTATAATTTCACACATCTGATCTAATCTAAGGGGATTTCTAATAGCTATTCCTTCTGCCATAGTTGTAGAATATCTTTTCTCCTTACCATACAAAACATAGCTTAATGGAGAGCAATTATCAGACTGTACACACACAAACTTTGGAAACTCATCAATATAACCCGATTCCATTAATTGTTTACAAGCTATATAAGCGCCGATTAGCAAAGTCCCATTCCCAACGGGCATTACAATATTGTCTGGTAATTTAAAGTTCATTTGCTCAAATAACTCAAAAATAAACGTTTTTGTACCCTCAAAAAAGAAAGGGTTATAAACATGACTTGCATAATACATTCTTTCAGCTGCATTTAGAGCGGCTTCGCTCGTCGCTTGCCTATCACCTTTTACAAGTTTCAAATTTGCACCAAAAGCTACCAGTTGCGTTAGCTTTCCTTTAGAAGTTGAGGAAGGGACAAATATGTTGGCCTCCACATTAGCTTTAGCGCAGTACATAGCTATTGATGATCCAGCGTTACCCGATGAATCCTCTAAAACTTTACTAATCCCCAACTCTTTTACCTTACTGACCAACACAGATGAGCCTCTGTCTTTATAAGAACCAGATGGAAAAAGATAATCAAGCTTCAAAAAAACGTCCTTGCCAAACACTTTATCCCTAACAATGGGGGTAAAGCTTTCATTAAAGCTAACAATTGCTTCTTCGGATAAAACTGGAATAAATTTTTTATAACGCCAAAAACCATTAATGGTTTTATCAACTAAACTTAAATATACTTTTTCATCGCTTACAATATCCAAAAATCCACCACACTTACATCTCCAAATCGGCTTATTTATATCATATTCCCTATTGCAGGAATGACACCTAAGTGCGTACAACTTTATCCTCTGCTAAACAAAGATTAACAACTTTCTTTGCGAGTATATCCGTAGCATCGTAAACGTCGGCTAATTCGAGATTAACGTACGGCAACAAAACAGGTATTTCGGTACATCCAGCTATTAAACAATCATACTCATTTCTAATAATCTCAAGATATGTATTTTTAAAAATTTCAATAGCCTTTTTCTTCTTGCCAGATTTTACAAGATATATTGAATTATTTTACAAGATATATTGAATTCATAATATCTTTCTGAATATCTTCATCAAAATTCTAAATTTTTAATCCCTTTTTTTCAAATACACTATGATAGACTTTTCCTATAAAAGTACCATCCGTAGCCATTAAACCTATTTTTTTGTATTCCTTGTTTTTGCTAAGTATAGATTCTAAAGTAGACTCAACAATACTTACAAAAGGTATATTAGTGGCTTTTCTTATATCGTCTACGAAATAATGAGCAGTATTGCAAGGCATACATAAATAATCAACCCCACAAGCCTCAAGGCGCCTAACCGACTCCAATAAAAAAGGCAACGGGGATTCACCCGTGCCTTTTAAAAAAGCTGTCCTATCAGGTATTTGAGGATAATTATCTATAATTATAGGTATATGTTCCTGATCTGACCTTGCAGGCGTGTTTTTTATGATTTTATAAAACAAATCAGCAGTTGCTTCAGGACCCATGCCACCTATAATACCGAGTCTTTTCATCGACTAACTCTCCAATACATTAAAATCAACCTCATTTTCACTTTTGGCAACAACTGTGGTGCATACCAAGTCTCCTGTAACATTCACAGATGTTCTACCCATATCCAAAAGCGCATCCACGCCCAATATCATAGCATAAGCCAAAGATACAGGACTATTAGCCGATAAATTCAATCCTATTGAACTCAAAACCATCAATAACATAATTGCTCCTGCACCTGGAACACCCGCTGTACCTATCGATGCAAGCACTGCTGTAATAATAACAGTTATTTGCTGGGCTAAACTCAGATGCATTCCAATGGCAGTAGCAATAAATAGTGCACAAACTCCCTGATATATTGCTGTTCCATCCATATTTATGGTGGCACCTAATGGCAAAGTAAAGGAATAAACACCTTTTGATACACCTAAATTCTCTTCAGCTACTTTCATGGTAACAGGAAGTGTTCCGCTACTACTCCTCGTTACAAACGCCGTCAGAGATGCCTCTTTAGCCTTGTTAAAAAACTTGAATGGTGGGATCCTGTTTATAGCCAAAAGTCCACCGTATGTTACTATAACATGAGTTATCAGTGCCAGATAAACAACTAAAACAACCAAAGCCAAAGGTCCAACAGCTTTTGCACCTTCTTTTGCAAAAACAACAGCAATCAAAGCAAATACGCCTATAGGTGCATATTCTAAAATCCATCTTACAATTTTATAAATAATTTCAGCAGCTCCATCAAAGAATCTAAAGACAACTTCACCGGAACTCTTTAGTCTTTCATCTTCACTATCCTTCAAGAAAGCTATACCAATACCGAATATTATCGAGAAAAATATAACAGGCAAAACTTGCCCTTTAACAATAGCTGTAAATGGATTTTTAGGTATTATATTTATCAAGATAGCTGTAAGACTTGGAGCTGTTGCTTTCTTAACTACGCCATGACTAATCTTTGCCAGATCAACACCACTTCCAACATGGAAAAGATTACCAAATATTAGACCTATTGCCACAGCAAATGCAGAAGTTATCAAATATAACACAATAATTTTAACACCTACTCTACCTAATCTGGCCGGTTCAATACTGGCAGCACCAACAACTAACGAAGCTATAATGACCGGCATGACGATCATCTTTAATAGTCTAATGAAAACATCGCCAAAAGGTTTAACCCACAGTATCTTCTCACCGAATATTAAACCAAAAATAGCACCCAGCACCAATCCCACAAGAATCCTAAATAGCAAATTAGGTTTAAAATACCACGACCATAGAGCTTTCATAGAACACCTC
>JALUBE010000094.1:0-8990 GCA_027045065.1 Desulfurellales bacterium | reverse complement strand
TGTTTTGTTTTAATTCATTCTTTTTTATTTTTATGTCCATATTCCAAAATTGTCAAGTAAATTTTAAATAAAATAAAACTATTTCTTATCATTTTGTATACTTAAAAATACTTAATCTAACAAAACAAAAAACACAACCCCACGTATACCTCTTGAGCATCTATATTATAAGATTTATTCAATCAGGATAGATCAATTATGCTTTGATATCGATCAAGCTTCCTATCATCTCGTTCTGGGCACGTAAGACATTAACATTCGCACGCTCTTGGTTGACGTTGTTAATCTGATTGACTGCCTGCTCAACTAAGTTTACATTATTGCCATTGTGGTTTGCAGGAGCACGCGATACCTCGGCTCTACCCTTAACTCCGCCGCCCTTTAATGTCTCATTTACTACGTTGATCTGTTTATAGCCCTTTGTGTTTATATTTGCTACATTATTTGCAGTGATATCCTGCCTATAAAAAGCATTTCTAATACCCGTCAATGGCGCATTTACGTTCATACCACCCTCCTTTCGGCGGCTTTTTTAATACGATAATGCAAAAAACCTATAAAATCAAGTCTAACAAAATTATTTTTTCAATTTCTCCATAATGATTTCTGCAGCCCTCTTACCAGATTGTAGCATTCCACCAAACACAGGCCCCATCCTATGTGAACCACTGACAGCCACAGCAGCCATGCCAGCAACAACAAGCCCGGGATAGACCTCCTTTGTTTGCTCAACAGTTGATCTCTCGCCCACTTCAGCCCACATGGGTCTTTCACCAACAACGCCACCCGTAGGAGTATTGAGTGTTACACCTCCTTTTCTGGCCAAAACCGTAGTCACATCTGCATCATGACCCGTGGCATCAACAACGTATTTGCTCGTTACAACTATTGGATCAACAAGTAAACCAGCCATATTAACCGTTGTCCACCCAACAACAAGACCGTTAACCCTGTACTGTCCATCTATCTGTTTGAACACAACATCCTCTACCTCTATCGCATTAAATATTGCAAGTCCTGCCTTTGTAGCCTTTGAAATAAGAGTCGTAACAGCCTCAATGGAGCAAGCAGTATAGTATCCATCCGTGTATTTTTCATAATTTATGTCAAACTCATCTAAAATCTCTCTGCCCATCTCTTGAACTACGATTTCGTTAAACAGCATTGCACCGCCCCACATACCACCACCGATGGTCAATCTTTTATCGAACAGTGCAACTTTAACGCCATTTTTAGCCAAGTAGTAGCCACACACAAGGCCCGCAGGACCACCGCCTACGATTGCAACATCCGTTTCCAAATAATCCAGCAGTCTCTTCATGTATCGCTCTATAATGGCCTTAGAAATGATCCTCTCGTCTAACTCACTCATATCTTTCCACCTCCTCATTTTTCTCCAACGTAATAAATATGGTCTGGTAACTCAAGCTTCAACCAGATCTTTTTAAGAACAGTGCTGTTCCGTGTTATAACGGCACCGTGCTTGTTGCTTATGGGGTGTAACTGCATACCTAAATACTTCTCCACATAGACAAACAACCTCAAATTACCGCCATCAGTCATAACATATTTTGGATGATTAGACAAAATGATTTTTGCAGTCTTGAAACCGTACTCTTTGTAATTCGTGTAATAGGTGTAAAGGTAGGCATTGTAGGAGGATATGTACAAAAGTTTCATCAAAACACCAGTTACAACCACACCCACAATTAACCTGACAGATTCAGGGTTGATTTTATCCACCAAAACTACAAACAAAATAGATAGGACAAAAACAATGCCACCTATATAGTAATCCAATCCCTTAACAAATTCGAAATCAAAAAACACTGTAAAAACAGCAAAAAAAGCGAGAATGCCAAAAAACCACTTAAATATTTTCTTCAGCTCAAAAACGGGATAAAATTCATACACATAAAAAACAATACCCAAAACAAACGACAGAACGGCAAACAGAACTAAAGTATACCTAACGCGTCCATCGGGTATGATCCAATAAATCAGAAAATTTGGGAAAAACGCAGTAACACTAAAAACAAATAGATCTTTTATCTTTTTATCCGACTTTATTGAATCCTTAAACTCACTCAGAAAATCCTTTTTTAAAAGCAAAAATAACAAAATGGATGCGGGGAGAAATCTTAGGAAAAAGCTTATGGGAAACTTGACTATGTGTTTAAGAACTTCTGGAACTTTTTCTATGCTCAAAACACGGCCGCCACTCGCCTGGATTAGGGTTCCCAAAGCCAGGTCAAACCGATGCACATTACCCTTAGAAACAGCTAAAAGCCAGCCAAAAAAGGTCAAAAATATAAAAACTGCGCCAAAAATAGTCTCTTTAGACAAAAGAAAACGCCTTAACTCTCTTTTTGCCCAAGCGTAAAAGAATAACGTTAGATAAAAATAGTGCAACGCAGGAAAGCCTTTGGTTAAAAGTGCAAAAGCGGTAAATACACTGCCTAAAAAAAGCCTTCTTTTAAAGATGCAGACCAAAGACGCAAAAACGAGTAAGGAGAAGAACATGTCTGTTTCAGCAAGCATGCCGTAGTTAAAATAAGAAATAAAAGCCAAACCGAAGGAAAAAGCAGAAAAAAGAGCGGCATCAGAACCAATAATATCCTTTGCAACTATAAATATGGCAAACATAATAGCAAACATCGACAGCACAGATACAATCCGTGCGCTCCATTCACTCATGCCAAACACCTTGAAAAACATAGCTAAGACAAAATTGTGCAAAGGCGGTTTTTTAAAATACGGTCTGCCAAGAACGTGCGGCACAAAGTAATTCCCTGAATAATTCATTTCCATCGCTATGATACAGCGACGCGGCTCTTCCCTGTGCAGATACATCCTACCCAAGTGTAATAGCGCGCCAAAAACGTATAAAGTAACCAAAACAGCAAGCAATTTTTTGGTTATCATCTCAATAAATGTGCCAAGTTTAAAGCCGCCTCTGTTAAAGACATTCCCTCGTTTACAAAAACCAAATCAGCGTATTTTTTCATACAGCTCTGAGCGCTCTTTGTAAAGCTCTTCAATGGTCTGTTCCTTTGGTTTAGCCAGTCCCCGTTTTGAGTAATCACCAAGCCTTTTTAACATCTCATCAAAGCTAATCTTTAAATAAACCACTTTAGATATGGCTTTGAGGTGTCTCATGGCAACATCGGAGTATACCACACTGCCACCAGTGGATATGACCGTGTTTTCACAATTGAGGGCTAAAACCAGATCAGCCTCAATCTGTCTTAGCCTCAAATATCCAAAATGGTCAACAATCTCTTGAAGTGTCAAACCAGTTCTGTTCTGCACCAAAATATCCGTATCCACAAAGTCATAAGCCATCACTTTTGCCAAAATCACACCGACACTGCTTTTTCCTGATGATGGCATACCAATCAAAGACACATTCATGGGTTTCATTTTATCGATTTAAAACAAACTTTCTACCTTTTTCTTGAAAATTGGCAAAAAACAGATAAACTTTAGCCGATTAGTGGGAGGTGAAACCATGACGTATGATGAGGCAATGGAACTGTTAAAGGAATACACACAAAGTGAGAGCCTAATTAGGCACGCGCTTTGTGTAAGCGAAGCTATGCGATGTTATGCAAAAAAGTTTGGAGAAGATGAAGAGCGGTGGGCTATTGCTGGCCTATTGCACGATTTTGATTATGAAAAATACCCCGATCAACACCCTTACAAAGGGGCAGAGATTTTGAGGGAAAAGGGTGTGGACGAAGAGATGATAGAAGCAATACTGGGACATGCAAGTTACACCGGTGTTGAAAGAAAAACACTAATGGCAAAGGCACTGTTCGCCGTTGACGAATTGAGCGGATTTTTGTATGCGTATGCTTTGGTAAGACCAACAAAAAACCTAAAAGACATAAAGATGAAGTCGGTTAAGAAAAAACTCAAGGATAAGGCATTCGCAAGGGGCGTGAACAGAGATGAAATAGAACAGGGCGCAAAGGAATTGGGCGTAGATTTATCAGAACACATCCTCTTTGTTGCAGATTGTCTACAAAAACAGGCAAAATTAATAGGACTTGAGGAGTAGAAAGGAGTCCCTTGGTGTATATCATGATGTTAAACTATTTTACAAGAAATATTGGTAGGAGGGAAAATGGCTGAAATCGCAACCAACGAATTCAAAAGAGGCGTAAAATTAGAGATCGACGGCGATCCATACGAGATCGTGGACTACGAACACGTAAAACCCGGAAAGGGCCAAGCATTTGTGAGGGTAAAGCTTAAAAATCTTAAAACAGGCAACGTTGTTGAAAAAACTTATAAATCGGGAACTAAACTACCCTTGGCAGACGTTGAAGAAAGAATGATGCAATACCTTTATAAAGATAACGAGGGCTACAATTTCATGGATCTAAACAGCTATGATCAATACACAATTCCTGAAAAAACAATGGGTGATGCTGCAAAGTTCATACAAGAAAACAAAGAGGTAAGCGTTGTACTTTACAAGGGAACTCCAATAGGCGTCAATCTGCCGAACTTCGTTGAGTTAGCTGTCGTAGAAACAGAGCCCGGTTTTAAAGGCGATACAGCGGCAACGGGCACAAAACCGGCAACACTTGAGACTGGTGCGGTTGTACAAGTACCGTTCTTTATCAAAGAGGGAGACATTGTAAAAATCGACACACGAACAGGGGAGTACGTAGAGCGTGTAAATAAGTGAAAAGCCTAACAAATCCCATTGTTCTTCTGCTTGTAATTGCAACGGCGCATTTTGTAAATGATTGGTATTCACTGTTAATTGCACCTGCTATCCCTGTTTTAAAAAAACTATACACCATCAACTACTTCCAATCCGGCATGCTCTTGAGCGTGCCTTATCTTTTATCCGCTATACTCCAATCACCCATAGCCCACTTATCTGAAACCCATGCCATAAGAAAACTGACTTTAACGGCTGGATTTATCACTCTATCCATTGCCTATTTTTTGTTTTACATATCTAACTCTTACTACACTGCACTTTTAGCAACAATACTGATAGGCATAGGTCTTGGAACATACCATCCCCAAGGCATGGGCATTTTGAGCAGTGTATTTAAAGACAGAAAAGGTATGGCAATAGGACTAAACGGCATAGGTGGGGCATTGGGCTACTCCTTTGCACCCATATCCATGGGGTATCTACTTTCTGTATATGGAATGAAGAGCTTTCTCATAGTTTCTACACCGGGCATCTTGATGGCTCTAATCATTTTATCAGCTATCAAGATTAAAGAGGAACCCATAAAAACATCATTCAAAAGCACATTGACAAAGGAACTGATCACACTCGGCATTGTTGCAATTGTTATACCATTTTTCTCACGCGGCATATCATCCTTCCTACCTGCCTATTTCTATTCTCACGGTTCAAACATCCTAAACGCAAATTTAAAGGCTTCAGTTATGCTGCTTGCAGGATTAATCGCACAGCCTCTTGGTGGTACAATTTCGGACAAAATTGGTCGAAAGCTTACAATATCCGTTAGCTATTTTCTCATGGGCACCTTTTTAGGATTGTTTTTAATAAAGCCCAGTCTCATTTTTCTCTTATTAATGGGATTTTTTATGTCTTTGTCCATACCTGTAAGACATGCATTTGCGGCAGAAATTGGTGGTAAAAAGGTCAATTCAAACATAGCCGTAGTATTTGGCATGGTCATGATCGGATCATCCATTGCTCCAAGCGTAATCGGTGCTTTAGTTGATGCATTTGGCTTTAAGGTAGCGTTCAGCTTCAATGTTGCAATCGCCATCTTTGGCAGTTTGCTCGTCTGGGCAATTAGGCCAGCCAAAAGGCCAGCCTAAGATTAAATCTCAAAGCCCTTCTCTGTGTGAACAACAACATCCAAGCCTTTAATCTCATCCTCTTCATCAACCCTCAAGCCACCTGTAAGAACCGATGTTATCTTGCCGCTTACAAAAGTGCCAACGGCAACAAATGTTATTGTCGCTACGACACCTATTAGCTGCACAACAATTTGATGCGTGCCACCGTAGATAAGACCACGTGCAAAGTTGACCTTTGGATCGGCAAAAAAACCAATGGCTATCATACCCCAGATACCGTTTAAGCCGTGAACTCCGAATACATCCAAAGAATCGTCGTAGCCTAATTTATACTTCAAATACCCTGTCGCTATCCAACTTATAATTCCAGCCACAAAACCAATTACAATTGCGCCAACGTTGTTAACAAATCCTGCAGCAGGCGTTATAGCAACAAGACCCGCAACGGCACCAGATGCAAAACCCAACATCGTTGGATGCTTATGCACGCTCCAATCCATAAGCATCCAGCTCAAAGCACCGCAGGCACCGGCTGTGTTTGTTACAAGAAATGCATTTGAAGCAAGTGCATTTGAGGCAATGGCACTACCAGCGTTAAAGCCAAACCAACCAAACCACAGCATTGCAGCTCCAAAAATTGATAGCGCTATTGAGGATGGTGGCATAGCCTCCCTTTTGAATCCCCTTCTTGCACCAACCATCAAAGCAAAGACAAGACCAGCAATACCCGAACATGTCTCAACAACCAAGCCACCGGCAAAATCTGCTATGCCCATTTTGGTGAGCCATCCACCGCCCCAAACCCAATGGGCAAGTGGAACATACACAATTGTTGACCAAATAACGCTAAAGACAACCCAAGAACTAAACTTAACCCTTTCAACTACAGAACCACTGATCAAAGCGGTGGTTATAGCAGCAAACGTAAGCTGAAAAGCTGCAAAAGCCATAACGGAAACATGTGTGTCAGGATAAACCAAATTAATGTTCCTGCCCATGAACAGATACTTGAATGTTCCTATCAAACCATTAATGTCCCCTCCAAAGGCCAAACTAAACTGAAAAATAATCCACAGAACAGAAACAATACCGTAGGTTACAAAAGACATACCCATGGAGTTTAAAACGTTTTTAGAGCGCACCATACCACCATAGAACAGGGCAAGACCAGCAGGCGTCATCATCATAACAAGGGCTGCAGATATCAAAAGCCAGGCAGTATCACCTGCACTAATGCCACCCGTCGAAGCAAAAGCGCTAAAAGGCAAGATCACCAAAGTTGCCGTTAAGAAAGCATTTTTAATCAATCTCATCCCATACCTCCAAGCAGTTTTGATCCTACTATTAGCATTTATTGTTCCTTTGCTTAAAACTTAAGATTTAAAAGCAAATAAATATAGATTATTTGGCACTTTTGTTTACAAAATTGTATATATATAAACAATCATAGTTCAAAACCTTTTTCAGTGTGTACAGCAATGTCCAAGCCCTTTATCTCATCTTCTTCAGAAACCCTTAATCCCTTGGTTATAAAGTCAACAAGCTTTATTATGATAAAAGTTGCTACAGCTGTATATCCAATTACAACAACGACGCTAAATATCTGGACTAAAAAATGATGTAGATTACCATACAACAGGCCACTTGAACCAGACATCTTAGGATCAGCAAATATTCCTGTGGCTAAAGCGCCCCAAATGCCGTTTATTCCATGAACACCGAATGCATCCAAAGAATCATCATAATCAAACCTAAACTTCAAATAAGAAACACTGTAAAAGCCCAAAGCTCCGGAAACAAGACCAATAATTAAAGATCCCAAAATATTCACATAACCAGCAGCAGGTGTAATTGCTACAAGACCGGCAACGGCACCGGATGCCGCACCAAGCACTGTTGGGTGATCGTTCTTTACCCATTCAAATCCCATCCAACTCAAAGCTGCGATTGCTGCTGCAGTGTTTGTGTTTATAAAAGCCAAAGCAGCACTACCATTTGAAGCCAAAGCACTGCCAGCGTTAAAGCCAAACCATCCAAACCACAGAAGTGCTGCACCAAGAGTCGTCAATACAACAGATGATGGCGGCATTGCTACCTTTCTAAAACCCTTTCTTTTGTCTAAAACAAGGGCGAAAATTAAGCCAGCAATACCTGCATTGATATGAACAACCGTTCCACCTGCAAAATCCAGAACACCTAAATTAGACAAAAATCCTCCGCCCCAAACCCAATGAGCTATAGGTACATAAACAATGCTAACCCACATTAGGCTAAACAAAATCCACGACGAAAATTTTAGTCTTTCAACAATACTGCCACTTATCAAAGCCACAGTAATTGCTGCAAAAGTCATCTGGAACATGGAGAAAATAAACTCAGGTATCGAGCCCGTACAACTGTTCGGCAAAATACCCTTCATAAGAAAATACTTAAGGTTACCAATAATCCCATGTATATCTGGACCAAACGCTAAACTAAAACCGTATACAATCCATACAACACTTGCTACACAATATGCCACAAAAGACATTGCTATAGTATTTAGGATATTTTTATGTCTGGTCATACCCCCGTAAAACAGAGCAAGACCTGCAGGTGTCATCAACATAACAAATGCCGTTGCAGTTATCATCCAAGCTGTATCCCCACTATCCATTTTACCATTAGATGCGTAAACGGTAGCCGGTAACAAAGCAAACCATGAAATTTTTAAAATCCACCTAAATAGCTTCATCATCAACCTCCCCTGTCCTTATCCTAATAGCTTTTTCAATGGGAATAACAAAAATTTTTCCATCTCCCACACTATTCGTCTTTGCACTTGATAGAATGGCTTCCAAAGTCTCTTCAGCCATCTCATCTGCAACAACCACCTCTATCTTCACCTTTGGCAAAAAGTCAACGATATACTCTGCGCCTCGATAGATTTCTGTATGACCCTTTTGCCTACCAAACCCCTTTACCTCTGATACGGTCATACCCTTGATACCTACACGCTCCAATGCTTCTTTTACCGCATCTAACTTGAACGGTTTAATAATAGCTTCAATCTTCTTCATACTTACGCCTCCTCATCTTTCAAAACTAAATCTCTGTTGTTTTAGCAGAATATATTCCAATATTGGACCTAATGGATTTTTTTAAATTAACGAAATGAGATACACAGAAAAAAAAAAAAAAAA
>JALUBE010000093.1 GCA_027045065.1 Desulfurellales bacterium | reverse complement strand
GAACTCTTGCAGTATAGAAACCAGATAAAAATGGAGATTACTGAGCAAGGGTTGAGGATAGTCATTTTTGACAAGAACAAAAGGCCCATGTTCTATCCTGGATCCGCACAGCTTGAACCGTGGGCAAAAGAAGTGCTTGATATTGTTGCGAAGCAACTTGCATCGATATCGAATAAGATCGTGATCGAGGGTCATACGGATGCCCATCCCTACGTTGTTGGAAATTTAAGCAATTGGGATCTCTCAACGATGAGAGCCAATGCGGCAAGGAGGGAACTGCAGGCAAACGGCGTTGGTATGGATAGGTTTGATAGCATAGTCGGTTATGGAGCCACGCGCCCCGTTCCTGGCACAAATCCGGATGATCCGATAAACAGACGCATTGTCATACTTGTTAAGAAAATCTAACCTACGATTTAACATCTAATTTTCTACATTATATTAAATTTGTTAAGCAGATATAATTGTTGACAAGTATATTTCATTTATTGTATATTTAGGATGAAGCTTTATACATAATTTCATAAGGGGGTTTGATATGGGTAAGCAAAAGGGGGTCATTGAATCCAAGTTAAAGGAAACAAGGGTCTTTTATCCTTCAATCGAATTTTCCCAAAAGGCAAACGTGGACGCGGATGAATATGAGAGGCTAAAGCGTTGGTCAGAAACCGATTGGGAGGGCTTCTGGCGTTACTTTGCTTTGAAAAAGATTGATTGGTTTAAACGATTTGATGAGGTCTTTGATGGTTCTAACCCACCGTTTTACAAGTTCTTTGTTGGCGGTAAGCTCAATGTTTCGTACAACTGTCTCGATAGGCATGTTAGGAGCTGGAGAAAGAACAAGGCTGCCATCATTTGGGAGAGTGAAAGCGGAGAAACGCAGGTTTTAACGTACCAACAGCTGTATATAGAGGTTAACAAGTTTGCAAGCGTCCTGAGGACTTTGGGCGTGAAAAAGGGTGATAGGGTCTTGATTTATATGCCTATGATCCCAGAGGCTGCCATTGCCATGCTTGCATGCGCAAGAATAGGTGCTATCCATTCAGTTGTGTTTGGTGGTTTTTCCTCTGAGGCTTTGAAAGATAGGATTGAGGATGCAAAACCCAAAGTCATTGTAACGGCTGATGGCGGTTTTAGGAATGGTAAGGCTGTTCCTTTAAAGAGTAATGTCGACGAGGCTATGGAAAGGGTTGAGCATAGGGTTAGCTATGTTGTTGTCGTTCGCCACATAGATAGAGACATTCACATGAAGCCTTTGAGGGACTTTTGGTATCAGGATTTGATGGGCGACCCTGACTATGCCCAGATTTACTGTGAACCTGAGCATGTGGATTCTGAGGATCCACTTTTTATACTCTACACTTCGGGATCTACTGGCAAGCCAAAGGGCATTGTGCATTCATCAGCCGGCTATTTGCTTTGGACTATGCTCACAATGAAGTGGGTATTCGACATAAAGGATGAGGATACGTTCTGGTGCACGGCCGATATTGGGTGGATTACGGGGCATTCGTACGGCGTTTATGGTCCTTTGGCCTTAGGTGCTACAACCGTGATGTATGAGGGTGTCCCCACGTATCCAACGCCTGCGAAGTGGTGGGAACTCGTGGAAAAACACTCGATAAACATTCTGTACACTGCTCCTACGGCCATTAGGGCGTTGATGAGATTGGGAAATGATTGGGTTTTAAAGCACGATTTGTCTTCTTTGAGGCTGCTTGGCACGGTAGGGGAGCCCATAAATCCCGAAGCATGGATGTGGTACTATCAGATCGTGGGCAACGAAAAAGCACCGATTGTGGATACATGGTGGCAGACGGAAACAGGCGGCCATATGATAACCACCGTACCAGGTGCACAGTTTACAAAGCCTGGATCGGCAGGAAAGCCTCTGCCGGGTATATTTGCAGAGGTTGTTGATATGGATGGAAATCCCATTAATGACCAGGATAAAGGTGGATTGCTTGTTGTAACAAAGCCGTGGCCATCAATGCTCAGGGGCGTATGGGGAGATGACAAAAAGTACATAGATGTTTATTGGGCGAGGTTTAAGGATAAGGGCTATTACTTTGCCGGTGATGGCGCAAGGAAAGATGAAGACGGCTATTTCTGGATCATGGGTAGGGTGGACGACGTACTGAATGTATCTGGACATAGAATTGGTACAATGGAGGTAGAAAGCGCCCTTGTTTCCCATGAGTATGTTGCTGAGGCTGCCGTTGTGGGTAGGCCAGATGAGATCACGGGAGAGGCAATAGTTGCCTTTGTTGTTTTGAAAGAGGGTGTCGATAAGTCAAGGCACGACGAACTTGTCAGGGAGCTCAGGGATCATGTTGGTAGAGAAATAGGCCCCATTGCAAAGCCCAGCGAAATAATATTTACCGATGCCCTTCCAAAGACCCGATCAGGCAAGATCATGAGAAGGTTGCTTAAGGACATCGCTGCGGGCAGGAAGATTGAACAGGATATATCCACACTTGAGGATGTATCTGTTTTGGAGAAGCTCTCGGAACTCAGGGATAAACTAAGGGAAGAGATGAACAAGGGTGAAAATGGTAATAGCGGTTAAACAGAAGAAAGGAGTTCAATATGTCTGCAAACGGTATGATTATAAAGGTCTCTGAGGAGTTTAAAAGAGAGGCCAATCTGAAGTATGAGGAGTATTTAAAGCTAAGTAAATGGGCTCAAGAGGATTTTGAGGGTTTCTGGGATTACTTCGCCAAGAAGGAGATAAGCTGGTTTGAGCCTTACAAACAGGTTTTGGACGATTCAAATGCGCCGTTTTACAAGTTCTTTGTCGGCGGAAAGCTCAATATGTGTTACAACTGCGTCGATAGGCACGTAACGACAAGGAAGAAAAACAGGGCTGCTATAATTTGGGAGAGTGAACAGGGTGAAACGAGGATTTTGACCTACAGGGAACTGCAGTATCAGGTCAATAAGTTTGCCAATGTTTTGAAGACATTGGGCGTTAAAAAGGGAGATGTTGTTGTTATTTACATGCCCATGATTCCTGAACTGCCCATTGCCATGCTTGCCTGCACAAAGATCGGGGCAATACACTCCGTAGTCTTTGCCGGTATGAGTTCTGTGGCTTTAAGGGAGCGCATATTGGACGCAAAAAGCAGCGTTGTTGTGACAGCGGACGGCGGTTTCAGGGGTGGAAAGACAATTCCTTTAAAGGAGAATGTTGATAAGGCGATAGAGAAGCTAAAGTTCATAAAGTACGTTGTTGTTGTTAGGCACGTTGATAGGGAAGTTCCCATGAAGACGTTGAGGGACTTCTGGTGGCAAGACCTGATGAGCGACCCGGATTATGCAAAACCGTACTGTGATCCAGAGCCGATGGATTCTGAGGATCCCCTGTTTATAATCTACACATCTGGTTCTACGGCTAAACCAAAGGGTGTCGTCCATACGACAGCTGGTTATCTCTTGTGGAGGATTTTGACGGCACGGTGGGTGTTTGATTTAAAAGAAGAGGACACGTTTTGGTCCACTGCGAACATAGGTTAGATCTCAGGACACTCATACACACTTTACGGTCCCTTGTCCATAGGCTCTACAACGTTCATATACGAAGGCACGCCTCTTTATCCAAACCCAGCCCAGTGGTGGTATTTAGTTGATAAGTACAAAATAAATGTTATGTACACGGCTCCTACGGCCATCAGGGCTTTGATGAGAAGGGGAGATGAGTGGGTTAAAAAGTACGACCTCTCTTCGTTGAGGCTTTTGACGACAGGTGGAGAAAGACTGAATGAGGCTGCTTGGCTTTGGTATTGGGAGCATGTAGGTGGTAAACGTTGCCCAATTATCGATGCATACGGTCAAACAGAGACAGCGGGACACATGATCTCTTCCCTACCTGTTGTAGATCAGAAGCCCGGCAGTGTAGGTATACCCGTTCCGGGTATCTTTCCAGACATTGTTGATGAGAACGGCAATATCATTAAAGAGCCCAACAAGACGGGTTATCTTGTGTTGAAAAAACCGTGGCCCTCTATGGTTAGAACACTGTGGAACGATGATGAAGGTTACATAAAGTACTACTGGGAAAAGTTTAACGGCAAATACTACTACACGGGCGATCTTGCTTACAAGGATGGGGATGGCTATTTCTGGATGGAGGGTAGGGCAGATGATGTTGTCAATGTTTCCGCTCACAGGATCGGTTGTGCTGAGATTGAAAGCGCCTTAACAAGTTGTCAGTTCGTTGCCGAAGCTGCTGTTGTTGGTAGGCCAAACGAGATAACAGGTGAAGAGGTTTTTGCATTTGTTGTATTAAAGGAGGGTGTTGATAAAACGCGCCACGATGAAATTGTTAGGAAACTGAGGGAGTTGGTCAGGGAGAAGGTTTCGCCAATCGCAAAGCCTGAGGAGATTGTGTTTGTAGATGCGCTACCAAAGACGCGTTCAGGTAAGGTTGTGCGCAGGATACTGAAGGCTATTGCCTCTGGCAAACCTCTAACCCAAGACATGTCTACACTTGAAGATACAAGTGTAATTGATAAAATCAAGAAGGCGGTTGAAGATAGAAACCCAATTCCCAAGGAGGAGTGAGATGTCGGTTTTGGTTGAGTTTGCCATGTTTCCTACGGATAAGGGCGAAAGTGTCAGTAGCTACGTTTCAAGAATCATAAGGGTCATTGATGAAAGCGGCGTTGAGTATAAACTTACGCCAATGGGCACGGTCTTTGAGACTGAAACAATGGATAAGGCTTTGGATGTTTTAAAAAAGTCCTATGAGGTTCTTGAGCCTGATTGCAACAGGATCTACTCCACCGTAAAGTTTGACATAAGGAAGAACAGATCAAATAGGATGAAGCAAAAGATTGCCTCCATTGAGTCGAAGTTAGGTAAAGAGGTGAAAAAGTAAAATGGAAACGTATGTTTTGATAGCAGCCGCAGTTTTAGCGGTTGCCGTTTTTTCTGTTTTGATTTACCTTAAGTTAAGCATTGGTAAGATCTCAGAAAGAGTAAATAGCACGTTGATCGATTTGACAAAGGAGAGCAAATCACAGGCTGAACAGAATGCAAATCTGTACAATAACGTATCAAAAAGTGTTCAGGACTTAAGGATAACGTTGAAAGACGAACTCTTTAAAGGTTTTAAGGAGATTACAGAGAAATTCGATGATATCACAGTTAAAATTACAAATTCTTTGGACAAGCAGAGGGATCAGAATCATGAGGATATAACCAAATTGGTTCAAACGGTGGAGGATAAGCTTTTACAAATCAGCGATAGGGTAGATGGAAGGTTAAAAGAGGGTTTTGAGAATGTCGACAAAACGTTTAAAGACATTATTGAGGGTATTGCAAGGATATCAGAGGCGCAGAAGAAGATAGAAGAGCTGTCTGGTGAGGTTGTATCTTTACAAAAGATACTTGATGATAAAAAGAGGCGCGGTGTTTTCGGTGAGGTCAGGCTTGAGAGTATTTTGATGTCTGTGTTCGGTGAAAAGAGAGAGCTTTACGATATCCAGTACCCCATTGAGAATGATGGTAAACGCTACGTTGTGGATGCGATAGTAAAAGCTCCAGAGATGGGCGTAATCCCCATAGATTCGAAGTTTCCCCTTGAAAATTACATTCGGTTAACACAAGCGCAAGAGGTGGAAAAGGCGCGCTATGAGAATGCGTTTAAAGCTGATTTAAAAAAGCATATAGACGACATAGCAGGCAAGTACATCGTAAGGGGTGTAACAGCACAGATGGCCATTATGTTTTTGCCCGCTGAGGCGATTTTTGCCTTTGTCAATGCGTATTGCGGCGATGTAATAGATTATGCGCGCAGGAAGAACGTTTGGATTGCCTCGCCCACAACACTAATGGCACTCTTAACCACCGTTCAGGTTGTTGTTAGGG
>JALUBE010000092.1 GCA_027045065.1 Desulfurellales bacterium | reverse complement strand
CTACCAAAAATAGAGAAAAACGAAAAGACTGGCGAGTACTACTTAACAGACATAATCAAATTCTTAAAGAAGGTAGACACGTTGAACATAGACCCAGAGAACATGTTGGGTGTAAACACAAGGAAACAACTCAGTAAAGCAAGAAAAATTATGCAGCAGAGGATTATAGACAGATTTGAAAATGTAACATTTGTCGATCCTGAAAACACATACGTTAACTACGATGTAGAAATAGGTGAAGACACTATAATCTTTCCCAATGTCCATCTAAAGGATAAAACAAAGATAGGAAGAGAGTGTGTAATTGAAAACGGTAGCGTAATAGAAAATTCTGTTATTAGGAACAACGTTCATATCAAGCCGTACTGCGTGATAGAAGAAAGCATCATTTGTGACAACTGCGAAATCGGTCCGTTTGCACACCTAAGACCGTTGACTGAGCTTAAAAGCTGCGTCAGGATTGGCAATTTTGTGGAGACAAAGAAAGCGAAAATTGGAAAGGGAACAAAAGCAAGTCACTTGACATATTTGGGCGATGCCATAATTGGCGAAGATGTAAACGTTGGCTGTGGAACAATAACGTGCAACTACGATGGATATCAAAAGAATGAAACCATAATAGGCGATAGGGTGTTTATCGGGTCTGATGTCCAACTTGTAGCACCGGTTAAAGTGGGTGATGATGCTTTAATTGCCGCAGGAACAACGGTTACAAAGGATGTAGAGCCTTTTGCACTTGCCATTTCACGCGTACCCCAAGTAAACAAACCGGGATGGGTAAAAAAGTACCGTGAAACGATGGAAAAGAGAATGAAGGAGAAGAACAAAAAATAAATGCTCCTGTTTCTAAAACCCACCAAACAGGCAATAGAGGAAGGCGAACTAATATTTTATGCTGTAATTGTTGGTGTTATAACGGGATTTGGGGCAGTTGCCTTTTTGGTGACTACACATTTTTTTAGTGTAAACCTTTTGCACAACATAGCTGGATTCCCCCTTCACGAACCCCGCGGCGAACCGAAACTCTTTCACCACATTGAGAAGACATTTTCACCGTTAAAGCTCGTAGTAATCACCACTGTTGGTGGCTTGTTGTCTGGCATACTTGTCTACACATTTGCTCCTGAGGCAGAGGGACACGGAACAGACGCTGCTATAGAAGCATACCACAGGAAAAACGGCATAATAAAACCCATTGTTCCGATCATAAAGATGATCGCATCAGCCATAACGCTGGGTAGCGGTGGTTCTGGTGGAAGGGAAGGACCAATAGCCCAGATTGGCGCAGGTTTTGGCTCTTTCTTTGCAACAAAATTGGGCTTAACGGAAAAAAAGAGAAGGATACTCTTGGCAAGCGGCATGGGTGCAGGAGTGGGAGCCATATTTCACGCACCTATGGCTGGCGCAATCTTTGCAAGCGAAGTACTCTATAGAGATCCGGAAATCGAAGGTGAGGTGTTCATTTACACAATTGTGGCATCCATTGTAGCCTATTCTGTGTTTAGCATGTTCTTCGGCTGGCATCCACTGTTCTACACAAAAACGTTCAAATTCACAAACCCAGTAGAGTTTGTATCCTACGCCATATTAGCTATAACGTGCGGACTATTCGCCATATTTTATGTGAAGGTCTTTTACGGTGTTAGAGACAAGATCTTCAAAAGGATACCCATAATACCGCATATAAAACCTGCCATAGGCGGACTTATCGTAGGTTTAATTGGTGTTTTCGTACCAGATGCCATATCTACAGGTTACGGTGTTTTACAAGAGGCATTGGACGGCACAGTGACGGTAAAACTGTTGATCTTCGTTGCCGTTTTAAAGGTCTTCTCAACGGCCTTTACCATATCCAGCGGTGGAAGTGCGGGCGTATTCGGACCATCAATGGTTATCGGTGGTGCTTTAGGTGGTGCTGTTGGCCTAATTTTACAACACATATCGTCAAATCTGGTTAGCCAACCTGCCGCTTTTGTAATTGTGGGAATGGTAGGCTTTTTTACTGCGGCAGCCAATACACCATTTTCCACCATCGTCATGGTAACCGAAATGACAGGAAACTACCATTTGATCGTCCCATCCATCTGGACGGCTGCAATAAGCTACATAGTGGCACAAAAATGGACAATATATGAAAAACAAGAGAAGAATAGAAAGCTATCACCTGCCCATAGAACAGAGTTCTCAAGAGACATACTTGAAGACATAAAGATCAAAGACATAATATCAAATGACTACGTTTGGGTATACCAAAGAACACCTGTGAGAGGGGTATACGAAAAGCTAAAAAGCAGTAACGACGATGCACTTTTGATGTTTGATGTAGATGGTAAGCTCAAAGGCATAATAACGATGCGTGTGCTTAAAACGATTTTAGGGGAGGAAGACACAATAATGGACTTCCTCTTGGCAAAAGATATAGCCAATGAAGACCTCATTACAACAACAGAAGAAGAAAACCTAAACAATTTATTGCACAAAATTGGTTTTAAGGACATAAGCATGATTCCCGTTGTAAAGGAAAACGACCCAGAGTCCGTCGTAGGAGTGGTAAAGAGGAAGGATATACTGAAAACTTACAGTGAGGCAATAGAAAGCATGAATGTTTGAAAAAAACACACTTTGGTGATATAAGGGAAGGGCTATGTGTGGAATTGTTGGATATTCGGGAGAGAAAAAGGCGTTAGGCATATTGCTGTTGGGCTTGCAATCACTTGAATATAGGGGATACGATTCAGCGGGTATATCCCTAAAAAAGGGCAAAAAGATAGAGACAATTAAGACAAAGGGGAAGGTTACGGATCTGATAACGTTGATTGCGGAAAGCAACATAGATACATCGGCCACGATAGGCATAGGTCATACACGCTGGGCCACACATGGTGCACCCTCAAGCACAAATGCACATCCCCACCACACAGAACGTGTATCCGTTGTACATAATGGAATTATAGAAAACTACAGAAGCTTAGAGGCCTTTCTTAAAGACAAAAATATCAAAAGGAAGACAGATACGGATACGGAAATCATAGCGCTTCTTTTGGATCTATACCTGCGTGAAGGTTCTGACTTTAAGAACGCGTTTTTTAAGACGGTAGAGATGCTAAAGGGAAGTTTTGCCATAGCGGCGATATCAAAGGATTTCGATTGCATGATGCTTGCAAAGCATGAAAGCCCTCTCGTCATAGGCCTATCTAACAACGAAACGTATATTGCAAGTGATGTTTCGGCTTTGATCGAGTATACGCACGAATTTATATTTTTAGAAGATGGAGATATAGCACTTATAGACAAAGGCAATATAACTATTTGGGATAAAAATAAAAAAGAGAGCAAGAGGCAACCGACGCAGATCGACTGGAGTAAAGAGAAAGCACAGAAAGGCGGATATAAGCACTTTATGCTCAAAGAAATAGCAGAAGAGGATGAGGCTGTAAGAAACACGATCCAATCGCGCATTGATGAAGATGGCAATATATTTTTGGATGAGGAGATCTCAATAGACAAGGAATTCTTAAAAAACCTTGATAGGATAACAATTGTAGCCTGTGGAACAAGTTTTTATGCGGGACTTACAGCAAAATCCATCATAGAAAAGTACACAGGTATAAAGGTTGATGTAGAGATTGGCAGCGAGTTCAGATACTACAACTACCTGTACTCAAAGAACAACCTGTTTATAGCAATCTCACAATCAGGCGAGACAGCTGACACAAAAGAACCACTTAAGATGGCGAAAAGTAAGGGCATAAAGACGCTTTCCATTGTAAATGTGAAAGAGAGCGCCATTGCAAGGCTATCCGATTCGTGCATCTATACATTGGCAGGACCTGAGATAAGCGTTGCTTCGACAAAGGCATTCACAAGCCAGTTGGCTGTCCTTTACATGCTTGCATTCTACATAGCCCAACTTAAAGGCAAAGATATAAAACCGAAAGTCAAACAGCTTTTAAAGATACCATCATTAATCAAACAGACATTTGATAAAACACAAGATAAAACAAAAGAACTTGCAGACAAGTATTACAACTACCAAGATTTTTTGTACTTGGGCAGGGGTATATGTTATCCCCTTGCTTTAGAAGGTGCTTTGAAGTTAAAAGAGATCTCATACATTCACGCAGAAGGCTACCCTGCAGGTGAAATGAAACATGGCCCAATTGCGCTGATTGACGAAAATACGCCAACAGTTGTAGTTGCACACCCAAAGGAACCACTTTATTCTAAAAGTCTATCCAATTGCGAGGAAATAAAGTCACGCCACGGCAAGATAATACTTGTAAGTAACAAACAATCAGATATCGTTGACGACTTCATAGAAGTACCTGAAGTGGATTACGACTTTGCTCCATTTGTTTACATCCTTCCCTTGCAGCTGTTTGCCTACTACGTTGCACTATTTAGGGGAAACGACATAGATCAGCCAAGAAATTTGGCAAAGAGTGTTACGGTGGAATGAAGGTTTCTGCACTATCCGAATTGATGTTTGTCATAAAGAATTTGAAGCGCTCACAAACAAGCAAAATGCTGATCTATGCCTCAATTGTGGGCGTGCTGGCTGGATTGGGGGCTATAGTGTTCTTTATCCTTCTCGATCTCACATCCGTAACGTTAATGAATCACATAGCTGGTTTCCCTTTGAGCCATCCAACAAATGAAGAACCATTACTTCCCCTTGTTCATAAACCATTCAACCGCATAGCGTTTTTGATCATCATAACTGTGGGTGGATTTATCAGCGGTCTCTTTATCCACCTTTTAGCCGAAGAGACAAAGGGTGGCGGAACAGGAGAGGTTATAAAGGCCTATCATAATAACAAACCCATAAGAAAACGCGTGCCATTTGTTAAACTTTTAGTATCGGTTATATCCTTAGGGGTAGGCGGTGCAGGCGGAAGGGAAGGACCTGCTGCACAGATGGGTGCCGGATTTGGCTATCAAATAGGAAAGCTCTTCCACCTTTCTGATAGGGACAAAAGAATATTGATGCTTGCAGGACTTGCAGGTGGCGTAGGTGCCATATTCAGAAGCCCAATGGGTGCCGCCATTTACGCCGTTGAGGTGCTGTATCAAGACATCGACTTTGAATACGAGGCATTGCTTCCCGCTGCTATATCTTCCATTATTGCTTACTCCATCTTTTCTGCCAAATTTGGTTGGGTGCACATGTTCTCAACACCCATAATGAAATTCAACAACATCTATGAATTTATCTCCTATACGGTTTTGGCGCTTGTATGTTCCTTTAGTGCTATAATCTTCATCAACATTTTTAACAAAACCAACGAGACATTTTCAAAGATTAAAACTCCACTTTACATAAAAACGGCACTGGGCGGATTTATTGTGGGTTTATTTGCTATGATAATACCGGATGCAGCAGGTATGGGCTACGGCATTATGCAAAAGGCATTTTTAAACAAAACGGCCTTTACAGTTCTTTTGCTCTTGGGATTCATAAGAATGATAACCACGTCTGTAACACTGGGAAGCGGAAATTCTGTTGGACTATTTGCACCTACGTTGGTCATCGGAACGGCCATTGGTGGTGGTATAGGTGGACTGCTTAAACACCTATCTCCGTTTTTGGTAAACAATCCAGCATCATTTGCCATCGTGGGAATGGCTGGGTTCTTTGCCGCAACAAATAAAACGCCACTTTCTATAATCATCGTTGTGGCAGAGATTACTGGAAACTACGAACTCATCGTTCCATCTATGTGGGTTGTATCCATAAGCTTCTTGCTCACAACACGCTACAGCATAGAAAGACACCAGGTCAAAGACAGAGCCCACTCACCGATCCACAAATACGAATACATAAGGGATGTTCTTGAGGGTATAAAGGTCAAAGACTTAATGAAAAAGGAATTTCAAAGTGTTACTGGAAATACAAACCTAACAAAGATCTACGAAAT
>JALUBE010000091.1:13986-25645 GCA_027045065.1 Desulfurellales bacterium | reverse complement strand
GCTATTTAAAGACATATTTTGGGCCTTAAACGGTGCAACTCGCAAGCCCTTATTGGACAGAAGCCTACAAAAGCCGGCTGTGATTATTGTTTTGCCTACGCCACTTGCCGTGCCGCAGAACATTATGGCCTTTTTCATTTAAAATACCCTTCAAGGAGTTTCAAAAACAGCTCAACGCTGTATCTATTTTTGATCGAAACCCTAAAGAAGTCTTTATTTAGGCCGTAAAAGTTTGCACAGTTTCTCAAAAGCAGTTTGTTATTCTTGAAATAATCAAAAAAATCCTCTGGGTCGCCTAAAAGCTTAAACAAGACAAAATTGGCACGGCTATCAAAGACCTTTATCTTCTCAAAACCTTTAAGCCTTTCTATCAAATAATCCCTGAGTCTCACTATTTCCTCTATCTTTTTTGTAAAATCCCTATCAAGGGCGGCTTTTGCAAGCTCAAGTGCAAATTCAGAAACACTCCAGGGTACTCTTAAGCTTTTGAGTTTTTCTATAAAATCGCCATTAGACGAATAGAGCCAGCCAATCCTTAAACCTGCAAGGCCATGCAGTTTAGAAAAAGACCTTAACACGCAAAGATTATTAATCTTCTGATCCAAAAGTGAGTTTATGTTGAAGTCAAAGTCCATATAGGCCTCATCAATAACAAAGAAAATATTTGGGTTGTTTTTTATCGTCTTTAAAAGATCCTCTTTTTCTAAAAGTCTGCCTGTTGGATTGTTGGGGTTGCATATAAAAACCACATCAAAATTAGAAAAATCAACCTTGTCAAGCTCAAATTCAAAACCGTTATCCTCTTTTGATAAAGCATACTGCACGGTTAGGCCAAAGTTGCGGCTCTGTTTTTCGTATTCCATATATGTGGGTGCAAGGATTAAAGTCTTTTTGTCTCTAAACATGCAACAGATATCCTTTATAAACTGTGAAGTGCCAGCATTGACCAAAACGCTATTGCACTGAAGATCAAATTTTTTCTCAATCAAACGCTCAAACTCATCGGGTTCTTCCGGCGGAAGCCTGCTTTTTAATTTAACAACATCCAAATCAGCATCCACTACATTACTGCTTAAATCAACTATCTCATCTGGGTTTATGTTAAGTTTTTTTGCTATCTCAAATACATTACCGCCGTGATCAGAGGCCATAAAACCCTGTCTCTATAACCATTTTACTTCACTCGACCTAAATATATCGTATCACCTATACTTGACTCGTTCAACTATATTACACAAAATTGCTTGACAAACAGAACTTTTGGAAAAGAATAGTAAAAAACACATCAGATAAGGAGTGTAAGTAGTGAAACTTACCATAATTTATGATAACACCACTTTAAGGGATGACCTAAAACCCGATTGGGGCTTTTCAGCTCTGATAGAGCTAAATAACAGAAAGATACTATTTGATACAGGTGCAAATGGCGAAATACTGTTAAATAACATGAAAAATTTAAACATCAACCCCAAAGACATTCAAGACGTTTTTATCTCCCATTACCACTGGGATCATACAGGTGGATTGGGACCGTTTTTAAAAGAAAATAACAACGTTAAGCTGTGGATACCGCCATCGTTTAAGATAAAAGAAAATGTCAAAGATGTTGCAATAGTCAAAGAACCAACAGAACTGCACGGTGGCGTGTATTCAACAGGCGAGCTTGAGGGTATAGAACAGTCTCTTTGCATAAAAACAGAAAAGGGCATTGTGGTAATCGTAGGTTGTTCTCATCCAGATATGAGACACATCCTCAAGGTTGCCTCAACTTTCGGCGATCTCTACGGGATTATAGGTGGTATGCATGGGACAAATCCAAAGTTTTTGGAGGGTTTAAAATTAATCTGCCCAACTCATTGCACAATGTACAAAAGGGAGATAAAAGTTCTGTACCCTGAAAGTTACGTGGAAGGCGGCGGGGGAAAAGTGATAGAGGTATAAGGGGGACAAAATGGGACTGATAAATTTGGATATCAAAAACGGCATTGGATACATAGTCATAAATAGACCGGATAAAATGAACTCACTGAACATTGAAGCCTTCTACGAACTCGATAAAGCTATAGATGAGACAAACACAAACAAGGAAGTCAGAGTGTCCATTATAACGGGCAGTGGCGATAAAGCGTTTGCCGTGGGTGGTGATATAAACCTGCTTAAGAAACTGACACCCATAAAAGCTGTACAATTCTCACGGTTCGTACAAAAAATGTTTCATAAGATTGAGCAATCAGAGAAACCCTATATCGCCTGCGTAAATGGCTATGCGTTGGGTGGAGGGTTTGAGCTTGCCCTATTCTGCGACTTCATTTACGCAACGGAAAATGCAAAATTTGGCTTACCAGAGGTAAGCCTCGCGATAATCCCCGGATTTGGCGGAACACAAAACCTGCCGAGACTCATAGGAAAGAACATTGCGAAGGAATTAACATTCACGGCTAAGATGATAACGGCCGAAGAGGCAAAAGATTTGAGGATTGTCTCAAAGGTGTTTAAAGATAAGGACAAAATGATGAAATACGCCGTTGAGACAGCCGAAAGGATAATACAAAACGGGCCAATAGCTGTGGGCTTAGCAAAAAAAGCCATTGTAAACGGTGCAGATATGACAAAAGAGAAGGCTTTGGAGTACGAGGCATCCCTATTCGGCATAGCCTTTTCAACAAAAGACGCAAAAGAGGGCTTAGAGGCATTTATACTAAGGAGAAAACCCCACTACAAAGGCGAATAAAAATAACTCTCATAAAAACTCTATCACTCCTCTTTTGGGCTTGATTAAACGGCCCCTGTAAAAGCCAAAAGAAAAATGGGGATAGAGGTACATCCATGCACAGCCGAAGTTTTTAAGCTCCACACGCTCCCTGAAATACTCATAGGGGTGTTCTTCAAGTAAATCCAATGATTTTAAAACTGCCACATCAATCAGATAAACTTCTCCCTTAATAAACCCCTTAAAGCCACTATCCCTTCCTCCTTTGAATACATACGGAATACCACGATCGACGCACATAAAGTACCTATCCCTTGTGGTCGTCGTGCCTAAGAATTTAGAGCCCTCAAGATAAAAATGGTTGCAAAATCCCCTTTTTAGCGTGCCATAAACAAAAATCTTGTGCTTCATGCAAAAATTATACAGAATAAAGGGAGTTTTCAAAAGGGGTGAGGAAATGAAAAACAACGGATTTATTCTAATTACTGGTGCAACGGATGGTATAGGTCTGCGAACTGCAACAGAGTTTGCAAAGCAAGGAAAAAACTTAATCATTCACGGAAGAAACAAAGAAAAATTAAAAGAAACGGCCAAAAGGTTAGAAGAGTTAAATAGCAAAATAGTCATAAAAACCGTCTGTGCAGATTTCGAAAACCTAAAGGAAACAAAGAACGCTTTTGAACATATGCAGAACGAGAACATAAATTGTCTAATAAACAACGCCGGATGTTTTACACATGAATTAAAACTGACGATTGACGGTCTTGAAAGAACATACCAAGTGAACCATTTGGCCCACTTTTTGATAACGCATATACTTCTGGATTCGCTTATTAAAAACGCACCATCTAAAATCATTGTTGTTGCCTCGATGGCCCATGCAAGCAACGTAGATTTCAAAGCCATAGAAAAAGGGCACTTTCTAAAATCCTACGGTGCGTACTCCTTATCCAAGTTGTGCAACATACTTTTTGCCTTTAAGATGGCGAGGGAATTAAAAGATAGAAACGTGTCTGTGAATGCCCTACATCCCGGCGTCATCAACACAAAACTCTTAATAGAGGGATGGGGAGCCTGCGGAAGCAGTGTTGAAAACGCCTATAGGATGATAGAGTTTGCTTACAATTTAGACACCTCAATTACCGGTCAATACCTAAAAGACTTCGGAATCCAAAAGGCAGCAGATTTCGCATACCCAAAGGAAAATCAAGACAGATGTTACGAAATTTCAAAAAAGCAACTGGAAAAGGTGAAAATTTGTTTGACTTCTTTCCTTTAAACTGATATAAGTTAGCATCTTCATTGACTTAGGCCATAGGTTGATGAAGAACTGAATGCTAAAAGCGTTCAGTAATAGATTTTTTGTAGAGGTGTGTTTTTATGGTTAAGACGCTTTATGTGGGTAATCTACCCTACCAGACAACCGAGGCTGAGCTCAAGGAATTGTTTGAGGAGTATGGAGAGGTAAACTCGGCTAAGATCATCACGGACAGGGAAACAGGCAGATCCAGAGGATTTGGTTTTGTTGAAATCAGTGAAGAAAGTGCCCAGAAGGCCATTGACTCCCTAAACGGGACAAACTTTGGTGGCAGAAACCTGAAGGTAAACGAAGCAAGGGAAAGAAAACCTAAAAGATTCTAAAACCAACCGGGCGGCTCGTCCGCCCTTTAAACTTCCTTAAAATTAAACTCAATTTAAGGTAAAACAGCTCTCCGTCTACTTTTATTTTTTGTCTATTCAAACAGAAATGAGGGGCAATGCCCCCTTAACAGTCCTTTCTATTCAACCTTTAAAACTTCTTTGATGGCCTGTTTAAAGGCGTCCTTTGGAAGAGCACCCACAGCCATCTGAGGCTGATCGTTTAGCGGAATAAATAGCAGAGAAGGAATACTCCTTATGCCAAATACAGCTGCCAATTCTTGTTCCTGATCCGTATTTACGCGGTAAATCCTTAGTTTTCCCTCATACTCTTTGGCCAACTCCTCTAAAATCGGTTCAACCATCTTACACGGTCCACACCAGTCTGCGTAAAAATCAATAATGCAAGGCAGATCACCCTTATAACTCCACTGCTGGCTTTCCTCGTAATTAAAGATCTTCTCCTTAAAATCCTCAGTAGTTAAAGTCTCAACCATCAAAAAATCCTCCAACAAAAAATTTCCCAATAAGGCTAACATAGAGAGCTTCGAAAGTCAATAAGTGTATTGCTATCCTTTTACTAAAGTGTAAAATATCAAATGTGTTAACCTTAGCGACTTCAGGCATACTGCACGCCATAGGCATTTTCCTTATAGGCAACATAGTGGGCTTTATTAACGTTTTAGCTGCTGGCGGATCATTTTTAACACTGGCATTCCTCATTGCTATCGGTTTTCCGCCAAACGTCGCAAACGGCACAAACAGAATCGGTCTACTTCTGCAGAATACATTCGCTACGGCTAAATTCCACAAACTCAAGATCTTAAAAGCAAGATTTGCTCTAACTGTTGGAATACCGGCAATTTTGGGGGCGCTACTCGGAAGCTACATCGCCGTTCACATCTCTAATGAACTGTTAAAAAAGATCATAGCCATACTAATGGTCGTTATAAGTCTCATTACTATTTACAAACCCGACAAATTCGTGAAAAACAAGGAATTTTCAAAAAAGAAATGGATAGCAATGATAGTAATATTTTTCTTCATAGGTATCTATGGTGGTTTTATTCAAGCAGGTGTTGGCTTTTTTATCATCACGGCATCCATTTGGGGCGGTTTTAGTATGGTTGAGGCAAACTCAATAAAGGTTTTAGTTATAACAATGTACACGATAATAATTCTGCCCGTATTTCTCATCTCCCATCAGGCGAACATCTTGGCTGGTATTCTACTGGGTCTTGGGAGCATGATCGGCGCGAGGCTTGCGATAGGTGTTTCTGTAAAAAAGGGGGACAAATTCATAAGAACGGCCCTGTTGATCTTGCTCTTTGTCTTTGCAATAAAATTGCTGTTCTTTTAAGGGGTGAATATGGATGTTTACATTTTAGCCATAGGGAACGAAATATTGGAAGGCTCAATTCTGGACACAAACTCGAACTACATAGCAAAAGAGCTTTTTAAAGAGGGTATAGAGACAAAAGGCATATTTGCAATTAAGGACAACAAAGGGGATTTGATTAAATTGATAAACGGCCTATCGGAGAACGCCTCGATCATAATAACGACGGGTGGTTTAGGTCCAACATTTGACGACATAACCGTGGAATCCTTAGCAGAGGCGTGCAACAAGACACTTAAGTTGAATAGAAAGCTGTATTTTGAGCTGTTAAGCAAGGTCAAATCTAAAGGTGTAAGGCTCAAACTCAGCCACCTAAGGCAAATCCATATACCCCAAGACGCCACAGTAATAAAAAACCAATTCGGTACTGCACCGGGCATTTACTTAAGGTGTAAAAACAGTCACATAATAGCCCTACCCGGCGTACCCAGTGAAATGAAACCCATGTTTGAAAACGAAGTTTTGCATTTAATTAAAACCATCTATAACCCACAGACACTTTTCAGTTGCGATATAAAGATTATAGGCGTTGCAGAATCCGATGCAGATAAATTCTTAAAGACTTTGGATCTTGAGAACACAAAGGTGATACTCAACGCAATGGAAGGTGAACTTGCTGTAAGGGTTAGATCACAAAACAAAGAGGATTTAGAAAGAATTAAAAGTGCGTTTTTAGATATGTATGGCTACAAAGTCTTTTCTGTGAACAATGAAAATATAGAGGATGTACTCGCAAACCTACTCGACGAGTTAGATTTTAAAATCGCATTTGCGGAAAGCATCACGGCAGGTATGTTGGCACAAATGATGGTTGGTAAAGCTTGTTTCTCAGGAAGCTTGGTTTCAAACGAAAGAGCTGATTTGGACATTTTACCCTTCGAGGCAGACATAGTAGCTATCCCATGCAATCTATCGGGCAATGAGTTTGAGCTAAAGCTAACAATTGAAGATGAGGAAAAGAGCTTTTACCTAAAATACCTTGGAAATGTGAATTTCATGAGAAAATCCATAGCAAAAAGAACGCTGGGTTTCATTTTTGAATACTTAAAGGAACATTACGATTGATTTTTTTAACCTTTAATATTATCATCTGCTGCGGGGGTTGAAATGAGCGAAATTAGGGTTTATCCGGATAGCGTTTTGAGAAAGAAGGCCAAGGATGTTGAAAAGATAGACGATAGGATTGTACAGCTGTTAGACAAAATGTCCGATATCATGTACAGATACAACGGCATAGGCTTGGCCGCAGAGCAAATCGGCATACTTGATAAACTTGTTGTAATAGACTTACGCCCAGATGGCAAAAACCAACTTATAGAGTTAATTAATCCTGTCATTATAGCCTCTGAAGGCACATACGAAGAACACGAAGAGGGATGCTTGAGTGTGCCGGGGTACTACGATACAGTCAAGAACAGGAAAAAATGGATAAAGGTTAAGTACTTGGATAGAAACGAAGAAGAGAGGATCATCGAAACAGAGGATTTCTTAAGCGTAGTTATACAGCATGAAATCGACCACCTGAACGGTAGGTTGTTTATAGACCATCTTTCACCAACACAAAAGTTGGTGTTTAAAAAAGAGTGGAAGAAATTACAAAAGGAAAGGGAAGAGGGCAAGTGAAAATACTCTTCTTTGGCACAAGCAGATTTGCGGCAGAACCATTAAAGGCTCTTGTTAAATCGCTGTCGTTTGATGTTGCTGGGGTTGTAAGCACGCCTGACGCTATAGGCAAAAGGGGTAAAAAACTCATCCAGCCACCGGTTAAGGAAGAAGCCTTAAAATACGGCCTTGAAGTATTCCAACCAGAAAAGCTAAAAGATGAAGATACGGTAAAAAAAATACAAAGTTACAATGCCGATATCTTTGTTGTCGTATCGTACGGCAAATTCATACCCGACGTGTTGTTACAGATACCAAAATTGGGCTCGATAAACATACACCCATCGCTTCTGCCTAAATACAGGGGCCCATCGCCCATCAATTTTGCATTACTAAACGGCGACAGATACACAGGTGTTTCGATAATATCTGTAACAAACAAGATGGATGCTGGAGACATCTACATGCAATGGGTTGAAAGGATAAACGATCACGACAACTACACAACGCTACACGACAGGCTCTCAAAAATTGGTGCACAGATGGTTCTATGTACGCTTGAAAATTTTGATAAGATCAAACCAATGCCTCAGGATGAAAAATTTGCCACGTATACTCGGATTATCAAAAAAGAAGATGGCTTGATTGACTTTAGAAATGAAACAGCCATTGAAATCATAAATAAAATCAAGGCATTTTACGAATGGCCCACAGCTTACTTCTTTTACAAAGGCAAGCAGTTCAAGATTTTTGACGCTGAATTTGTGGTATTAGAAGAAAATCAGCCGGCAAAGGTCATTGAGGTAACAAAGAAGAGGCTCGTAATAGGTTGCAAGGAAAATGCCATATCGATCAAGACCATACAGCCCCAGTCTAAGAAGGTTATGGACATACAGTCATTCTTAGCTGGCTACAAGTTCAATGTCGGCGAGATTATACAGTAAAGCCCTACCCTTTTTAAGTATCCCTCTAATACTTGCCTACTACTTCTCTTGGCTATCGTTTGTAGCCCTAATCCCCCTTTTTCTTTTTTTTGAAAACAAACAATACATAAAGCCAACCGTATCCGCCTTTTTGCCTTTTTTGATATTTATTTACAGCGGCATATACAAAAGCACGCACACATATTACGGTCTGTTCTCTGCAATTTCTGTCATTCTTGTTCTTTTGCTTTCACTTTATCACCTCTCATACCTCTTGCTTGGCAGTTGGGCTTTTAAAAAGAGCAATCTGCCTCTTCCCTTTTTTGCCCTATTTTTTGTTTCATCGGAGTTTTTGAAAGATAAACTGCTATACGGTATGCCGCTTGGTAATTTGAGCATTTTAACCTACAACCTTCCCTTTTTTATAAAAGATGCATCAATCTTCGGTTCATTGTACATTGATTTTAAAATAATTATCGTTAATCTGGCTCTGTATTACATCTTTAAAAAAAACATTAAAATGGCTGTGATCCTGATTTTGCCCATTCTTCTAATCAACCTAACACCCTATCCAAAGCCCATAAAACAGTTCAAAACTTCGATAGACATCGTTCAGGGTAACATACCGCAAAATCAAAAGTGGGAAGAGCAGTATTTAGAAAGGAACCTTAAGAGATACCTAAGCTTGAGCAACGGACTAAAGGCAGATGTAGTGGTTTGGCCTGAGTCGGCATACCCATACCTCTTTGACCCAAGAACAGCTGTAAGCATAAAAAATCTCATTGATAACAATACATTTGCTCTCCTTTTTGGGGCTTTAACCAAAAATAACGACAATTACTATAACTCCATCGTTTTTTACACAAAAAACCGCATTGATTACTATTACAAAAGAAAACTCGTGCCGTTTGCCGAATTCATACCCTTTGCCAAGCTCTTGGGATTAGAAGAATACAACTTCTCAAAGGGTAAAAAAGGTGTGATTTTTGAGTACAAAAACTTAAAAATTGCACCCCTTATATGCTATGAAGAAAATTTCGCCTATCTAAGCAGGCAGTACAAACTATCTGGAGCAAACCTAATTGCCGTTTTCACAAATGATGCGTGGTTTGATAAAACCCCGACATTTAGCCTATTTCCAAGAAGCGATATTTACAGGAGTGTTGAAAATCGTGTGTGGCTTGTAAGAAGCGCAAACACAGGCATAAGCTTCGTTATAAACCCCGAAGGAAAAATATTTGAAGTGATTAAGCCAGATACAATGGGCGTTTTAAAAGCAAACCTAAACCTGACAGTCTATAAGCCCACTTTTTACGACAAATTTGGTTGGCTTTTCGGGTATATTTCAATAGGCGTTTCTATACTTTTACTTTTCTATAGAAAACGTACAAACCAAAAAGCATAAGAATGATATTGGGCAAATAGATGGGCCAGATCAAGCCGTAAGATTTAAAAAGGGACTGACCTAACATCAAAAGTATATAGAACAAAAAGAAAAATAGTAAGCTTACGGCAATGCCACCACTTTTGCCCCCTCGAGAGAAGGTTATTCCAAAGCTAAAGGCAATTAAAGACAGCGGAAATATACTCAAGGAAAGAGAAATTATCTTGTTTATCTTAAAAAGCGCTTCCCTATCGTGCGTCCTTTTGTAATACTCAAATAGTTGAGATATTGTCATATACTTAACGCCTATATTGTTCTTACTTTGCGTGGGTTTCTTTAGCAAAAAAGCTACCTGGTACTCTTTGAAATCACCATACTCCCAACTGTTTCTTTCAACACTGCACATCTTTACGTCATAGAAAGTTGCCAAAACACCATTTTCTATGTCACTTAGTTTACCCCTTTTTGCCACAAAGACCTTGCCTCCACTTGCAAAAAACACGCCAAACAAATCCCTGTGATTGGCAGAAAGGCTCTTTACCCACAAACTTCCACCCAAGTTGTTGTAGAACATCTGGGGCTTCAAGCTCACATAAATCTTGTTTCTAAAAGTCTTTTCAAGCTCGTGCTTATAGCTCAATCTCGAAGGATAGGCAACATACGAAATGTCATAGAAGAGTATGCCAAAAACCACAATCGAGAACAAAAAAGAGGGCAAGAATACACGGTACAGGTTAATGCCAGAACTTCTCAACGCTGTAATTTCTGAACTGTTCGACATTTCCGTGTAAACGTAGTTTATGGAAATGGTCAGTGCCATCGGTATTGTAAAAATGGACAGGAAAATACTTATGTAGCCCAGTATTTTAAACAGCGTGGCAAGAGATGAACCGCGCGCAAAGAGAATATCGTAAATTTTCACAATATCGCCTACCATCATAACAGCTGTTATAATCAGAAAAGAGATGAAAAAGGATGAAACGATGTTTTTCAGAATATAAATATCGATTTTCTTAAGCATCTAAAACCCGTAAATTTTTGCAATAATATGCACACCGACAAAAATATAAATAATAGCTGATAATGAAAGGTACGGACCAAAGGGAATTTTTTGGCTCATGCTAACCTTACCCAAAGCCATAAGAATTATGCCAACGAAACTACCAAAAAGGGAAGCAACAAACAGTGTAAACAAAACACCCTTTATACCAACAAAAGTGCCCAAAGCGCCAAGCAGCTTTATATCGCCACCGCCCATTGCCTCTTTCTTAAAGATTGCTTTGCCCAAAATGGCAACAAAAAGCAACAGGACAAAACCAAAAGCAAAGCCAACAATTGAATGCACAAGTGCATGTTTGTAGAGACCAAAAAGTAGGCCAATAAAAGCCAAACCAAGACTTATCCCATCGGGAATGATGTAATGAAAAAGGTCTATGAAGCTTCCAACGATGAGCATATAACCAAAAATCAGGTAAAATGTGAAATCCACAGTCAAGCCAAATTTCAGATAAACCAAAACGGTATAAATTGCACTCAATAGCTCCACGATTGGATATACGGGCGAGATCTTAGATTTACAGCTTCTGCACCTGCCTTCAAGCAAGATATAGCTCAAGACAGGTATATTGTCATACCACTTGATCCTTGCACCACAAACAGGGCAACTTGATGGAGGGTAGACTATGGATTTACCACGCGGAATTCTATAGATGCACACATTAAGGAAACTACCAATAACCAATCCAAAGATAAAAATTAAAACTATCATTCTTCTTGCTTTACTTCTTTTTTGGTTGAGAAAATATAAGCAATAACAACACTCAAAAGGTAAAGCAAAATCAACGGTGTCGCCATAAGAAACTGTGTAAACACATCTGGCGGCGTTAGGATTGCCGCAACAATAAAGATTATAAGCAAAGCGTAGTCAAATTTCTTTAGAAGATCTTTACCGCTGACTAATCCCAAACGGGCAAGAATAAACGTTACAACAGGGAGTTCAAAAA
>JALUBE010000091.1:0-13976 GCA_027045065.1 Desulfurellales bacterium | reverse complement strand
GCCTTATGGTGGGCATGGCCGAGAGCTCCTTACCGCCGTAGTGCAACAGGAACTTAAAACCTAAAGGCAAAACAACCTTGTACGCAAAAACAACACCGGATATAAAAAAGAAGCTAAAGGCAAAGACAAACGGTATAGCAAACTTCTTTTCATTCTCTTTAAGACCTGGTGATACAAACAGCCAAATCTGATAAAACGTGAATGGAACGGTTAAAACAATTGCGGCGATGAGCGCAGCCTCTAACCTCACCCAAAAGGCCTCTGTGACACCTGTAAAGATTATCTTGCTGCCCGGAGGCAAGGCCTGTTTCAGTGGAGCAATAATGATATCGATGATCTGCTGGGAATGTCCAATGGTGAGCGCCAAACCCACAAAAATACCGCCAATAATCCACAAGAGCCTAATTCTTAACTCCTCGATATGCTCGAGGATTGTCATGTTATTTGGATCTTTTTTCTTCCTCTTTTTTATCCTCATCCTCTTCCAAAATCTCTTTCCACTTTTTTTCAATTTGCCTCTTTGGATTTATATCCTCAACCTCTTCTAAGTCCTCTTCAAGCTCTCTCTTTAACTCCTCTATGGCCTTCATAAAGTTCTTATAAACGTAAGCAATACCCCTCAGTACCTCAGGCAATCTCCTTGGTCCAACAATAAATAGGGCGATTATGGCGATAACCATCATCTCCGGAGTACCAATTGAAAACATCTTTAGCCTCCCAATGGTGAAGCCTAATAAAAGTTGACCGCTTTGTCAAAAAATAATAATCTCTACAAAACTTGAGGGGGAAAATAATGGGGTGCCATGAGGTAGATTACGAGATTATCGGAGACGATATGCAGATCGTAGAGGTAGAGTTAGACCCAGACGAGACTGTCATTGCAGAAGCTGGAGCAATGAACTACATGGAAGACGGCATAGAGTTCAAAGCAAAGTTAGGCGATGGATCGGATGCGGATAGCGGCCTTTTGGGTAAACTCTTCAGAGCCGGAAAAAGGGTTTTGGCACAGGAATCGCTGTTTCTAACACACTTCACAAACAGGGATACACAAAGAAGGCGCGTAGCTTTTGCCGCACCCTACCCAGGCAAAATCATACCTGTAGACATGTCAAAGGTAAACGGTGATCTGTTGTGTCAAAAGGACGCATTTTTGTGTGCAGCCTACGGTACACGCATAGACATCGCTTTTACCAAGCGCTTCGGAACAGGACTGTTTGGCGGTGAGGGATTCATTTTGGAAAGGATCAACGGCGACGGCATGGTGTTTATACATGCAGGCGGAACAGTAATCAAAAAAGAACTAAAAAACGAAACGCTGAGGGTAGATACGGGCTGCATTGTTGCCTTCGAAGAGACAATAGATTACTCAATTGAGTTAGTTGGTGGTTTAAAATCCATGCTATTTGGCGGTGAAGGGCTGTTCCTTGCCACGCTCAGGGGCGCAGGTACAGTCTATCTCCAAAGCCTGCCATTTTCACGACTTGCCGATAGAATTATAAGTAACGCGCCGAAAATCGGTGGCGATCAAAAGGGCGAAGGCTCAATACTTGGCGGTTTGGGAAGATTGTTGGACGGGGATTAAAAAATCATGGGAAGTCTCATACTTTGCTATCACCACATAAACTACGGCGAAAGGATAACACCCGAAGACTTTGAAGAGAACCTGAAGATATTGAAGGATGCTGGGTTTAAACCTATAAAGCTTAAAGAGATCTACAGATTTTTAGAAAACGGTGAAACGCCACCTGACAAGACAGTTCACATTACATTTGACGACGGATACGCAGATAACTACCTATATGCATACCCCATTTTGAAAAAATGTGGTTTTTTCGCGACGATCTTCGTTATTGCAAATAAAGTCACAGAGGGGTTGAAACGCGCAACCTATGATCAACTTGTGGGTATGAACATAGCGGATCAAATGAAAAAATTAGAGGAAAAATCGAGATACGTAAGCTGGGAAGAGCTAACAGAGATGGTGGAAAGCGGCGTATTTGAAGTTGGCAGCCACTCATTAAACCACAGGGCCTGCTTCTGCTGCAATAAGGTACACAAGTTCAATCCAGACAACAGCTACGAATGGTACTTGGAGTTAACAAACGATCGAAGACTCGGCGTACCGATTTATGAGAAAAAATGGGACTGTGCAACGCTGTGCATGAAAGATGACCTTAATTTAAGGGATTACCTTGCAAACTACGTAAAGGAGCACGGCGGTGTTTTGTTTTTTAAAAAACCCAATGCACAGAGGATATTGAGAAAGGAGTTTAAACGGTACATAAAGAAACATGGGGCACAGTTCAGATTTGAAACACAAGAGGAAAAACTTGAAAGGGTTGAGAAGGAGATTGGGGATTCAAAGAGGATAATTGAGGAAAAACTCGGTCAAAGTGTGGACTTCTTTTGCTACCCGTGGGGAAACTATGACGTAGATGTGATATACGAGCTACAGCACCAAAACTACAAAGCCGGTCTAACTCTGAACGTCGGTCTTGTCGAGAAGGTCTCGTATCCGTTTCTTCTCCCCAGGGTTGAGGTCAGAAATTCAAAATGGCTCAAGAAAAGGCTCAAAATATATTCAAACAGCACACTTTCACGAATATACTCTAAAGTCCACAGGTCTATAATATGAGATCAAGCATCATTGCATTCTTTCTCATACTTGTGACGATAGCCTTTTTCTCTATAATGCTCCCATTCTGGAAGTCCTTTGTTATGGGATTAACAATAGCCATTGTGTTCTACCCGCTTTTCGACAAGATAAAAAGGATCTTCAAAAACAGCAATATAGCGTCTTTTTTGAGCATATTCGTTGTGCTTTTGATAATCGCAATACCCATAACACTTGCAATCTATATAATGGTCAACGAAACGGAAAAATTTATAGGCAACATTTCTCAAATAAAAAAGGCTTTCGAAGGCCTTGTCTTAAAGATTCAAACCATATCGCACTTAAAGATTTTAACACCCTACATCGACAAATTGGATGAGGCAATATTTGGCCTATTGAAAAACACAGGTATCATAATAACCAAAAACGTCGGCGCCATATTCTCTCAAACTTATAGCATCCTTGCCAATTTCATATTCTCGTTCATCATCGCCTTTTACTTCATTAGGGACTCCGAAGCGTTTTTAGGCTACATATCGAATATGATAGACGACAAAGAGAGCTTCTACAGAATCCTAAAATCCATTAGGGATAGCATCAATGCGACGGTCTTGGGAGGCGTATTAACGGCTTTTATTCAGGGAATTGTTGGTGCTTTGGGTTTTTTGATAGTGGGTTTAAACGCCTTCTTCATGTGGATGTTCTTGATTGCCATGTTCTCGTTTGTTCCCCTTGTGGGAACTGCTATTATCTGGCTTCCCGTCGCCGTTTATCAATTCATAAGCGGCTCGTTTATCAAGGGTATATTCATCGTCGCTTGGGGTATATTGGCCGTCGGCATGGTGGACAACTACGTAAGACCCATGATTATCAGTAGCAAAATAAACATCCATCCAATGATACTCTTCTTCGGCATCTTGGGATCTATCATTGTTTTCGGACCGATCGGCATAATTGTCGGGCCCGTTATCATATCCGTGGGCGATGCTTTGGTAAAGACCTACGTGTCAAATAAGCCCAAACGTAAAAGCTAAAAAACCTTTGTTGGAAAAAGAAAACTTTACTCTGTATAATTAAAGGACTTTTTTGAAGGAGAAGCTGTGCGATTAGGGGTATAAGGCTCAGTGATTTCACGGTCATATTCACAGTCATAGCCATATTTGCCGTTTTAATCATACCACTGCCTGGATTCGTCATTGACTTTTTGGTGTCCATATCGTTTGCACTTGCACTTTTGATCTTCTTTATAAGCGTATACATACCAAGACCCCTGGATTTTTCCACATTCCCTTCTGTTCTTCTTGCCGTAACGCTCTATAGACTTTCCCTAAACGTCGCAACAACAAGGGCAATTCTTTTGCACGGCAGCCAAACACCAGAGGCCGCGGGCAAGATGATAGAGACATTTGGATACTTTGTTGTTGGCGGAAATTACGTTGTGGGTTTAATCGTGTTCATAATCTTGGTCATCATAAACTTCGTTGTAATCACAAAGGGCGCGGGCAGGGTAGCAGAGGTTGCAGCAAGGTTCACGCTTGATGCAATGCCTGGAAAACAAATGAGTATAGATGCAGATCTAAACGCCGGTCTAATCGATGAAAACGAGGCAAGAAGGAGAAGGGAAGAAATCTCGCGCCAAGCGGATTTTTACGGAGCTATGGATGGTGCAAGCAAGTTTGTGCGTGGCGACGCCATTGCAGGTCTTTTGATTACGGCAATAAACATCATTGGAGGCATAATCATAGGCGTTTTACAGCACCACATGGCCCTATCACAAGCGGCAAGTAGGTACACAGTTTTAACCATTGGAGATGGCTTGGTAAGTCAATTGCCCGCTTTAACCGTGTCGACGGCTGCAGGCATAATCATAACAAGGAGCTCCGAAGAGATCAATCTATCCGAAAACGTCGTTAAGCAGATTATTAGCCAGTATCAAACACTCTACATAGCATCTGCAATCTTGGTTGTTATGTCTGTCATTCCTGGCATGCCCACAATACATCTGCTCATACTTGCAGCCATATTCGCAGGCATAGCATACTCCATCTCAACGCAACAGAAGAAGGAAGAAGAAAAGAAAAAAGAGGAGGAAAAGGAAGAGGAACCGCAAGAGGAAATTACAATGGAAGACATAGAAGAGGCCGTCAAGGTAGACCTTTTGGAGTTGAAGATCGGTTACGGCCTAATAGGGTTCGTGGACGATAAAAGTGGCGGGCTTATAAAGAGGATAAAACTCATGCGTAAGCAGATAGCAACGGAACTCGGTGTTATTATACCCTCAATCAGGATAAGGGACGATTTGAACTTGGATAGAAACGAATACGTGTTTTTGATAAAAGGTGTAGAAGTGGCACGGTACAGTGTGTTTCCCGATAAATTTTTAGCCATGAAACCCGGCGGTGGCCGTGACATAGAGGGCATACCAACAAAAGAGCCAGCCTTTGGTCTTGATGCCTTGTGGATAGATGCCAAAGACAAAAGTACGGCGATTGTTAAGGGTTACACTGTTGTTGACCCTGTTACCGTAATCATAACGCACATAACAGAGATAATCAAAAGCCACATTGCTGACATATTCACAAGGCAGGATGCAAGCAAACTGCTTGATACGATAAAGGAAGATTACCCGAAGATTGTGGAAGAGCTACTCAATCAATTGCAATTGGGCATAATACATAAAATACTGAAAAACCTGCTTAAAGAGGGTGTGCCTGTGAAAGACATGATAACGATTGCAGAGACACTCGCAGATTACGGCGCATATACAAAAGATCCAGATATACTCACAGAGTACGTGAGGATGGCTCTGGCCAAACACATAACAAACAAGCTTAAAGATCAGAACAACACGCTTAGCGTAATCACACTTGGCAGCAACGTAGAGGGGGTTTTGAGTGGAAATTTAAAGGAACAAAACGGCGTAACGTATTTGGACTTGCCTTCGAATATCTCTGAAAAGTTGCTTGAAAAGACACAAGAGGCAATACAGAACGCCGTGGAAAATGGCATAGAACCAATAATCTTGACATCACCCAAAATAAGAAGATACTTTAAAGGATTTATAGAGCGGTTCTTTCCAAAAGTGCCCGTGATCTCATATGCTGAGGTCGCAGAGGGGGTAGATATAAAGACGATTGGTAGCATAGAGCTATGATAGTAAAAACCTACAGGGCGCCCACAATGCAAGAGGCCATAAAGAAGATAAAAGAGGAATTAGGCGAAGATGCTCTTATCTTGTCATACAAAAAGATAAAACAGGGCTCGTTTTTCTCTTTCTTTAAAAAGGAGATCTATGAGGTTACGGCTGCTCTTGACGAAAAACCTCCTAAACCTGAGCCTACCTTCAAAAAGGTTATAAAAAAATACACGGGCGATAACATACCCACAAAAGAAACAAAGAAAGAAACAGACAACCTGGAAGAGAGGATAAAAAAGTTAGAACAGCTCATCTACAAAGCGGGCAAAGAGAACATCGAACGCCTTGTGAACGATATAAAATCAGACATTGATGACCTAAAAAGGGCTATAAGCTACTCGAAGAAATCGGAAGAGATAGATATATCAAAGATACCGCTCGGCATGAACAAGCACTTCACATACATGTGCGATATAGGGATCAGAAAAAAATACGCTTACAAGATAATACTGGGTGTTTACAAAAACATAGACAAAAGCAGATTAAACGATGATGAGTACGTAAAGGAATATTTGTCTGTTGTAATAAGCCAGTTCTTTAAACAGAGCAAGCCGACAAACAAATACATTGTTCTTTTAGGTCCAACAGGTGTTGGAAAAACGACCACTTTGGCAAAACTGGCGGCGATTTATAAGTTAAAAAAGGACAAAAAGGTGGGCATAATCACGACGGACACATACAGAATTGGTGCAGTTGATCAACTCTTAAACTACGCAAAGATCATGGACATACCCGCAATTGTGAGCATCACAAAAGAGGATTTCAAAAATGCCATTGAAGAGCTAAAAGACATGGATGTGGTGTTTGTGGATACAGTGGGTAGAAGCCCACAGGATATAAAACGCTTAAACGAACTGTTCAAGATTTTCAAAGGTGAAAACAGACTACATCTATCGTTGGTTTTAGCTGTAAATACAAAGGAAGAGGACTGTATATCAACGTACAACCAGTTCAAAGCCTTACCCATAAATGACTTGATATTCACCAAAGTTGACGAAACAAATACACCAGGTACAATGCTGAACATCGTTGTCAGGACAAGAAAACCGGTGTTCTATGTTTCATACGGACAGGATGTGCCAACAGACATAATGGAAGCTCAGCCCTTGAAGGTTTCCTCTTTAATCATCAAAAGGGGTGTGAAAGATGTCTGATCAAGCTGAGAAATTGAGAGAAATGGTCAAAGAGAAAAATAAAGAAAAGAAAAAATCCCGTGTCATTGCCTTTACAAGTGGTAAAGGTGGCGTGGGGAAGACCAATATTGTTGCAAATGTTGCCTATCTGCTGAGCACAATAAACAAGAAGGTGATCGTCTTTGATGCCGATTTAGGCTTAGCAAACATAGACATACTTTTGGGTTTAAAACCCAAACATTCACTTATCGACGTGATAAAAAATGGCAAGAAGATGAAAGAAATTATGATAAAGGTAAACGATAACTTCCATGTCATACCAGCAGGAAGCGGCGTAGAGGAGATGGCAAATATCAGTGAACCCGTGTTTTCAAAGATAAAGGACGAGCTTATGGAAATAGTAAAAGATACGGATGTTCTGCTTATAGACACGGGTGCTGGTATATCAAAGAAGGTTACATCGTTCATTAAAAGTTCAGAAGAGATTGTGGTTGTTACAACACCTGAGCCCACATCGATGGCAGATGCCTATGCCGTAATAAAGATCGCCTCAACAAACTACAAAAAGGAAAACATCAGCGTATTTGTCAATATGGCAAAAAGCAAGCAGGAAGCAGAGACAACGTATGAGAACTTAAATAAGATATGCAAAAAATTCCTAAACAAGGAATTCAAATACAGTGGATTTTCATTGATAGACAAAAACCTGCCGTCAGCAGTAAAACAGCAGAAAGCTGTAGCAGAACTGTATCCCAACTCTAACTTTACAATATCGATGAAAAAGTTTATAAATAACATGTTTAAAGAGAATATCAAAGTCAAGGAAAATCCAATCGCACGCTTCTTTGCGTCGCTATTCGGAGGTAGTTAATGAGTTTAAGCCTTATCTGGGGTTCCTTTATTGGTGGACTACTGAGCTTTTTTTCACCCTGCGTCTTTCCTCTAATCCCCGTTTATATATCATTTGTCACTGGCCACAGCCTTGAGGAGCTCAAAAAAGGCACAGATATAAACCCGATAATTATTTTTCTAAGAACTAATGCATTCATACTGGGTTTTGCATCCATATTCGTGGCAATGGGTGTTGCATCGAGCAGCATAGGTACTTTTCTTTTAAAAAATAAAATACTCTTTGCACGAATATCTGGTGTGATAGTTATAATATTTGGTCTACAGCTTGCCGAGGTGTTGAAACTAAACTTATTAAATAAGACAAAAAGATTTACAGCCTGCTTTCACTCAACTGGACTTATCTCATCTTTTGTATTCGGTATAATCTTCGCTTTTGGCTGGAGCCCATGCGTAGGACCAATGCTCTCATCAATTTTGATACTTGCTGCCGACACTGCAAATATGAAACAAGGGGCTCTATTGCTTCTTGTTTATTCACTGGGTATAGGATTACCGTTCTTGATATTTTCATTTTCAATAAACTACTTTTTTAAGGCATCAAAAATCCTAAAGAGATTAGATCTATTTCAAAGAGTTTCAGGCGTTTTGTTAGTTCTTGCAGGCTTATATCTAATTTATAACGGCGGATTTTAGATGCTTGACTTTTAATGACTAATTACTAAATTCGAGACAAAAAAGGAGGAGGTGGCTTATGAAAAATATATCGGTGAAAACTCTGACGATCGGAAGCTTTCTTTTAATAGTGTTGGGCTTCGTATTTGCAACTATTTACACACTCGTCGTACTCAACAAGAACAAGGAAGAGATAAACAGCATCTACTATAGGGATCTAAGTGAAATTGTACTGTACCACCAGATCGAGAATAACTATAGCAAAGGTTCAAAACTCCTTCTTAACGCTTACATAAAGAAAAATCCAGCGCTCATCAGACAGGCCACTGTATACTTTGACAAGATAAACAACCTTATAAACGAAGACGTAAATAGATACAGAAACTTGCTCTCAGTCGAAGAAATAAACACGCTCAACAACATAAAAAATAGAATAGATTCTAATCTTAAACAGGCAACACAAGATATGCTAAACGCCATAAAATCAGGAAATGTATCTAATGGTGTAATTAAAGAACTCGATGATGTGTCGAGCTCTATAGAAAATACACTTACACAGCTTACAGAAAATAGAATAAACATAATGAGGGCATCCATGGATAAGGTAAAATCAAGCTTTAAGACAACATTGGCTATTTTGATTATAATCTACGCTATCTTGACAATCATTCTATTAACAGGGTTTATCGTAATAAGAAACTACCTACTAAACCCATTGATTGGTGTCTCAAAGGTTATTGAGATGTTTAAACACGGCGACTTGAATGTCAGGTTTGAGATCGATTCCAATAACGAAATAGGAAAGCTAAAAAGAGATTTAAACGATATGGCAAAAGAGCTGGGAAAGATGGTTCAAAATATAAAACAGGCTTCGGATGTCATGGTATCACACTCTTCGAGTTTGGCTACGGCTGCTGCTGAAATGTCAGCAACAAATGAACAAACAACAAGAAGCATGGAAGAGATAATGCACGCAATAAACGATACAACAAAGGCTATAGACGACATTGCAAGATCTGCTGAAAATGTAACACACCTTGCAAATCAAATAGGCGAAGTTAACGAAAAGATGATCCACGATATTGAAGAGAGGGTCAAAAGTATGGAGATTAATGCCAAGTTGGCTGAGGACACGATGAACCAGATAAATATAGTTGGCGAATCTTCGAAGCACATAGGCAAAATTGTTGACGTGATTAGCGATATAGCCGATCAGACAAACCTGCTTGCCTTGAACGCGGCCATAGAGGCAGCGCGCGCTGGTGAAGCGGGTAGAGGCTTTGCCGTCGTTGCTGACGAGGTTAGGAAGTTGGCAGAGAAGACACAAAGTTCCACAGAAGAGATCAGAAACATGATCGTAAAGATGCAACAGGATGTTGAAAAAGCCATAGAGAAAACAAAGAACACACAAGATAGCATCCTATCCGAAGCTAAAGCCATTCAGGAAAATAAGGATCATATAAACGAGGTTGTTGAAAGGACCAATAGGACAATTGAAGAAATCAACTCAACAAGTGCAGCAATTGAAGAAATCTCAGCTACAGTTACTGAAATAGACTCACAAGTGAGAGAAGTAACAGAAGCTGTTAAAGAGAACGCTAAAGCAGCAGAGAACGTATCAAGGGCTTCAGAGGAATTAAAGAACATAGCTGAAGATGTATCTCAAGCCGTTGGAAAATTCAAGCTATAAGGGGTAGAAAACATGAAAATAGCTGTAGTTGGTGGCGGTGGAAGGGAACATGCACTTGCATATAAAATAAAACAATCAAAGCTGTGTGATAAACTTTACTGTTTGCCTGGCAATGCTGGGACTTCAAAAATCGCAAAAAACGTAAATATTGGTGCTGAAGATATAGAAAAAATCGTAAAATTCGCAAGGGATGAAAAGATAGACTTGGTCGTTGTTGGGCCTGAAAACCCTTTGGCTTTGGGTATAGTGGATGAGTTAGAAAATGCTGGAATAAAAGCCTTAGGCCCAAAAAAGGATGCTGCAATCATTGAGGCAAGTAAATCCTTTACAAAGGAATTTTTAAAGAAATACTCCATCCCTACGGCTGAATACGAAACATTCGACAACTTCAACGACGCGAAGTCTTATGTCCAATCTAAGGGTGCCCCAATTGTTGTCAAGGCCGATGGTTTAGCTGCTGGAAAGGGTGTTACAGTGGCAAAAACAGAAGAAGAGGCGGTTAAAGCTTTAGAGGACATTTTCATCAAAAAGAGATTCGGCGAGGCGGGAAACAGGGTTGTCATTGAAGAATTCTTGGAAGGCGAAGAAGCATCCTTTTTGGTCTTTAGCGACGGGGAAAACATACTACCTATGATAGCAGCCCAAGACCACAAGCCCGTTTACAACAACGATGAAGGACCAAACACCGGTGGAATGGGTGCCTACGCCCCTGCCCCAATTGTCAATGAGGAGATGCAGCAGTACATAATAGAGAATGTTATGAAACGAGCCATAATAGGCATGAAAGAGGAAGGCAGAACGTACAAAGGCGTTCTGTATGCCGGGTTGATGATAAAAAATGGAAAGCCGTACGTTTTAGAGTTCAACTGTCGTTTTGGAGATCCAGAAACACAGGCAATTCTACCGCTTCTTGAGAGCGACATAGTAGAGATCATGCTTGCGACAGTAGAGGGGAATTTAAATGGCTACAGTTTAAAATGGAAAAGTGAATATTCCGTATGCGTCGTTCTGGCAAGTGGTGGATATCCGTTGAGTTATGAAAAGGGCAAGGTAATAACGGGTTTAGACAATGTAGAAAAGTTGGACGATGTCATTGTATTTCATGCAGGGACAAAGTTAGACGAAAAAGGCAATATAGTAACAAACGGTGGTAGAGTTCTTAATGTTGTTGGCCTGGACGAGGACTTTAAAGAGGCGCAAAAAAAGGCATACGATGCTATAAAACTCATAAATTTCGACAAAATGTACTACAGGACCGATATTGGCAACAAAGCTTACAAGCATCTATGAAGCGTGAAAAAAGGATAAAAAAGGATGAGAGGATCCTTAGGAAGTTCATCCAGGTATATTGCCAAAACAACCATTTAAAAAAGGGCATTCCTGAGTACAAGGATGGGTACTGTAAGGAGTGCTATGAACTCTTGCAATACTCCCTAAAGCGCCTCCACAGTTGCCCCCTTGACCCAAAGCCCCAATGTAAGCATTGCAAGGTTCATTGCTATAAACCAGAGATGAGGCAAAAAATTAAGGAGGTTATGAAGTATAGCGGCATCTACTTCATAAAACACGGGAGGTTAGACTGGGTTTTCCACTACTTCTTTTAATTTGACATAACATTAAATCACTGATAATTTTTTAAAAGGGGGTAAGAATGGAGAAGGCTGCACTAATTAGTGTTTACAACAAAGAGGGTATAGTCAACTTTGCAAAATTCCTAAATGACAAAGGTTTTAAGATCCTGTCAACGGGCTCGACTGCAAAACTGTTAAACTCAAACGGCATAAAAACGATTAAGGTGGAAGAGTACACGGGTTTTAAGGAGATGTTGGATGGGCGTGTAAAGACACTGCATCCCAAAATACACGGTGGCATACTGTTTAAAAGGAACGACCCAGCACATAAAGAAACAATAGAAAAGCTCAACATATTTGATATACGAGTCGTTGTTGTAAACCTCTATCCATTTGAGGATGTGGCAATAAAGACGGATGACGAAGATGATTTAATAGAAAACATAGATATTGGTGGACCTACGCTTTTGAGGGCTGCAGCAAAGAACTTCAAAGACGTGCTCGTAGTGTGCGATCCCAATGACTATGAATGGATAATGGAGAACTTTGACAGTATAGACGAAGCAAAGCGCAAGGAATTTGCCCTAAAGGTATTTGCCAAAACGTCCTACTATGACGGGATTATTGCCGATAAGCTGTCAGGCAACAACTTCTCTAAGGAAAAAGGCATAGCTATAAAGGTCAAGCAAGGGTTAAGGTACGGTGAAAATCCGCACCAAAGGGCATACTTCGGTTATAACCCCTTAATGAAAGGCATAGCAAACTTAGAGCAGTTAAACGGAAAGGATCTTTCGTACAACAACATCCTGGACATTGACGTGGCTTACAGAATGATATTGGACTTTGACAAAACAACCTGCACAATAATAAAGCACAATACCCCTTGTGGCGTAGCACAATCCAACGATCAAACACAGGCTTACCTCAATGCGTTGGCATGTGATCCAGTAAGTGCTTTCGGCGGTATAATTGGAATAAACGATAAGTTAAACAAAGATGTAGCAGAGTTGATTGCAGAGCGATTTTACGAGGTCGTGGTGGCATTTGACTATGAAGAAGAGGCAATGGAATTGCTAAAAACAAAGAAAAACCTAAGGGTAATCAAGGTGCCAAAAGCGAGCCTTGAGTTTACAGAGATCAGAAGTGTACTTGGAGGATACCTCATTCAAGAAAGCGACGCAAAAGATGATTTTGACTTTGAAGTTGTATCAAAGGTCAAACCAACAGAGGATCAGATAGAAGATTTAAAATTTGCATTTAAGGTTGCAAAATACGCCAAATCAAACGCAATAGTATATGCAAAGAACAAAAGGACACTTGCCATTGGAGCAGGACAAACCTCAAGGGTGGATTCTGTAAAATTCGCATTTCAAAGGGCTAAAGACTTAAACATCGACTTAAACGACTGCGTCATGGCATCGGATGGATTTTTCCCGTTCAGAGACTCGGTCGATTTTGCAAGTGAAATTGGTGTAAAAGCCATAGCCGAACCAGGGGGCTCAATTAGAGACAAAGAGGTAATCGAAGCAGCAGATGAGCATGGAATAGCTTTAATTTTCACACACACAAGACACTTTAGACACTAATGGAGGTTTTTATGGAAGCTGTAATCTTGGCGGCGGGCAAATCAACCCGAATGAAATCCAAAACGAGCAAAATATTTCACAATATATGCGGGAAACCATTAATTTTTTATGTCGTTAAGGCGTTAGAAAAATACAAGATCCACATCGTTTCAAACAAGGACACAAAAGATACACTGAAAGAGATGTTTCCCTTTGCCGAAATACACATTCAAGAGGAGCAGAAAGGAACAGCCGATGCACTGTCCAAAGCTATAAATCATATAAAATCTGACGCCTTTGCCGTTGTAAACGGTGATATGCCCTTGATCAAACAAGAAGATTTTGATGCAGGTTTCAGCTTGCTTAAGGCAAGAAACCTTGAATGTCTGATTCTAACGGCTGTTTTGGAAAACCCTCACGGATACGGAAGAATTGTTAGGGAAAATAGCGATCTGTTAATCGTTGAAGAGAAGGATGCAGATGATAGCGTAAAAAGAATCAAAGAGGTAAACAGCGGGATTTACATATTCAACACGAAAGCTGCACTAAAGGCCCTGCCAAAAATAGAGAAAAACGAAAAGACTGGCGAGTACTACTTAACAGACATAATCAAATTCTTAAAGAAGGTAGACACGTTGAACATAGACCCAGAGAACATGTTGGGTGTAAACACAAGGAAACAA
>JALUBE010000090.1 GCA_027045065.1 Desulfurellales bacterium | reverse complement strand
TCAATCATATTTGTTTTACCTGCACCGTTTTTACCCGTAATGATATTTATTTTTTCAAATTTCTCTTTAAAGAATGAGAAATTCCTGAAGTTTGATACGATTAGATTTTTTATCATTCTATAATCGGTGTCATTATGTACTTGTATGAGAAATCCTCTTCACTTGCTTCAAACATAACTGGTTCTTCTGAAGTTCTATAAATCATTGTTACTGTGTCTGACGATATTTGACCCACAAAGTCCAGTATAAACCTTGAATCAAGTTTTGTTGTCAAATTATCGTTGGCACTTACGTTTGAGAATGTTACTTGATCTTCTGCAATTTCCCCTTCTTGGTTTTGGCTTGAGAGTGTGAGTAGCCTACTTTGTAAGTCTATGTTTAGCATTATCTCTCTATTCTCACTCATTGTTGAGCTTCTTTTTACGGCATTTTTGAAACTTTCCCTATCGATCTCTATCACGTTTGACGTATTTTTGTCTAAAAGTATTTGGTTATAATCCGGAAAGCTCCCTTTGATGAGTTTGGATGTTACATTTATATTGTTTGTTTCTATGCTTACTTCGTTTTCCGTTTTTAATATTTTGAGTTTTCCTTCTAAGGATAGCCTGTTTATGAGTGTTGCACCGCTGTTTTCAATAATAAACTCTGTTTCTATTTGTACTTCATTTTGTGTTGTTATGTTTATTAGCCTGTAGTGATCCGTTGCTGTTGCTTTCACTGTACTGTCCTTAAACTCAAAGTAAACCCCTGTGTATTCCCTTGCAATATCATTCTTGTCTGGGCAATAGATTGTATTCTTTATTAGTTTTTTTACTTTTTCTGCTTCTATACTGCATATTTCCTGTTTTTCTGTGCTTTCTTTTAGTTCTGGGTAAAGTTGGGGGTTCAATGTTTTTATCTTCGTTTTGAAGTTTCCTGCCTGTATAAGTACGGTGTTTTCTTCCTTTTTTATTTCTACTTTTTCTTCTTTGATTTCCTTTAGTATATTGGCAAGCTTTTGTGGGTCAATAAGTATGGATAGTTCTTCTTCGCTTTCTATGTTTGCTGTGTACGTGATTCTCGTTATGTTGTTCTGCGATTTTACGATTAGTTTTCTGTCTTTTATTTTTAAGAGGACGTTGTATAGTGGGTTCTCCTTTTCTTTTGATGTTGAGAGTATCGTGTTTTGTATAGCCTCTTTTAGTTCCTTTGTCGTTATTAGCATCTTTCCCTCCTATTTTTCTTTATTTTGTTTTTAAGTAAGAATAGTAAGACCTTTCATTTTGTCATTTCTTCTTTGTTTTTCATTTCTTCTACGGTTTTTTCTTTTTCTTTTCTTGTTAATATCTGTCGTTTTTTTGTTTATTTTTGGTTCTTTGTTTTTGGTTTTGTCAATATTTGATGGTTTTTTGACAGTTTTTCTTTTAGTTTTAAACATCTGTTATTTCTTTCTCGATTTCTCTTACCTTTTCCCTGAGCTCTGCGTTTTTCTCTAATTCTTTTTCTATCTTTTTGCAGGCGTTTATTATTGTTGCGTGGCTCTTTACGCCGAATTTTGCCTTGATTTCAGGGAGGGAATTTTTTGTTATCTTGCGTGTCAAGTACATTGCCACTTCCCTTGGTATGAGTATCTCTTTGTTACGCTTTGGTGATTTAAGCTCCTCGACGCTTATACCGAAGTGTTTTGCCACGGTTTTTTGTATGTTTTCTGCTGTTAACATCTTTTCTTTTCTCATGACAATATCTTGCAGTGTTGTTTTAACTAAGGATAGTGTTACGGGTCTTCGCATTATGGATTTGAAAGCTGATATCTTTATGAGTGCGCCCTCTATTTCCCTAACGTTTGAGCTGATATTTTGAGCTATAAATTCCACGATTTCTGGTGATAGTTTTAAATTAAACAGTTCTGCCTTTTTTTGTATGATGGCTATGCGGGTTTCAAATTCTGGTGGTTGTATGTCAACAATTAATCCCCAACTGAACCGCGATTTAAGTCTATTTTCAATATCCTGTATTTCGCTTGGCGGTTTATCGCTTGTGATAACGATCTGCTTTTGGTTTTCGTATAGAGCGTTGAATGTATGGAAGAACTCCTCTTCTGTTCTTTCCTTTTTGGAGATAAACTGTATGTCGTCTATTAACAGGCAATCCAAGTTTCTGTACTTATTTCTGAACTGTGTCATCTGTTTGTGCTGTATGGAGTTTATGAGTTCGTTTGTAAACTCTTCGGATGATATATACAAAACCTTTGCCTTTGGTTTTTTTCTTTTGATGGCGTTTCCTATTGCGTGTAGAAGATGGGTTTTTCCCAAACCCACGCCGCCGTATATGAATAGTGGGTTATAGGCTTTCGCTGGGTTTTCACTTACCGCCACACTTGCTGCGTAGGCCAATTGATTGCTTGGACCAACAACGAAATTTTCAAATGCATACTTGGGGTTTAGGTTATCCTTCTCATTGCTTTTCATTACAAGCTCTATCTTTGGTAATTTCCCAAATACCGAACGTAGACTTTCTTTTAGTTTATCCTTATATTTGTTTTTTAGTAGGTCTTTTACAGACTCATCTGAAATTAAAAGTGTAATCTTGACGGGTGATACATCCAGTGGTTCGATAAGTGAGAGCTTTTCCAAATCCTGTGTCTCTACACCGCTTTTTAGCTGTTCTATCACCTTATTCCACATAGCGATTCATTATAATAAATCATCGCAATCATTTCAATTTTAATAAAAATTTGTAAAATAGTCGCATGAGGGGTATATGTTCCGCCTTTTCATTTCTTACCACTATACGTTTTCGTTGTGATTTTGACCCTGAAGGCGCAGTAAAGTACTTTCCTGCGGTTGGAGCTTTTATAGGTGGTTTCCTGTATCTCTTTAGTTTATTAAAGAGCCCATTTTCTCAAATTATTTCCGTTGTTTGGCTTGTCTTTATTACAGGTGGTCTACATTTGGATGGTTTAGCCGACACATCAGATGCCATATTTAGCCACAAAACAAAGGATAAGATGCTTGAGATAATGAAGGATTCCCGCATAGGTACATTCGGCGTTATAGTTTTGATTTTGGATATTCTGATTAAATTTACATCCCTGTTCTTTATTAGAGATGCTTTAGTTCTAATTTTTATACCAGCTTACAGCCGTTTTTTGGTTTTGTATCTAATGAAAAAGTTGCCCTACGGAAGACAAAATGGCACAGCAAAGGTGTTTTTTAAGGAGTTTAATCTTACTGATTTTCTCATTGGCTATGCTTTAATCTTGGCGTCGTTTTTTATTTTGCCTTTATACCTCTCTGTTTTATTGAATGCCGTATTTTTTACGTGTGGCTTTTTGATTTTTGAGTACTTTAAACATAAATTGGGTATAGTAACGGGTGATGTTTTGGGCTTTTCCATTGAGGTTTCGGAGATATTGTTGTTTTTTATAGCATCACTTTATTTTAGCTATATTTGATGTGGTGAAAAATTCTAAATTTTATTGCTTTGTCCTGTTGAAAACGGTAATTTCATGTGTTAGAATAGCGGCGCATCGAGGGGGAGTTTCTATAGGTCTTTAAAATCTAAAGTGGGGGTGTGTCAGTGAAGTATGTGAAGTGGTTGGATGAGATTACAGCAGACGACGTGCACATTGTTGGCGGTAAGAATGCATCTTTGGGCGAGATGATTAGGGAGTTGAAGTCTGAAGGTGTAAACGTTCCTTACGGTTTTGCTCTAACGGCAGAGTCCTACTGGTATCTCATCGACTCAAACAATCTCCGTGAAAAGATTTATGAAGTGTTGAAGGATTTAAACACACATGACATTAACGACCTAAAGGAGAAGACAAAGAAGGCAAGGGATTTAATTTTCAATGCCGAACTGCCAGATGATTTAAGGGCTGAGATTGTTGAAGCCTACAAGAAGCTCAGCGAATATTACGGTGAAGAAGAAAGCGATGTTGCCGTTAGGAGTTCTGCCACAATAGAAGATATCCCCGATGCATCCTTTGCTGGCCAGCAGGACACCTATCTAAATGTCAAAGGTATTGACAATGTTATTCACTACGTAAAAAGTTGTTATGCATCAATATTCACAGAGAGGGCAACATCCTACAGGCATGATAAAAACTTCGATCATTTTAATGTAGGTTTATCTGTTTGTGTACAAAAAATGGCGCGCAGCGATTTGGCTGCAAGCGGCGTTATGTTTTCTTTGGATCCAGAAAGCGGTTTTGATAAGGTGGTTGTGATTAACGCAAGTTATGGACTTGGAGAAAACGTTGTTTCAGGTAAGGTCAACCCCGATGAGTTTATTGTCTTTAAACCAACACTTGAGAAGGGTTATAAAGCCATAATAAACAAAAAATTGGGTTCTAAACTGACAAAGGCTGTATACGATGAAAACGGTGGAATAAAGGATGTCGAAACAACTGAGGAAGAAAGGTTTAGATATTCTTTAAGTGATGAGGATGTTTTAACCCTTGCCAAATGGGCAGTTATCATTGAAAACCACTATACGAAGAGAAACGGTAGATACACACCAATGGATATAGAGTGGGCAAAAGACGGTAAAACAGGTCAGTTGTTTGTCGTCCAGGCAAGACCTGAAACAGTGCAATCAAGAAAGAATTTGAGTGTTCTTGAAACATATAAACTTAAAGAGAAGGGCAATGTTATTGCTGAGGGAATAGCTGTAGGTAGTAAGATTGCAACAGGCCCCGTTAGGGTTATAGATACACCGGATAAAATGGATGAGTTTAAAGATGGAGAGATACTTGTAACGGATATGACGGATCCCGATTGGGAGCCCATAATGAAAAAAGCCGCTGCGATTATCACAAACAGGGGCGGTAGAACATGCCATGCGGCGATTATTTCAAGGGAGCTTGGCGTCCCAGCCATTGTTGGTTGCGGTGATGCTACAGATAAGTTAAAGACAGGTCAGGTGGTTACGATATCCTGTGCCGAGGGTGAAGTTGGATACGTTTACGATGGTAAACTGGACTATGAGGTTGAGGTAATTGACCTCTCCAAGATTGAAAAACCGAAAACGCAGATTAAGATGAATTTGGGCAATCCGGCCATAGCATTCCAGACTGCTGGTATTCCAAACGACGGCATTGGACTTGCAAGGATGGAATTTATTATAAGCTCATTTATTCAGGTTCATCCTCTTGCCCTGATCCACTTCGACGAATTGGAGGATAAGAAGGCAAAAGAGGTTATAACTGAACTGACCAAGGGATACGATGATAAGCCCCAGTATTTCATAGATAAGCTTGCATACGGCGTTGCCATGCTTGCGGCAAGCGTTTATCCTAATCAAATATTAGTTCGAATGAGTGATTTTAAGACAAATGAGTATGCAAACCTCATTGGTGGTAAAGAGTTTGAGCCTGAGGAAGAAAACCCAATGATTGGCTTTAGGGGAGCTTCAAGGTACTATTCAGACGCCTACAGGGAGGGTTTTGCGCTTGAGTGTAAGGCAATGAAGAAAGTTAGGGACGAGTTTGGCCTCACCAATGTTGCTCTGATGATACCGTTTTGTAGAACACCTGAGGAAGGCAAAAAGGTTATTGAGGAGATGAAGAAAAACGGTCTTGTACAAGGCGAAAATGGGCTTGAGATATACGTGATGGCAGAGATCCCGAGCAACGTAATATGTGCCGATGAGTTTGCCGAGATATTCGATGGTTTTTCAATAGGTTCAAACGATCTGACACAGCTCACACTGGGTATCGATAGGGATTCTGGTCTTGTTGCTCACCTGTTTGATGAGCGTCATATAGCCGTTAAAAGGATGATATCTATGCTCATTGAGAAGGCCCATAAGCATGGAAAACCTGTTGGAATTTGTGGACAGGGGCCAAGCGACTTCCCAGATTTTGCGGAGTTCTTAGTTGAGCAGGGCATTGACTCCATGAGTCTAAACCCAGATAGCGTTATGACAACGATCGTTAATATCAAGAAACTTGAAGAGAAGCTTGGAAGATGACATAAGTGGGGGCTTTTTAGCCCCTCTTTTTGTTTTTTTGGAGGTAGTGGATGTACGAGGATACATTTGCAATCCTAAAAAACGACAACTGTGATTTTTTTGATATATACCTTGAAGATTCGTTTGTTAGGCTTGTTGAGGCAAAAAGCGGAAAAATTGAGAATGTGAAGATCAGCCATAACAGGGGTGTAGGTGTAAGGACTGTAAAGGGTTTGAGTGTTTTATACTCGTCGTCTTTTGATACAAGCGAAGAGAATGTGTACAGGATGGGTAAGTTTTTAACGGGTATTTCCAATCCTAAGGCTG
>JALUBE010000089.1 GCA_027045065.1 Desulfurellales bacterium | reverse complement strand
TTCTACAATTATTCCTATTTATATGAAAAAAGCTGAAAGGAGGTTTACCATGAAACAGCTATTAGATTTCTCAAACGCACTTTCAAAGATAGTCTCTTTTGGTGGCGGGCACTTAATAGTAAAAAACGAAAAACTCAGGCAGTATCTTTTGAAAAAGGGATATGAAGTCGCATACAAATCATTGGTTGAGGAAAATCCTGATAACAGACCCATTGAGATGCAAAAAGAGAAAGTTAGGGTTATACTCAACCTATTCGAGATGGCAGATAAACGCATGAAAGAGGGTTTAATCTCACCTAAAGTTGCACAAGCAGTTGTTCGGGTCTTAATTAACAACTTGGTAATTCCAACAAAGGAATACAAAGAAACGGAAAAGAAATTCAAAGAGCAGTTTGGCAGAACACCGCCGGCATTTCTGGTAATTGCACCAACAAAGAGATGCAACCTTCACTGCATTGGTTGTTATGCGTCATCGGATTCAAAATCGGCTGAGACTATACCGTATCCAACCTTAAACAGGATATTAAACGAGAAAAAGGAATTCTGGAACTCAGGCTTCACGGTCATCACAGGTGGCGAACCGTTCCTTTATAAAAGCGAAGGCAAAGACATCTTAGATGTTGTCGAAGAGAATCCAGATGATTGGTTTATGTTCTACACAAACGGTACTCTGATAACAAAAGAAGTGGCAAAGAGAATGGCAAAGCTGGGCAACGTAACGCCGGCTATATCCGTTGAGGGATTTGAGGCAGAAACAGATCTGAGAAGGGGTAAAGGAACATTCAAGAAAATTCTTGAGGCCTTTGACAACTTGCGAAGCGAGGGTGTTCCCTTCGGCATATCAACCACAGCAATGAGACACAACGCCGAGCTACTCGTTAGCGATGAGTTCTTAGATTTCTATTTTAACCAGCAAAAAGCTTCTTATGGATGGCTGTTCCAATACATGCCGATCGGCAGAAAATACACGCTTGATCATCTAATAACACCCGAGCAGAGGCTGTACCTTTTCCAAAGAGAAAGGAAAATCTTGTGGGAATACAAGCTGTTCTACCCAGATTTTTGGAATAGCGGCGTTCTGGCAACAGGATGTATCTCAGCAGGCAGAGAAGGTGGATACCTGTACATTGATTGGAACGGAACAGTCACACCATGTGCATTCTTCCCATATTCTCCTGTGAATATTCTTGAAATCTACGAAAAGGGCGGCAACCTAAATGATGTTTACAACCAACCGTTCTTTGAAACAATAAGGAGATGGCAGGATGTTTATGGTTACAAGAGAGAACCTGATAAGGTGGGAAACTTCATAATAGGCTGCCCAATTAGAGATCACTACAAAGTTGCAAGAAACATCATAGATATGTTTAAAGCTCAACCAGAAGACGAGAGCGCCAAACAAGCCTTAGAAGACAAAGAATACTACAAAGGCATGGTGGAATACGATTTGAAACTAAAAAAACTCTTTGATCCTTATTGGAAGGAGATTTACTTAACAGGGAAATACAAAGAGTTTGAAAATGAAATCCTAAAGTTTAAGGCAGTAAACTAAAGCAAAGTCTTTTGGCGTAATTTCTTTTCCTTTGTGGCCAAGTGTGTAGCTACTCTTCCTTTTGGGGTACGCTTGATGTACCCCTTTTGCAATAAAAATGGCTCAACAACGTCTTCGAGCGTGCCTTTATCTTCACCAATACTTGCAGCGAGTGTATCTATACCAACAGGGCCACCGTTAAATTTGTTTAAAAGCGTCGATAGGTACTTCTTATCCAAATAATCAAGCCCATTCTCATCAATCTGCAGCATTTCTAAAGCCCTTAAAGCTATATCATCATCTATCGCTCTTTTATTTTCAATTTGGGCCAAATCTCTCACTCTTCTCAAAAGTTTGTTTGCTATCCTCGGTGTTCCTCGCGACCTTTCAGCTATAATTTTTCTTGCTTCGGGTAGCAACTCAACTTCCAACAATTTGGCAGACCTTTCCAGTATTTTTTCAATCTCTTCAACAGAGTAAAAATCCAACCTAAAGATCATGCCAAATCTATCCCTTAAAGGGGAAGTCAAAAGACCAATACGTGTGGTTGCACCAACAAGTGTAAACTGAGGAAGGTCTATTCTTATAGTCCTTGCACCCGGACCCTGACCCACAATTATGTCAAGTTTAAAATCCTCTAAAGCCGAATACAATGTTTCCTCTACTGCCCTATTTAGCCTGTGAATCTCATCGATAAACAAAATATCCTTCTCGTTTAGGTTTGTTAAAATAGCAGCTATATCACCTACCTTTTCAATGGCCGGACCTGTTGTTGTTATAATGTTCGAATTCATCTCTTTGGCTATTATGTTTGCCAAAGTAGTTTTTCCCAGTCCTGGCGGTCCATAAAAAAGGCAGTGCTCTAAAGCCTCTCCCCGCTTCTTTGCAGCTTCAATGGCAAGAGAAAGGCCCTTAACAACGCTGTTTTGCCCTATGTATTCTTTCAGCGTTGAAGGCCTAAGGGATAGAGGAACATCATTCTCATCAAAACCCACGTTATACAACCTCTTGTTTAAAGCCACTATAGGCCGATTTCTTTATCGATTCAACCTCTTCTTTTGAAAGCTCTCTGTACTCTCCTTCTTTCAAATCCCCGAGTTCAATATCACCTATGGCTATACGCTTTAGTTTCTCTATTCCCACATCAAAAGCCTTAAAAAAACGCCTCAATATCCTGTTTCTTCCAGTGTCAATGGCAACAACAATCCACAAGGGGTTTGCTGTTTTCTTAATGGTTAAAGGCTTAAAGAAACCATCTTCAAGCATAATACCTTCTGACATCCTCTTGAGTTTTCTTGCCTTCAAAGGCTCTTTAGTTTTTACAAGATACGTTTTCCTTATTTTAAATTTGGGATGCATCAGTATATTTGCAAACTTCCCGTCATTTGTTACAATAAGCAAACCTTCTGATAGATAGTCCAGCCTGCCCACGCAAATCAACTTCTGATCTATATTTCCAAAGAAATCACAAACAGTTTTTCTTCCCTCTTCATCACTTGTAGAGCTTATTACAAAAGGCGGTTTGTTGAAAGCAAAGTAAAGCTTTTTTATATTTTCTACTTTTACCCTCTCACTATCAACCTCTACAACATCGTTGTCACTAACATCCACAAAGCCATCCAAAATCTCACCGTTTACCTTTACCCTGCCTGCTTTTACAAGCTCATCTGCCTTTCTTCGAGATATATTCAAGGCTTGCGCCAAGTATTTATTTATTCTCATTCTACAAATCCTGACAAAATCCTGCTCCTCTTTGGGTGTCTCAATTTTCTCAAAGCCTTTGCCTCAATCTGTCTTACCCTTTCCCTTGTAACGCCAAGAACCCTACCAACCTCTTCAAGCGTATGGTCGTGCCCATCGCCAATGCCAAATCTCATCCTCAAAACCTTCTCCTCTCTCTCCGTTAAAGTGGATAAAACCTCTTCAATCTTCTCCTTTAGATTTTCCTCGATCACGTATGTTAGTGGTTGCTTTGTTCTTGTATCCTCAATAAAATCCTCTAAATGTGTATCGTTATCGTCCCCTATTGGCGTCTCAAGTGAAATGGGTTCTTTTGCTATCTTGATTATACTCTTAATTTTGTCTTCATCCATGCCCAAATATTCAGCCAACTCCGCTGCTGTTGGCTCTTTGCCCTTTTCCTGAACCAACAGTTTCGATGCTCTAACAATCTTATTTATCGTTTCAATCATATGCACAGGAATCCTTATTGTTCTTGCCTGATCGGCTATAGCCCTCGAAATTGACTGTCTAATCCACCACGTAGCATAAGTGGAAAACTTAAAACCCTTCTTATAGTCAAACTTATCAACGGATTTCATTAAACCAATATTGCCCTCCTGGATCAAATCAAGGAAGGACAAACCCCTGTTAAGGTGCTTTTTGGCAATTGATACAACCAATCTCAAATTCGCCTTTATCATCTTTTGTTTAACTTCTTCAACTTCCTTTCGCGTAATTTCTATATCCCCCAAGATGTTCAACAGTTTCTCTCTATTCGGTATGCTCTTATCCGCTCTCACTTTTTCTACAAAAGATTCCGTCATCTTTTGTATATACTTATCACTCAAAGAAATCTCCTCAAAATCCTTGTATATACACTCTTTTATACTGTTCATCTCGTATTCACTTTTGGCTCTTTCAAGCTCATCGTATTTTTCAATAATATCGTCCAAAATCTTCAAAAACGTTTCTTTTGCCGTATGATCCTCTTCGGATTCATCATCATCAAAATCATAGCTCAGATCCAAAGCATTGGATACATTCTTAACCTTTTCCTCGCCGTTTATTATCTCATCCTTCAACTTTTGCATAGCCAACGGTACAAACGGTAACTCTATTAACTTCCTTATGAGTTTCGACTTCCCTTCCTCTATCTTTTTTGCAATCTCTATCTCCTCTTCTCTCGATAAAAGGGGTATATTGCCCATTTCTTTTAGATACATCCTTATGGCACTACCAACTTCTTCGTCCTCTTCGAGCTCGAAGTTTGCAGCATTATCTTTGGCAGACACCTGTTTATCAGTATCAATTATATCAATATCAAGGTCATCGCATTGTCTAATCAGATCGTCTATATCATCTACGCTGATGCCTTCTGGCAATATATCGTTAATCTCATCATACGTAACATACCCTTTTTTCTTTCCCTCATCCAAGATCCTCTTCATAGCCTCACCATTAATATCCTTTGCCATAGCCACCACCTTCCTTTAGTTTTATATGCCTACAATCTGATAATTTTTCTCAAGAAATGCCACCATTTAATTATAATTTGGTTCAAAAGACCTTTTTGTCAAGAGACAAACGTACTCGCAACCCTTGATTATAGGCAACAAATCCTTGTTTTCAAGTCTAAATTAACTATAATTTGCAGGCTATGGACGTGGAACTATTCGACTATGATTTACCAAAAGAGCTAATAGCACAACATCCCCATATACCAAGAGACGAATGCAAATTAATGGTTTGCAACAGGAAAACAGGTGGAATAACACATATGATTTTTAAAGATATTATCAATCTCCTGAATAGCGGTGATCTATTGGTCTTAAACGACACTAAGGTAATTCCTGCAAGGATATTTGCAAGAAAAGAAACAGGTGGAAAAGTAGAGATTTTTTTATTGGAGAAGATAGAAAAAAATAGGTTCTTATGTCTTACGAAAGGTAAAATAAAAAAAACAACGAAAGTAATCTTAAAAAACGGTCAAGTAGCAGAAATTACAAAGCTTGAAAATTCAGATAAGAGGATCGTTGAGTTCGGAGAAACGGACAATGTATACGAACTATTAGAAGAAGTTGGGGAAGTGCCATTACCCCCGTACATCAAAAGATGCTACGACAACTACAACCGTGAAAAAGATTTTAAGTATTACCAAACCGTTTTTGCAAAAAAGATGGGTGCTGTCGCATCACCTACGGCAGGCTTGCATTTTACAGAAGAACTCCTAAATAAAATCAGAAACAAAGGTATAAAGGTTACTTACATAACTCTACATGTAGGGATCGGAACTTTTAGGCCCGTTAAAGTAAAAGAAGTTGAAAAACACAAAATGCACTCAGAGAAATTCGAAATAAGCAAAGAAACGGCAGAAATTATTAACTCAACAAAACTATCAGGTGGAAGAATTATAGCCGTTGGAACAACGGTTGTGAGGGCGCTGGAGTCAGCACCGAACGAAGAGGGTTTAATAAAACCAACAAATTCAGAAACTGACATATTCATCTATCCCGAATATAAATTTAAAATTATCGACGCTTTAATTACAAACTTCCATTTACCAAAATCAACACTATTAATGCTCGTGAGCGCGTTTTACAACAGAGAAAAAATTCTAAAGTGCTACAAAGAAGCAATAGAGAAAAAATACAGGTTCTTCAGCTTTGGAGATGCAATGTTCATCTATTAAAACATACCTGCTTTATCGCCTCATACAGTACAATAGCCACACTGTCCGCTAAATTCAAGGATCTCACGTTATCTGTCATGGGAATATTTATAGAATAATCGTAATAAGAAGCTATGAAATCTTCAGGCAAGCCTTGTGTCTCTGAACCAAACACCAAAAAATCGCCTTCACTAAAATTTGCTTCAAAATACGGTTTTTCAGCTTTTGTTGAGGCGAGAAAAAGCCTTTTATCTCCGTATTTCTTTAAAAAATCATCCAAGGAGTTGTGTATCTCAAGTTTAAGGCTATCCCAGTAATCCAATCCTGCCCTTTTAAGCCTCTTATCATTTAAGGAAAAACCCAAAGGCTTTATTAAATGAAGCGTAGAA
>JALUBE010000088.1:3877-6376 GCA_027045065.1 Desulfurellales bacterium | reverse complement strand
GATATAAATATTGATGGCGAAAAAAGGCTAATAGAAGTCCTAAAAGATGCGGAGAGTAAAACCCCAAAACCATTCTTACATAAATTAATTGACGAAAAAGGAAAACTTTTAAACAGCGCCATAATACTTGTAAACGGAAAAAATGTTCACCACTTAGCCAAACTGGACACGATTATCAAAGATAAGGATGAGATAGACATCTTTCCACCGGGCGGTGGAGGCTAATGCAAAAACGTTTAAACATCACAACCCGAAACCTCCAGTTTTACGGAAAATCCAATATGGAAAAGATATCAAAAGCTACAATTCTGATTGCTGGAGTCGGAGGTTTAGGGTGTATTGTTTCGGAAATCCTTGTGAGGCTTGGTGTAAAAAAGCTCGTGATAGTTGATAAAGGCATAATAGATGAGCCAGATTTAGGGAGACAGGCTCTCTATACAGTTAAAGACATCGGAAAAAGAAAGGTAGATGTTGCAAAAGAAGTTTTAAAGAGTATGAGCGGCTTGACAGAGATAGAGGCAACTTTTACGCCTATATCAAATTTAGACAAAGGCAAAGTCCATTCATGCGATTGTGTTGTCGATTGCCTCGATAACTTCAGAAGCAGATTTGAGCTTGAGGAAAAACTAAAAGATACACAACCGCTCATTCACGGCGGCATACAAAACGACTATGGCCAGATCACAACGATCCTGAAAGGCAAAACTCCAACTCTTAAAGAGATTTACGCAAACATAAAAGAAACAGATGTGATACCAGTCTCAACACCAACCGTATTTACAGTGGCAAGCCTTATGGCACAAGAGGTTGTTAATAATATTTTAGGCTCTCCTAAACTAATTGAAAATCTACTTGTTGTTGAACTCAACGACTTTACATTTACAAAAATAAAACTCAAGGGGTAGAAGAGTGAGAGATGTTTTTAACCTAAAAAACAATCAGATTATCTTAAACGATAGCAATGACATAAAAAGGGTCTATCTTGAGCTTACAAACGCCTGCAACTTTAAGTGCAAGATGTGCTTTAAAAACACATTTGTAGAGCCTGAAGGGTACATGAGTAAGGAGACCATAGAGCAGGTTAAAAAACAGCTTAAAGACCTACCTCAACTAAAAGAGGTCGTGGTGGGAGGCATAGGTGAAAGCCTGCTTCATCCCGATATAAAGGATATCTTGAGCTTTTTAAAAGATGAACTCGATGTCTATGTTATACTCCAGACCAACGGATTTCTACTAAACAAGTTTTCACGCTTCGTGCTGGATAAAAAAGTAGATAACATTATTGTGTCCGTTGACAACACAGATGTTGGACACCTAAGCAATGACCTGGTGTACAACACAATAAAATCGATAAACGACAAGCGGCTTGAAGAGAAGAGAGACAAACCTGTTTTCTCAATGGAGGTTGTTATAGACAAACACTCCTTAAAAGGGCTGGATATAACAATAAAGAGGTTTATAGAAGCGGGAATAAAAGATGTGATTATATCAAACCTCTTACCTGTGGATAAATCAATGACAGAGAGAACGCTGTATCCCTCGAGCGATAAAGACATCCTAAAAGATGTGATCAAAGTGGCTCAGGGAGTTATCTCGATGGCTTTGCCGTATTTTGAAATAAAAACCGAGAGGAAGTGCAATTTCATAGATAAAAAAGCCCTGATTGTTAGGTGGGATGGAGAGGTTGCACCGTGTTACAGATTTTTACACACTGCAAAAGAGTTTGTCATTGGACGAGAAAAAACCATATACGCCCACACATTTGGTAATGTGAACAGAGAACATATACTCGATATATGGAACAAAAGGGATTATAAGTGGTTCAGATTCATAGTTGACAATGCCATCTATCCATCGTGTATTGACTGCAATTTCAACGAATCGTGCGACTTTGTAAAAGACACAGCAGTGGATTGCTGGGGTAATGAACCGTCCTGTGCAGACTGCCTCTGGTCGAGGAATATAATAATCTGCCCTTAAGTTTAATTCTACTTGCCACAGACAAGTTTTATAACTAAAATTTAATAAAACACAAACAAGAGAGGTGTGCCATGAGAGTTCTATCGATAGACATTTCAAAATGCACAGGTTGTAGGGCGTGCGAATATGCATGCTCCTTTGTCCACACAGGAACATTCAATAGGTGGGATTCAAGGATTACCGTAAGTCATTTCTTGGAAGATTTTATCTTTATTCCCTCAGTTTGCACACAGTGCGAAGAGGCATACTGTGTAAAAGTCTGTCCAACACAAGCTCTAAGCAAAAACAGAGAAACTGGGGTGGTGGAGTTTGATCCAAATAAATGTATAGTTTGTAAGCAGTGCGTTATTGCATGCCCCTGGGGCTCAATAAAGCTCAATCATACAGGAAGAGAGATAATAAAGTGTGATCTGTGCGGTGGTGATCCTGAGTGCGTAAAGGTATGCCAGGCAAAGGCACTTGAGTATGTAGAAATAGAAGATATGGTCTTGGATAAAAGGTTCAGAAGTGCTACAAGGT
>JALUBE010000088.1:0-3867 GCA_027045065.1 Desulfurellales bacterium | reverse complement strand
AGGTTAAAAAGCTCTGCAATGGAGGTGAAGTAATGTTGAAAGGGGGATATACAGGAAAAATACTGAGAGTTAATCTAAGCAGCAATAAGATAGACATTGAAGATACAAATGAAGAGTGGGCAGAAAACTTTATAGGTGGAAGGGGATACGGGACAAGGTTGCTTATCGATGAGATAGACCCAAAAATTGACCCACTGAGCGAAGAAAATAAGCTCATAATAGCCACAGGACCCATAGGTTCAACACTTGCACCATCATCAGGAAGGGTAATGGTTATAACGAAGGGTGCGTTGAATGGAGCTATAGCCTGCTCAAATGCAGGGGGACACTTTGCCGCAGAGCTGAAAAGAGCAGGTTTTGACCTTATAATCATTGAAGGAAAAGCTGAAAAACCTGTATATCTCTGGATTTACAAGGGTAGGGCAGAGCTAAGAGATGCTTCAAAACTAATGGGCAAATCAACAAGGGAAACAGATAAACTTTTAAGGAAATTAACCCATCCTGAGGTTAGCACAATGGAGATTGGCCCAGCTGCAGAGAAGCTCTCGCTGATTGCAAATATTACAGTAGAGGGCTACAGAGCAGCAGGAAGAACAGGCGTCGGAGCGGTGATGGGCAGCAAGAACCTAAAAGCCATAGCTGTCTATGGAGATGGTACAATAAGGGTCGCAGAGCCAGATGAATTTAAAAAGGCTGTCTATGAGGCAAGGAGCATCTTAAGCAAAGACCCGTTTTCAGGCGGAGGTGGAGCCAAATACGGGACGGCATCCTTAGTGGGATTGATTAACAAGGTGGGTGGATTCCCAACACTGAACGCCCACGATGCCTACTTTGAAAAGGCAAAAAACATAACAGGTAAAGTGTTAACAGAAAAATACCTAATAAAAGCTGAAGCGTGTGATAGCTGCCAGATTTCCTGCGGCAGGGTTACTGAGATTAAGGAAGGAAAGTACAGAGGCATGAAAGGAGCGGGACCTGAATTTGAAACGATATGGGCTTTTGGTGCAAACTGTGGCATAGATGACATGGAATCCATAATTGTTGCTAACTACATCTGCAATGAATATGGACTTGATACAATTTCAGCTGGGGCTACGATAGCATGTGCAATGGATCTGTTTGAGGCAGGATACATACCAGAACAAGATATTGGATTTCCATTGAGGTTTGGCGATAGTGAGGCCATGGTAAAAGCAGTCCAAATGATGGCTGAACAGAACACAGATTTTGGTAAGCTTCTGGCAAAGGGTTCTTACAGGCTTGCAGAACATTACGGTCATCCAGAGTTCTCAATGACAGTCAAAAAACAGGAGTTTCCAGCATACGATCCAAGAGCTATCAAGGGTATAGGTCTTGAGTATGCAACGAGCAACAGAGGTGCATGCCATGTTAGAGGATATACCGTGGGACCTGAGGTTATGGGTGGACTTGATAAAAACACATACGAGGGCAAGGCAAAGCTAACTATAAAGCTTCAGGACTTTACAGCAGCCTTAGATTCCACAGGTATATGTCTTTTCACAACCTATGGGCTTAAGGCTGAGCACATAGCAAAGCTGTTTTCCAAAGCCACGGGGTTTGAGTGCGATGCAAGGGAGTTTGTGAAGAAAGGCGAAAGGATATGGAATTTAGAAAGGATATTCAACATAAAGGCAGGTTTCACAAAAGAAGACGATAGGCTACCAGAGAGGATGGAGAAAGAACCCATTAAATCTGGTGCTTCCAAGGGGGAAACAACCGATTTAAGCAAAATGCTTCCTGAGTACTATAAACTCAGGGGATGGGATGAAAATGGCATTCCAACAACTGAAAAATTAAAAGAATTGGGCTTAGAGGGAATGCTATGATAGCAATAGTGGGTGGCTCTATAGCCGCCTATACCGTTTATAAAACAATCAAATCATACGACAGAAGTGTTGAAGTAAAGGTGTTTTCTAAAGAGAACACACAGCCCTATGGCAAAATGCTCCTTCCCTATATGCTGACAGGCAATGTGGAAAACAACATGTTTTACGAGATTCCTGAAGAGGACTTGGTTTTAAACACAGAGATCACGAGGTTAGATAAAACTTCAAAAACCATAATGGACAACAGGGGAAACAGGTACACATATGAAAAATTGGTAATAGCCACGGGAGCGGATGCCTCTAAAGAGATATTTGAAGGTGACGCAAACGATAGAGTATTCACCGTAAGGTATTTAAAAGACATCGAAAAAATCATAGAACACATAAAAACGGCAAAATTTAGACATGTGATTGTGTATGGCGGTGGGCTGGTTAGTTTAGAGATGTCAAACGCCCTCTCTATGGCGGGGTTTAAAATAACAGTAGTCATAAGTTCAAACCGAATCCTGTCTCAAATTTTAAATAAAAAGGCAAGCGAACTGCTCGGAAAGCACTTAACTGATAACTACAAAATAGAGATAGTAAAGGGTGAAAGGATAGAGGCAGTTGAAAAAAGCAACAATGGAACGGTTGTTAAGTTAAGTGGTGGAAAGTCAATCGAGTGTGATTTTGTAGTTGTAGGAAAGGGCGTAAAGCCCAACATTGGCTTTGTCAGAGGTGAGTTAAATGTAAAAAAGGGAATAGTGGTTAACGATAAATTAGAGGCAACAGAAGGCATCTATGCAATAGGAGATGTGGCAGAAGTTGACGATGTTGTGTTAAACGAAAAATCCCTACACGCAATATGGCCGTGCGCTGTTGAACAGGCTCAGATTGCAGCAAAGAATGCGCTTGGCATGGATATAAAGGTAAAACCAGAGTTTACAAGAAATATTTTGCCTGTTTTTGGTATGAACATATTCACAGGCGGCGTGTCAAAATTGGATGAATACGACACTATTCTTGAGGATTACACGGATGGATACTCCAGAATAATGATAAAAGATGGCTATCTGGATGGATTTGTCTTTTTTGGAACAGTAAAAAACTACGGTGCATACACGTTTATAGCAAGAAACAGGGTAAAGATAGAAGGAGCAGAGAGAAAGCTGCTCTACGGTTGGATAGACCCAAGAAGATTGATATAATAATAAAATGAATATAGAACTCTTTTTCATAGGCTTCATAGCAGCTTTAACGCCAGGGCCTGATATTATTCTAATAATTCAGACAACGCTTAATCACAGTTTGAAAAAGGGCTTGGAGACCTTTGGCGGCATATTCACGGGAAACCTCATTATGATATCTGTCTTGCTCGTAGGCTTTGCATCGTTAGGCAAAAACATCTATTTTCAAACGTTTGTATCCCTGTTCGGCGGCGGTTACTTAATGTATGTTTCATATGAGATATTCAAGAACAGAAAAAGTGAACTAAAGGCAAGATCGCCAAATGTCAAGTCATTTTACTTAAAAGGCCTATATGTGAATTTATCTAACCCCAAAGCAATCATCTTTTTCAGTGCAATACTTGCGCCCTTTTTGGGCAAGGGCAGTTTAATACTCAATCTCCTATCGTTGGTCTGTGGTATTGTTTCTGCATTTTTCATGACTATTTTCGTATCCGACGTTCTCAGGGAAAACCTAATTACAGAGAAGTCGGCATTTATTATCAACACATTCTCTTCCCTTATATTCTTTGTATTTTCGCTGGAACTGTTTTTCAATTTCTATGAAAAGCTGAAAATTATTTTATAAAACACCGATGAGCTTAGAAATGACAAACTGTTTAGCAACTCTACCGTTTCGAGCCCCTTTTGAGATTGCAAAAGCCTCCGCATCTTTTTCCAAATCCATATACTCTTCTAAACCGTATTTATTGCAGTAAAGCCTAACGATTTTTAAGTAAACATCCTTATTCAGCTTTCTGAAGCCCAAAACCAAACCAAATCGTCCATAAAGCGACATTTGCTCGTTTATCTCA
>JALUBE010000087.1 GCA_027045065.1 Desulfurellales bacterium | reverse complement strand
TTTTTATGCTTCGAAAGTAGAATCAAGCTGTAGATAACTTTATTTTTCTTTATCACAGGCAAAGCGCAGCAGGAATTTATGTTGTAAAGCTCGTGATAAGGCTTAAAAGCAGGTGAGCCATTTTTTAATAGATCGTTAACCATATAAACCCTTTTGCGCCTGAAGGCCTTTATGAATGGTATCTTATTCTTATCCAATGTTTGCGGGGGGTTGTTCAAGAACTTCTGCACCACATTTAAAAATTCCTCTATAGAACTGTCTTTCACCGACTTATAAGGAACAGTAAGGGAGTTTTCCCCAACTTGAGCGATAAAAGCTGCGTCCGCATCCATGTATTCGGTAAAGACACCGGGAAGCCTATTTAAGAATTCGTTTTCATCTTGAGACTCCATAGCAACTCTATTGAGGTGGTAAAGAGTGTTGTATATTCTTGATTGTATTTCTAACTGCTCTTCCTGCTCGATAAGTGTTTTATTCTTCTCTATTTTCTCAAGGGCAAAAGAAATGTCAACCTGAAGTTCTTCAAGCAGATGGAGAAACTCCTGACTAAAAGAACCCTTAACGTTGTCGTGGATTAATAGTACATACTTAACAGCGTTGTTCTTGAATATTGGTATAGAACACACGGAACGCACACCAAAAAGTTCCTGTTCTTTTCTCCAATATCTCATATCGGCATCTTCTGCCACGTCCGGCACAAGGCTCACCCTGCCCGTTCTGTAAGCTCTTGATACGCTGCCTCTTCCGTATGGTTTGCTTGGATCAACGCTTATAACTATGTTCTTAAGAACACTCTCCACGTCATTTGATATTGATTTTATATACTGTATTTCATAAAGTTTTGTGGCTTCATTTATGGAACCCACAGTCGCCGTAGAATACCCAACATCATCAACAAGTATATCGCATATTCGTGTTAGCAGTTCTTTTTCGTTTTCTGTTATTACTATAAGCTGATTTATTTTGCTTAATGCATAAAAAAGCTTTTCAAAAGATTTTTCCTTAGTTCTATTAACCAAAATGACAAGTCCAGATGGTTCACCGTTATAATCTATACTATAGGCAAATTCTTCCACATAGACCAAACTGCCATCTTTAGATAAAAGAGTGAAATCAAGACGTTCTGAAGAAGAGATACCCTTTTTTATGCGGCTGTAAACATATCCTTGCAGTTCTTTTTTGTCGTGAGCATATATGTCAAATAAGCTTTTGCCAAGAAGCTCATCCTTTTTATAACCGAGCAAATTTGCAAGATAATCGTTAACAAAGACTATCCTGCCGTCAAGCCCCTGATATATATAGACACCCACTACTGGAGAGTTGGCTAATATATCAAGTATTTGAGAATCTTTCACATAGCACCTCCTCTTAACCTACCTTCCTTAGTCATTATAAAAAAACTGTAAAAACAACGGACGGATGAGTATTTAAGATACGCTTCTGATAAAATTCCAAGAAAAAATGATCGAAAGGTTTGCAATGCTTTTTAGTGTATAACAAGCACCACGAGAAGGGGGTTCTCACCCCCCCCCCCCCGAGTTTTGGGGTGGCAGGGATAGACTCAAAACAGTTTGCAAAGTTTTTTCTATGTAACACAAGCTACTGTACTTCCTACTTTTCACAAAACAAATTCCTTTTTAGCAAAAGACACAAAATGCTTCTGTTTTACACAATTGCTTTACTTATACACCCAAATAAAGAAAAATGCAACACCATTTAAACTATATTCAAGATTTTGTGAGCTCTCTCTTACATTTTACACGAAGATGTTTTATGCGCTTCTTGTAGTAATAGAGGGTGCGTTGATTAGATATGTTGACGCCGTAGAATTTATTCAGCTCGGCGAGAATTGTTTGAGATCTGACGGTAATTCCATCTTTATAACCGTTGCACAGGCGGTTAAATATATACTTGTCGATTTTATCAAGCTCTGGGTGAGCAATAAGTTCCTCGCGCCTCTTTTTGCTGATGCGGCCCAGGGCTATTCTCAGCAGCTGCTCGTTCCGGTAGATCTTACTCAAGGCATTGAGAATTATTCTATCGGGATAGGCAGGCGGTATTGAAATGATCTTCTTCTTTAGGAGAACCTTAACGTAGGCAACGGGGAGTTTATACTCTTTAGCAATATAGCTTATAAGCTGCTTTTCCTGTAATGACACTCTCTCATCACCAGCACCAACACTCTTCACTAATGCTTGACTCCCGAAGAGCAGATTATATCCTTACCCGCATTTTCAAGCGTCTGCATTATTGCAGCGGCTTCGGCAAACTCGTTGATGCACTGACAGTTGGTTACAATGGTCTCTCCTTTAGATGGATCGTAGGGGCAGGTATAAGTTCCGTCGGTGTCAGTGCATTTGCGGTAATCGAACGAGTAGGACTGTATAGAGCGGTACTGAGAGGTGTTGGTGTTTGAGTAGGCCTGCGTGTCCTGAACGGGGACTTTAACCTTGCAGACAAACATGCAGCCGTTCTTGCTTCCCGAAAGGGGAATAGTTAAAGAACCGTTGTGGTAACCCCATGAACCATTACTTTCTCTGTAGTCCTGATAGTTCACTTCTCCAAGAGTTGAAGTTGACATGACGTTGGCATTTGCTGTGGAATTTACGATAGTAGTTACCCTTTGTTTGGCCTTGTCGAAGTTGTATCCGCTGGTTTTGCAGGTATAGATTCTCTCTTTGGTCCACCAGTTGTAGCAGAATGTATGAGAAGTCCATCCATAAAATGTCTTGCAGACCTGACCCACGGGGACCAAGCCAGTGGAAGCATAGTCCTTCCAGGTTCTAACGCCGTCAACCCACTCGTCCTTGAGCTGGCAGTTGGAGTTGTTTTCATACTGCTGGCATTGATCGCTTATTTCGTTGTTCACAGTGTCCCAAGCCTTGCGGTAAATCGGGATATACACCTTAGACCAGCTTGGATGATCTGGAGGACATTCGCAAGCGCCCATATTCTCGAGATAGAGATATAAGTTTTCTGTTCCCTCTGTAATCAGCGTGTAAGTGCCATTGTCAGGGTTTGCACCATCAGATATATAACAACCGCCAGCATCACTGAGTATGCTTTTACTTCCCAATTTCAGGCTTACGCATGGATCATCGCATACATAGAAGTTCACATATATTTTACCGCAGACGTTGTAGTTGTAAGTTGGCCCACATCCACCACTGCTGACGCTTCCATTTGAGCTCAATTCGCATAAGCAGTGATAACCAGTGCTGTCAGAATAGCATTGGTCTATCTTACTGCATATCGATGTATCGAACTTCTCAGGGCAGGTGTCATCCCCTTCAGCTGAAAAATAGTCGTTTTGGTGCTTCGTGATATTTATTTCTCTCTTTATATAACAGGTTTTCTGCTCCACTGGGTTTTTCTTGGCTGCACCAGAGGTTGCAATAAGGTTATACATGCTGTCAGGGTTTGACTTCTCGCTGTTTTCCACCGAACCTGCCGCCGCAAACAGATAACCGCCGTTGGTCCCGCTGTAGTATGAGGATGGGTTGGTTGAGCCGGTTTGCCACTCGTACTGAGCCTGCTCGGTTGAAGGGTAGCTTGAAGGTTGGGGAGTGCTGTTGTCCCTAATTATCTGGCCGTAGTAAACAATGTCAACGGAGTTCACATCCACACCAGTTACAGTCATTTTGTAATTTCCACTCTGCATTACAGCCCCTATCGCACCACCGCCTATATCCTTAAGCACGATGGACAGGTTGTTAGTGGCAAGGTTGTATCCGCAGGAATTGTTGATACAGTAGCAGCCGCCAAAATCAGTAGAAGGTCTCTCCTCTAAACTTACCCTACCAGAAGAGTCTGCTACCCATTTGTAGTATTTGCAGTTCTTCCACGTACCTGGCTCGCAGCTTATAAGGCCGTTAGCGCATATACCGGACACTTCAAAGGGGACAGTGTAGGAATAATTGTATTGATTTCCGCTGCCGGTGTTTTCGTAGACATAAACCGGAGATAAATCTCCTGTTGAAGTCGGGTGAATCAGGATCTCAAGGATCCTTTTGCCTTTTGGATTGGATATGCTGCCGTTGAAAGGATTCTGGCCGTTTAGGGAGTGCATTTGTATAGCCCCACCGCTTGAAGCCGGTGTAAGTATGTTGCTCTTTAAAGCGGATTTGCTGCCAAGCCTTTGATTGGCATATTCTCCCGCACTGCTGCCCGCAGACAGCCCTTGGGAAAATGAACCTCCTGCCAGTGCGGGCTGCATCAGGACTAACAACGCCAAGATTATTGCCAGGAAAGAGATCGCTCTGCGCATCGCTTGTTCTTTCTCCTCCTAATCCAAAATTCAACATTCAAAATTCAAAATTTCTTTTTATCGTTTGTATTTTTCCACCATCCTTTGTATCGCTTCAGCATAGCTCACATTTTCGGTCTTTGCTATACGCTCAATTTCAGAAGTTTCTTTAGGATCAGAAGTGAATATGTAATACGTGTACCTGTCGACTATTAAGCGAACCACACCGAGACCAAAGGGCGAATCGATAAAAATCTCGGAATATCTTGGCTTGTTGCTCCTGACTGTTTTGAGTATTCTCATTACGAAGTCGTCGTAGTCTATGATTTTCTCCATTTTTGCCTTTTCAAAATCCGGAGATGCAAGCAGGAACTTCCAGGCGCTGTTTGCCCTTATGACGTCGCCCACCATGCCGAAGTTCTTGAGGTCGAGCAGGGATTGGACAACAACACTGAAAGAGCCTCTATATTTTCTCGCCCTTCTATACCCTTCCTCGATGACGTCTGCAAATATGTCGCTTCCTTCAAGGAACTGCCAGGCCTCGTCAAAGATTATGAGTTTCCGCCTGTTTCTGTCGGATAGGTAGAGGTCTCTCGTAACTGCATTTATGATCTGGAGCGTTACGACCTTGAAAAGCTCCTTCTGGGGTTTTAAGTGCTCAAGCTCAAGAACAACGAACTCATCGCTGGATATGTTAAAGTTTGATCTGCCGTTGAACCACCTACCGTAATTACCCTGAGTTGTGAAATCCGTCAGGTTAAAGGCGAGCATAGATGCGGTGTTTATGAAAAGCTCCCTATTTGGAACATCACCCACGTAATCCCTGTAATTCCTGAGGAAAAAGTAAACGTCATCTATGCCTGCTTTATTGCCCTTTTCTTCCCACGCAAGCCTGATCACGTTTTTTATGATTGTGTCGGCGGTTTCCGCTATGTCTACCGAGATCTGCCCTGTTGAAGAAAGTATCATCTGCTTGATGATAGCCGCCAGAACGGCAAGCTCGTCGTTGATGTTCTTTATGTTTGTGAAGGGGTTGATGACAATGTTAGAATCCTGTGAGAACTCCAAAAACCTTCCGTCAAACAAATGGGCGAGCTTTTTGTATGAGCCGCCTATGTCGATGATCCTGATCTTGTCGCCAGCAGCAAAATAGTTGAAGACTATGTAGTTGACGAGAAAGGAGTTGTGGTTAATCTGCCCGTCTGCAAAGTAGTTATGCGTGCTTTCAACGGCTACATCGTAAACATCGGCGTTCTCGGCGGGCTCAACGGACACCACCTCGTCGAAATAGTGTGTGGATATGAAGTTTTGCCATTCTTTCAGGGTATCATTCTGTAAGTATGAGTTTCTAATTATTTCAAGTGCATGTTTCCTTGATAGTCTTCTTTTACCGTCTCTATAGTTAGTAAAAGCAAATTTACTGCCGTCTTTCAGGTAGATAACACGATTATGTCCGTCGTAATACTCAGTTCCTTTATGCAGGTCAATTAGGTCGTCGATAAATAGTTTTGTGTACCTTGTTGGGAGTAAATCTATGTTGTCATTAGGCTCTACATCTAAAATCCTATTCAGCCTTTCCTGCTTTTCTGGTTTAAGGGATTTAAAAGTCTCCGCAAACTTCCTTGCACTCATGCCCCCAACAGTGAGAATATATGCGTCATGACACTGCTTGCCGTTGTAGGAAGGTGTCTTGCGTCTTAAATTGCAAACAATCCCAAAGCCCTGCTCAAGGACGGTTCTGATTTGCTCTATAAGTTTTTTTGACGCCAGAGAAAGCTCTATCTGGTTTTTCTTATTGACATGAGTGTCTGTGTCGAGCATTCCGCTTATAAAACCTATCCAGAACGACCTTGAAGCGTTCACTGTGATAAAGCTGGGAAGTTTTTTAGTATGTGATAATTCCGCAGTAATACCAACAGCCTTCAGGTAATCAGTAAATCCCTTTTCAAGCCTTAATCCTTTTTTATCACGATAAGCATTGAATCCTAAAGATGACACGGTAGAAGCCACTTTATCGATAACGGCTTTATTACTGTTGGTGATAAAAATATTACATTTTCCTTGAAATGCACTGTTCCAAGTCCCATCTGCATACAAGACACCAAACAAATACCCCAATCCCTCATCTCCCCACT
>JALUBE010000086.1 GCA_027045065.1 Desulfurellales bacterium | reverse complement strand
AAACCTCTTTAGCGCCTCCTCGAAGCTCTCATCCTCCCTGACAACAACGCCTGGCAACCAAATCACCCCGCTTTCTTCTTTTCAATGGCTTTGCGATTATATTAAAAAAAACTTATAGGGTCAACATCAAAATATATGCCATCTCTTCTGCTAATTTCTCTGTTCAAAAAATCTATGGCCTTTAAAACAGCATTGGTCTTTATAATCAAATGGTGTCTAAATTTGTTTCTAATCTTGAAAACAGGGCACCTCGAAGGACCAACAACGGTGAATCTATCCTTAACAACCCTGTACACATCCTCAATTAATTTTAGAGATTTTTCCACTTTAACCGAACTGGAAACGACCCTAATGAGTCTGCAAAACGGTGGATAGTTAAACATCTCTCGTGTCTTTATCTCTTCATCAAAGAAACCATAATAATCGTGATTTATGATAAATTCGGACAGGTGTGTAGATGGTGTGAGTGTTTGTATTATGACCGATCCCCTTGTTTTTCTTCCACTGCGTCCCGCCGTTTGGATGATCAAGGATACACCCTTCTCGAAGGCCCTAAAATCGGGAACCGAGAATAAAGATTCAAAATCGGCAATCACAACAAGTCCAATTTTTGAAACATCGTGACCCTTCGAAAGCATTTGAGTGCCAACCAAAATATCGATTTTGCCACCGTGCAGATCGTTTATAATCCTCTCAAACTCCCCTTTTTTAGATGTAACGTCCCTGTCGAAGCGCTGTATCTTTGCATTTGGAAAGATCTTTTTCAGCTCCTCTTCAATTTTTTGAGATCCAACTCCCCTATCGGCCAGATCAAAAGAGCCACATCTCGGACACGTTTTTGGTATATCGAAAACAGAATCACACCAGTGGCATTTCAAAGATGCGCTCTCCTTGTGATAAACCAAAGAAATGGAGCAGTTGGGACATCTAAAAACATAGCCACACTTTTCGCAAACCAAGTACCTTGCGTAACCCCTTCTGTTGATCAAAACTGCCGCAGTCTCATGTCTACCCAACGTTTGATTAATGGCATAAATAGTTTCATCTGACAAAAATTTTCCCTCTTCAAGTTTAACAAACCGTATCTCTGGCAGTTCAACGCTGCCCACCCTTTTTGTAAGTTTGATGAGGTTAAATTTTCCTGTTATTGCTTTATGTAACGATTCCAAAGAGGGTGTTGCAGAACTTAAAATAACAGGGATTCCCTTTTTTTTGGCTCTGTATATGGCAATATCTTTGGCATTGTACAACGGTTGATTATCCTGCTTATACGATTCATCGTTTTCCTCATCCACAACAACTAAACCTACGTTTTCAAAGCTAACAAATATAGCAGATCTTGTGCCTATCAAAATCGATGTCTCACCGCGAACGAACTTTAGCCAATTCTCATACTTTTCCTTCTTCGTTAGGCGTGAATGTACTATTGAGATGGCCTCTTTTGAAAATCGATCTGAGAATACCTTGATGTACTGAGGTGTTAAAGCAATCTCTGGCACCAAAACCACACTCTTTTTACCCAATTTTAATAATTCCTCTATGATCCTCAAGTAAACCTCTGTTTTTCCGCTTCCCGTTACTCCGAACAATAGGTGCACCTTAAATTCATCCAATTTTATCGATTTTATCGCCATTTCCTGCTCATCTGTCAGATCAAATGCGTGTTCTTGAGGCAAAACGTAGTGTGGCTTAAGCGGAGAGAAATCTATCGGCTCTTTAATTTCAAAAACCTTCTTCGGGAGGGCACTTTTCAAAAACAAACCCTCGTGTGTCATATAGTAAAAGGAGAAGAACTTAAGGCTTTCCAAGAACTCTTGATCAAGTATGGGTCTATTATCCAAAACCTCTAAAATCGGTTTCGTCTCATAATCCACACCATCTGCCAAAGACCAAACAACACCAACACGTTCAACACCCTTAAAATCAACAAGAACGCGCGTTCCAAGATCGAGTTCTCTTTCTGAGTGATACACGAAGCCTTTGGATATGGCCAAAGGAAACAAAACGTGATAAAAGAACATTGTTTTTAGGTGTAGCCCTTTAATCTGCAAACGCTACAAACATCAGAAAAGGTGGGATAACCACAGATCTTGCAGCGATTTTTGACTTTTTCTTCCCTCTTTTCCAAAATCGGTTTCAGGTTTTTTAAAAAACCCTGATAGAAATCGATCTTCGTGCCTGGAGATGAAAACTCTATTTGATTTAAGTGTTTTTTGTACATCGTGAATGTCGCGCCTTTGCTATAAGGACACTCAATATCCACAAAATCCAACCCCTTAAAAAAAGCATACACAGACGTTTCGTACTCCGTGACCCTATACAAGGGTTTGACCTTCTTCAAAAGCCCTTCTTCACTGGGTAAAACAGGGCTTTGATCCACTAAATACTCCATCTTCCAGTGCAAAACATTTGAAAAGAGCCTACTCACCTCATCGTCCAAGTTATGACCCGTAGCCAAAACGTCATAACCCTCTTTTAGTCCTACCATGTTGAAGTAATAACGTTTGATCTGGCCACACAAAGAACACACCACACGCCTTGTCTTTTTCTTTACCTCAGGTATGGGTATGCCCTCATCCTTTAAATTCACAACTACGAGCTTTGCATTCCTCTCTTTCGCAAACCTTTCAACCTTACCCTTTGCAATATCACTAAACCCTTCAATGCCCAAGTGCACAAACAAACCATCTGCATTGTATCCCAAATCCAAAAGCACATTCCAAAGTGTCAAGCTATCCTTGCCGCCACTAGCAGCAACAAGGATCTTGTCTTTTCTGGTGAACATTCTAAACGATTTTATGGCCTTTAAAACCTGATTTTCAAAGAAGTACAGAAAGCAATCTCTGCAAAACGCCGCATTGTGGCTTTTAAGCTCAACCTCGGCCTGTTTTTTACATCTTATGCACTTCATCCCTTAGAATACACCGTCCTAATTTCTATTTCTTCGTCACCCCGAATTACAACATCCCTCGTTAAAAGCCTATCGCCCTTAATTACCAACACCTCAAACGGTAAGAAGTTCAGCTTCTTTAATATCTTCCCGACGCTTATTGGTGTATCAAAACTGTATGTTTCCCTTTTATCAACTGTCACCCTGACCACGCTTCTATTTTTCAGAAGCAGACTATTAAAGTCAAACAAAAAATTGAATTTTCAACGTTTATAGGATAAAGTTATTGTTGTATGTGTGCTTTTGCGGAGTTTTTGATAATCTTTTCTATCGTCCTCATAATGATTGAGATAATCCTGAGTACAGGCGGTATATTGGCATTCAGCGGCATCGTTTCGTTCTTCATATCCCTGATACTCATAGCCATATGGCACATACCCGTTCCGACGCTATTTTTAGAGATCACCATACCAACCTTCATAATCCTGTTCGCTTTGTGTGTAATAACCATCATCCTTGCTTGGAAAGCTCACAAGAAAGAACCAATAGTTGGTGAGAATACCTTAATCGGCAAAACAGCCAAGTGTGTTAAAGAAATCACTAAAGACAAACCGGGTTTGGTGGAAGTTGGTGGAGAACTGTGGACAGCAATTGCAGACGAAGAGATAAAGCAGGGAGACATTGTTATCATCGTAGACCAAGAATCGTTAAAATTAAAGGTAAAGAAAGGAGTTTGATATGTTTTTGTTTATCCTATTTGTAATAGCGATAGTAATAATACTCACATCGATCAGGGTAGTCAAAGAGTACGAAAGAGCAGTAATTTTCAGACTTGGTCGTGTCGTGGGTGCAAAAGGACCGGGGATCTTCTTTCTTTGGCCCATCATAGATAGCATGATAAAGGTCAACTTGAGATTAATAACCGTAGAAATACAACCCCAAGATGTCATAACAAAGGACAACGTTACCATAAAGATCAGCGCAGTTGTATACTTTAAAGTCGTAGACCCGGTAAAAAGTGTAGTGCAAGTCAACAATTACTACTATGCCATTGAGCAATTAGCACAAACAACTCTAAGGAGCATCTGCGGACAGGCAGAATTAGATAAGCTGCTTTCAGAAAGGGAAAAGATAAACGCGGAAATCCAAGAAATATTGGATAAACACTCAGACAGCTGGGGTGTCAAAGTTACACTGGTTGAACTAAAACAAATAGATTTACCTCAAGACATGCAGCGTGCAATGGCACGCCAAGCAGAGGCAGAGCGCGATAGAAGGGCAAAAATCATATCAGCAGAAGGCGAATATCAGGCAGCACAAAAATTAAGAGAAGCAGCAGAAATTATTTCCCAATATCCTCAGGCAATACAGTTAAGATACCTACAGACGTTAAACGAAATAGCCTCTAAAAACAACACGACCACCATATTGCCAATACCATTGGATTTGTTGCAAAACATAGGAAACAAAGGGCAAAGTTAAAAAACTCTTAAATTTTTAAGAATTTTTTGTATAATCTCCATATGGAAGTTATAAAGAACGACCCATATTTGGAGCAGATTTTAGACATATCAAAAAAATTAGGATTAAAGATTTACCTTGTTGGCGGCGCTGTAAGGGACGCCTTCTTAAACAAACAGACAAACGACTACGACTTTGTTGTCTTTGGCAACATAGAAAAATTAGCACACTCAATTGGATCTGAACTCATCTGTAAAATGATAAAGTACACAAAAAAGATCACAACATACAGGATCTTCTGCTCCTTAAAAACAATAGACCTATCCGAACCCAGAGGCTCGAATTTAGAAGAAGACCTAATAAAAAGGGACTTTACGATCAACTCCATCGCTTACGACCTTGAAAGGGATAGAATAATAGACCCGTTAAACGGCATTGGCGACATAGAAAAGAAAACAATCAGGGCAAATACAGATCATTCTATAGACGATGATCCGTTGAGGATAATAAGGGGTTTCAGGCTTGCAGCACTGTTTAGATTTGACATTGAGGCAAACACACTCAAGATGTTTTCAAGCAAGGTCAACCTCCTAAAAAGGGTATCAAAAGAGCGCGTAACGGAAGAATTAAAACAACTGTTCAGCCTAAACGAAACATTTGCCTATCTTCTACTTATGGACAAGGTTGGCGTCATAGATACCCTATTTGAAGACCTATCCCTGACAAATGGCTGTTTACAAAGCTCAAAGCACCTATTTGATGTTAAAACCCACTCTTTAAGTGTCTACAACTATATCGAGTGGGCCATTGTAAGAATACCTAAGATTTTAGGGAAAACATACAAAAGATACCTAATCCACTATGCAGCGGAAAGGGAAACACTTTTACCTGCCTTGAAACTTGCAGCGCTATTCCACGATTCGGGAAAACCGTTTACAAAGGTTGTTATAGACAACACCGCAAAATTCCCAAAACATGAGATAAAAAGCTCTGAGATATTCGAAAAGTACGCGAGGGATTATCCATTCGGCAAAAGGATAAAAAAACTAACAAGGTTTTTTATTAAAAAACACATTGAACCATCAAATCTGTATAAAGCCTGGAGTATCGGGGAGTTAGACGATATCAGAAAGGTTGACTTTTTTATAGAATACAGAGAATATGGAATAGACCTTTTATTCTTCGCTTTGGCTGATACATTGGCAAAGGGTAAAATCAGCGCTTCAAAGAGAGAGATCTACATAGCTTTCTTAAGAGAAATGGCTCAGTTTTACTACGCAATCGAACAAAAGCTCAAGGGCAAGACAATAATCAATGGAAACGACATATTAAAACACTATCCAAACATAGAGAAACGCAAGATAAAGGATATTCTCAAGCAAGTCAGGAAACTACAAATAATTGGATCCATAAAAGCAAAGGAAGAAGCCTTAGGACTCATTCCTCGCCTGTCCTAACTTTGGCACATCTTTTGCTAAACAAATCAACGAGATTGGACATGGAGGATGTGAAAATGAGAAGGGCTTTACTGATATTGGCAGTTGGCTTAATCTTAAGCGGATGCACAACCACAAGTATTGAAAGAAAATATGCAGAAATGCCTGAATATGTGAAAGAACAGCCCGCAGTTATCGAACAGCCAACACATAAAGAAGGCTCTTTGTGGACGCCAATGTCTGAAGATCTATTTTCGGATGTAAAGGCAAGACACGTCGGTGATATAGTAACAATCGTGGTTCAAGAGCAAGCCACAAGCCAGTATTCATCCAATCTCAAAACCCAAACAAGTTCAACCATGTCAGCCGGTTTAAGCACATTGCTTGGCTTCCAAAACAGAATCCTCAAAAGGTTTAAAACACTCGGAGAAAAAGACGCAGACAAAAACGGCATAATGGACACAACATCAAATAGCGGATATCAAGGCAGTGGACAAAACCAAGTGAACAACAAGCTCATAGCAACAATCACTGCAAGGGTTGTTAAGGTTCTGCCAAACCACCGGTTGTTCATCAGAGGTGAAAAACAGGTATTCAC
>JALUBE010000085.1 GCA_027045065.1 Desulfurellales bacterium | reverse complement strand
CACATCTGGATTATTAGCATCTCCTTTTTTCTTGTTCTTTGGCGGAAACAGTGTATCAAGGATGTTATCTACACGTTTTTTAAACGAATATACAGTAACAAACAAAAACAACAGGAAAAGAAAAAATAAAAGCTTAAACATCAGCTCAACAATCCATTCACAATAAACTCGGCAGCCTCTTCTTCAGTCAATCCTTTAGCCATCAACGTTTCAAGCTGAGCTTGGTTAATTCTGCCAACACTTGCCTCATGCGTAAGCTCTGCCTTGTCGTTTAGAACCTTCAAAAGTGGCAAAGTGGAAACCTCAACGTTGTCTCCTTTAACAATCTCATTACACTCAATATGGCCTCGAGCATAAGGCGCGTTACCATAGGCCTCATTTACAACATGGGCTTTTGTTCTATCCGTTGCAAATACTGTAGATTTTGCAATGCCCGACGAATTTTCGCCATTCAATCTCAAAACCTCTCTTATGTCAATAATATCATCATCTCTACCGTATATCTTACTTTCAAGATCGGCCTTTGCATTCTTTAAAAGCTCTATGTCCATAACGACGTTTATCCTACCAACCCTTGTTTTCGTCTCATAGAATTTGCTTGAGAAAAAAGAGCCTTCATCTATCTTCATCCTCGTTATAGTCTCAACAAACACACCACCACCTTCATCGTGGAAGTGCTCATCCTCATACGTAACAAAAGAGTTCTTACCAATATACATATCGCTCTCCATATAATGATGAAGCTTCTCGACTTTTGTCAATATACAGTGCGACTTAAACTTAACCTTAACATTGTCTCCAATGACATAGTTAAACTTTAAAATTTGCTCTCCTCTTTTCTTTAAAAATCCCGTGCAAAGATGGACAGGAATGGGGATTATCGTGTTATCCTCTATCTCAACATCTATCATCACAAGCCCATCGGCTCTCTCCTTTGATCTTATGTGCATACCTTTAACGCTATTCAAACCCACAACTTTATTTCCACTAACGATTATTGTAGCAACACCTGGACTCCTCAAGCTCTTGTCATTTGTATTTTTCTCGTATATCTCAACTAACTGTTCAAACTCCTTTTCATATCCTTTTACTATATCCATCACTCCTCCTCTAAATAGTTCACATGTCCACAGTTGTCACATGTTTTTTCATAGTATGACACGATCTTTTTGCTTTCTCCCTCTAAAAACACATTGCCAGCACAGATCAAATACGAATATCCACAGTTAAGAGCTATCTCCTTTCTATGCGTAATAACAATAACCGCACTTCCCTTTTCTTTAAAATAATTTATCACACCAACTATCATATCCAAGCTCATTATATCTATCCCGCTATCCGGCTCATCCATTATTACGTATTTTGGTTTAAGTAAAATACAACTTGCAAGCTCAACCTTTTTGCGTTCACCACCTGACAATTTCTTATCAACGTAACGCCTCATATATCTGGAAGGTTCAAGATTAACAAGTTTGAGAGCTTCCTCTATTTCTTCTTTTTTTATATTTCTGTTCAACTTTAAATAACTCTCAACCGTTATACCCTCAAACCGCGCAGGCTCTTGCCACAATAGAGATATACCCCTTTTTGCCCTTTCTGTCACATCAAGATCCGTAATATCTTCACCATTAAGAAAAATCTTACCCTCGGTAGGCTTGTAATCGCTCAAACCCATGATTATATACCCAATGGTAGATTTACCCACCCCGTTGTTTCCTACAATACAGTAAACTTTGCCCTCTTCAAATTTCATGTTTATTCCCTTGATAATCTCATTGCCATTTTTCGAATATTTTATATCTCTTAACTCAAGCATCGCTCCTCCTACAAAACATACTTAACAAGATAATATATCACCCAGCCTCAAGGTCAAGTTTTTTAAGTCGCTCTATCTCATCCCTATACTCAATAGCCTTTTCAAACTCCATCTTTTTAACAGCATGCTGCATAAGTTTCTTGAGCATCTTAATCCTCTTAGGTATATCCTTTTTGTCAACCTTTTCTTCAAAGACCTCAAGCTTATCCAAATAATCCAAATTGCACATTTCTAACATCTTGTTATCTTTCGACTTAACAATTGTCTTTGGCACAATTCCATGTTCTCTATTGTATTTAGCCTGGATTTTTCTTCTCCTTTTGATCTCCTCTATAGCTTTTTTCATAGATTCCGTCATCGTATTGGCATAGAATATAACCTTAGAATCGGCATTTCTTGATGCTCTACCAGCCGTTTGAATAAGGCTTGTTGTGGAGCGCAAGAAACCCTCTTTATCAGCATCCAAAATAGCCACAAGATTTACCTCTGGTATATCAAGCCCTTCCCTTAGCAGGTTTACACCGATTATACAATCAAATTTGTCGTTCCTCAAATCCGATATGATTTTTGCCCTCTCTATTGCGTTTAGTTCTGAGTGCATATACTTAGTTTTTAAACCCAAGTCGTTGTAGTACTCACTTAAGTCCTCAGCCATCCTTTTTGTAAGCGTAGTAACCAACACCTTGCCGCCCTTTTCTATAGCCTTCTTTATCTCGCCATACAGATCATCCACAGCCGTATCCATGGGTCTCACTTCAACAGGCGGCTCCATCAATCCTGTAGGCCTAATGATTTGCTCAACCACAACACCTTTGGATAAGTTAATCTCAAACTCGGCTGGCGTTGCCGATACAAATATAACCTGATCCCAACGTTCCATCAGTTCTTCAAACTTCAGAGGCCTATTATCCAAAGCACTGGGTAGTCTAAATCCGTAGTCAACAAGTGTCTTCTTGCGTGAATAATCACCCCTATACATACCCATGAGTTGAGGTATTGTAACATGGGACTCATCAATTATCGTTAAAAAGTCGTTACCAAAGTAATCCACCAACGTATATGGCGGCTCACCTGGTTTTCTGTTTGAAAAGTGTCTCGAGTAATTCTCAATACCCGGACAAGTGCCCGCCTGCTCTATCATCTCAAGGTCAAAATTTACACGTTCCTCAATCCTTTGCGCTTCTAACAATTTTCCTCTTTCTTTGAAGTATTCAATCCTTTCTTTTAACTCCTCTTGAATCGACCTAATTGCCCTCTCCTTTTTCTGTTTGCTTGTTATGTACAAGTTTGCCGGAAAAATAACAATGGAATTCTTCTCCTCTATAATCCTATTGGTCAGTGGGTCAAATAGAACAATTCTATCAACCTCATCGTCAAAGAGCTCGATCCTTACTGCCATATTTCTCATGTGAGCTGGATATATATCTATCACATCACCCCTAACCCTGAAAGTGCCCCTATCAAAATCCACATCGTTTCTCACATACAACAGTTCCACAAAACGGGACAAAATCTCCTTTCTTGAAATCTCGTCACCTACATTTATGTAAAAAGCTAAAGCCGAATAGTCCTCTCTTTCTCCAATGCCGTAGATACACGACACACTTGCCACAACAATAACATCCCTACGTGTCATCAAGCTCATAACAGTTTTTTGTTTCAGCCTATCTATCTCATCGTTGATCGATGCGTCCTTTGCAATATATGTGTCCGTTCGAGGTATGTAGGCCTCCGGTTGATAGTAATCGTAATAGCTTATGAAATACTCGACGGCATTTTCAGGGAAAAATGTGGAAAATTCGTTGTACAGTTGCGCGGCCAATGTTTTATTGTGTGATATAACAAGAACAGGTTTGTCGATTTTTGCTATAACGTTTGCAATGGTAAAGGTCTTACCACTGCCCGTAACACCCAAAAGGACTTGATACTTAACGCCTTTTTCCAAGTTATTGACAAGCTCATCTATAACCCTCGGCTGATCACCTGCAGGCTCATAATCACTTACAAGCTTAAATAAACCCATTGCCTAATAGTTTTTTCTTCTAAACAGATCTGTTCTTCTTGATATAATCCTATCAATAAAGAGAATGCCATCAAGGTGATCTATCTCATGCTGTAAAACAACAGCCTCAAAACCCTCTGTATCAAACCTATGTTCATTGCCATCTAAGTCGTAGTATTTCACCGTGACTTTTCTTGCTCTGTTCACGTTGCCCGTATAATCGGGGACACTCAAGCAACCCTCACGTGTCTTTATAATGCTGCTCCACTCAAGAATTTCTGGATTTATCATGACAAGCTCACCATGGTTGATTTTTTGACCCTTTTTATTTTTTGATGCATCTATAACTATAATCCTGACCAATTCACCGATTTGAGGCGCTGCTATGCCAACGGTATGCGAATAGTTATGAAGTGTATCAAGCAGGTCGCGGGCGACAGAAAGCGTATAGTCATCTATCCCTTTGATTTCTGCACAAATCTCTTTCAACCTTCTATCTGGATAAATCACAATATCACGTACAGCCATCTAATCCACTCCCTATAGCTCGTAGGTTTCTATTTTGCGTACGGAATAGTCAACGTTTATCTTCTTGCAAGCATCATCAAGTATCTTTTTGAACTCATCCTCGCTCATATCTTGAGGCAAATCGACCTCCATAATCATAACGTACATAGGTGTCTCGGACTTGGTTAACCTCGTTCTCAAATCCAGGATGTTAATACTATTTTCGGCGAAAGCCTTTGAAACAAAGTACACGATGCCAACCCTGTCTTCACCATAAACGGAAACGCTGTACAAATTCTCAGGTTCCTTTGTTTTTGCCTCTTCCTTCTCGATCCTTCTTAAGGAAACACTCAATTCAAGATCCCTTCTCGCCTTTGCAAAAGCTTTCTTAAGCTCCAAAACGCCGTAATTCTTTTCGGAAGAGACAATGAGTGTCATTGTGAACTGATCTCCTAACAGAGTCGAAACGGAATCCTCAATGGATATACCCTTTTCATACAGCACCTCTGCAATAGACGCCACTATGCCCACTTTATCCCTTCCTATAACTGTCAAAGCATAAAAATACTTATCCATTCCCTTCCTCCCCAAAAAGCAATATGGGCGAAAATTTTATATTTGAAGCGGCGATAATTCAAACAAAAAAGGCCGGCTAAAACCGGCCTGGAGGTCCTAAAGCTTAGAATACGTAGCTAATTTCAGCGGCAATGGTATCCTGGTGCATCTTAATCTCCACGTCTTTGCCAAATGCAGCTTGGAATGGTGCAGGGACATCACCAGTCTGATCATGTTCGAATGCGTGGACATAAGCAAACGACACATCGAAATTTTTCGCAATGCTGTATGTTAAACCACAAGAAACATGTGTTTCAACAATACCAGGAGAAACTATGTTCATGTACAAATCATCATCATCTATCTGATCACGAGCATAATTGACACCTGCTCTTAGGGTTAGTTTTTTTGTAGCTTTATACTCAACTCCAAGTGAATAAACCCATTGATTGTGCCAGTGAAAAGGCCAATTATCCATTTTCACAGGTTGAGGACCATTTTGAGTCATAGCAAGCATCTGCATGCCGGATACATCTGGTTCCCACATAACATCATGATAATTGATCCATCTCACATCAGCTTCGATTCTCAATGGCTCTATGGGTCTAAAATTTATGCCCAATGCTACCTGTCTCGGCATATCCAATCTCATTTTAACTTCATCACTGGTAAACATAAAACCATCAGGTCTTGTGTTCCAATCCAACTTTTGCATCCACCTCTTGGATTTATACACCAGACCAACCATCCACATATCATTGACTTTATAGACCAAACCCACATCAAAACCTACACCGTAAGCAGAGGCAGTATCAAGCGACTCCTTGTGCACACCTGTTGGTATTCCCCATGGATTATTTCCAACATCAAAATCAAACTCCATCTGTAAAGCTTGATAAACAAAAACAGGTGCAAAACCTATGGATAATTGATCGTTTACCCTATAGCCTCCACCTATGGACATCTCCATCATTTGCATATTAGAATAAGCTTTTTGTAACATACTACCATTGGTTAGATTACTATCATCCCAATCAACACCCATACCAGAAACACCGTACATACCCACACCAAATACGAAGTGTGGCGTTCCGCAGTTACAACCCATGGGGTTATAAGCAAAACCTGCAGCTGGCACGACAAACACATTGGAGTCACTCTTGTGCCCATTCATCTTTCTCGGCGGCATAAACACTGCTCCACCAATATCAAACATGGTGCTTGGAAGCCATGCTATTCCCGCTGGGTTTTGAATTATCGTCGACGCATCCTGCGGATTAGCCACAACAGCACCAGCCATACCCAATGATTTTGCACCAGTACCGATCATGTAGTAACCGTTTGTTGCAAAGGAAGTGCTACCAATGCCAAGAACCAAACCAGCAGCTATTGCTGCACTAAAAAATTTCCTCTTAAGGCTCATAAACAACCTCCTTACAGCATTAAATTTTTTCAATAATAATTTTTTCTGAAAGATCACAATATATCTAATATAACTTTCTAATCTTCTAATAAACAAAAAAAATTCTTTAAGATCAGAAAAAGTTATAAAGTTCTAATA
>JALUBE010000084.1 GCA_027045065.1 Desulfurellales bacterium | reverse complement strand
ATCCTAGATACCCCATTTATGAACTGTTAGATAGATCAGCACAAAAATACCCAAACAATATTTTAACCATCTTTTACGGAAACACAATCACCTACAAACAAATCAAAGATTTCTCAGACAGTCTTGCGTACAATCTCAAAAATATGGGTTTAAGCAAAGGCGACAGAGTAGCACTTTTACTACCAAATTTTCCTGGCTATATCATCTCTTACTACGGCATCCTAAAAGCCAACTGCACGGTAGTGCCACTGAACCCACTTTACACTGAAAACGAATTGAACTACCAGGTTTCTGACAGTAGTGCAAAGCTCATTATCACAATACCACAGTTTGCAAAAAAGGCTTTAAACATCTCTGAGAAATTAAATTTAAAAAAGCCGATTGTAAGCTACATATCGGATTTTCTGCCATTTCCACTAAAGATCATAATGAGATTCAAAGAAGAAAAACAGCTCAAGGGTATAAAAAACAAAGTGGAAAATTTAAAAGATTTGATACATTCAAAGGTAAAACTTATCAAAGAAAAAACAGACCCCGATATACTTGCCGTATTGATCTATTCAGGAGGAACAACGGGGGTTGCAAAAGGTATAATGCTATCCCACCATGCAGTTGTAGCCAATGTACATCAAATATCAAGCTGGGGGCACTTAAAACCGGATGATAGAATTTTGGCTGTATTACCTATGTTTCACGGATACGGAATGAATGTGTGTATGAACTCATCCATATTTAACGGTATGAGTATTGTCCTTATGCCACGTTTCAACGCTAAGGAAATGGCAAAAAATATACAAAAGTATAAACCCACAATGACAGCGGTAGTCCCAACAATTCTAACGGCTTTGTCAAATTTGCCAAATATCGAAAAATACGATTTCACATCCCTCAAGGCCGTTTGGGTTGGTGCTGCACCTTTAACAAAAGCCATAAAGGAAAACTTTGAGAAAAAGGCAAAGTGTAAGGTTATTGAAGGATACGGTTTAACCGAGGCCGTAACGGCAATAATGGCAAACCCATACCTCGGAAAACAAAAGATAGGAAGCATAGGTTTACCATTTCCGGATGTGGATGCAAAGATTGTGTCGTTGGAGGACGGCAAAACTGAGCTTAAACCGAATGAGATTGGTGAAATCGTTTTAAAGACGCCTACCCTAATGCTGGGCTATCTGAATAAAAGTAAAGAAACCGAAGAAGCAATAAGGGATGGTTGGCTATATACTGGAGATATTGGCTATATGGATGAAGAGGGTTATTTTTACATTACGGACAGAAAAAAGGATCTAATAATCGTCGGTGGCTTCAACGTCTTCCCAAGTGAAATTGACGAAGTCTTGTACATGCACCCAAAGGTAAAAGAGGGCATAACGGTTGGTATTCCCGATGATTATAAAGGCGAGAAAATAAAGGTTTATATTGTTTTAAAAGACGGCGTAACGGCAACAGAAGAGGAATTTAAGGAGTTCTTTAGAAAGCACCTTGTCCCATACAAAGTACCAAGTGAAATAGAGTTCAGGGATTCGCTGCCAAAGAGCGCCATTGGTAAAATACTGAGAAAGAAACTCAAGGAAGAGGAGATACAAAAGAGAATCAATGCTTCACGTTAAAATACCAACAAGGAAAGAAGTAATAGAGGAAGAAAAAAGCAAGGGCAAAAGAATTGCTGCCGTTTATCCCATTCACTATCCAAGGGAACTTTTCAGGGTCTTTAACATACAACCCGTTGAGGTTTGGGGACCTCCAAAAACGGACACAAAAAAGGCAAATGCACATTTGCAATCCTATATATGCAGTGTCGTTCAAAGTGGGTTATCGTTCTATTTGGAAGGCTATTTAGACATCGTTGACTTAATCGTAGTTCCACATTCTTGCGATTCGCTACAGGGACTTGGAAGTATCTTTAAAGACTTCATCAAGCCCAAGCAGGAGCTTGTTACAATATACCTACCAAGGGAGAAAAACAAGGAAAATGTTGAATTTTTGGCAAATGAACTGAAAAGAATTTACAAACAATTGTCACAACTTTGTGGATTTGAGCCCGATGATGAAAAATTAATGGAAGAAATTAAAACAGAAGAAAAGATAGACAAGCTTGTGTTCAAGTTTTACAAAAGCAGGGAAAATCTGCCATTGTCAAGTAGGGAATTTTATACAATTCTGAGGTCGAGGGAATATCTACCGCCCGACAAATTTAAAAGCATTCTTGAATATGCTTTGCTGCACGCCTCTAAAGGCAAGCTCAAAAAAACAGGTATTGTACTTTCAGGACTTTTACCAGAACCCATGGATATCCTCGACGTTATAGATGATATGGACGCATTTGTCGCCATTGATGATATGGCTTGCTGCATGAGAAGGGTTTACGGGGAGGGACATTCCAGCGATCCCTTTGAAAGGATTGCGGAACGCATTGTTAATGGCCCTCCAGATCCAACGAAGGGGAACAGCTTTGATGAGAGATTTGAATTTATAAAATCACTGGCGGATTTAACCTCGGCAAAGGGTGTCATTTTTTATAACGTAAAGTTCTGTGAACCAGAGTACTTCTACCATCCCATATTGAAAGAAAAGCTTAGCAAAGCTCAAATAAGATCACTTATCATTGAAAACGACATAAACGAACCCCTACCCCAACAGACAATAACAAGGATAAAGGCGTTCATTGAGATGATAAGAGAGTCAAGCTAATGGGTGTTAAAGATAAGATCAAATACATCTTTTCATACAAAATAGCAGGTAAACTCCTCATCGAGTATAATACAAAGAAGACCTTTAAAAATTTTAAACCACCGAAAAACTGGCGAACAGATATACTTGCACCGTCGCTTAGAACAGGCGTTTACACAAAGGAAATTATAGCAAAGCACTACTTAGAAGGACGATACGTCAGTGGCGTTAAACCTGTGGCATGGGTAACAAGCGGGGCACCAATTGAGATACTAAAGGCTCTTGGCTTCTACATACTATACCCTGAAAATCACGGCGCGCTTTGTGGTGCAAGGAAAGTAGCTTTAGAAATCTCCGAAGAGGCAGAGAAAAAGGGTTACTCCATAGACATATGTTCATATGCAAGAACAGACATCGGTGCCACGTTAAGCAAAAAAACGCCTGTTGGCAAACTTCCAAAGCCAGACCTTCTACTTTGCTGCACAAACATCTGCCAAACGGTGCTTTACTGGTATAGGGTTTTGGCAGAATACTACAAAGTCCCACTAATCGTTATAGATACACCGTTTGTTTACGATGAGGCAAAAGAACACGATATCGAGTATGTAAAAAAACAACTTGAGGCATCAATTGAGGTATCAGAAAAGGTGGCTGGAAAAAGCTTGAGTTTTTCAAAACTAAAAGAGGTCGTTAGACTCAGCAAGATGGCGGCAGAGCTATGGCTTGAAATTATGAACGCCAATAAAAATAAACCCGCTCCCATATCCGTGTTTGACCAGTTTATACACATGGCACCAATAGTTGAAAAACGTGGAGATCCAGAAACAGTTGATTTCTATTCCAAGATGTTAGACGAAATCAATGAAAGGATCAAAAACGGCATAGGTGCTATAAAGAACGAAAGGAAAAGGGTGTTATGGGACAATCTGCCCATTTGGTACAAAATTAGGTTCTTATCCGAGTTCTTGGCAGAAAACGGTGTCTCCGTTATTGCATCGACATATACGAATGCATGGGGAGAGCTCGCACCCATGATGGATATAGAAAGACCCATTGAATCAATGGCAAAAACCTACGTCTATCCAATATTAAACAGGGGAACAGGCCACAAACTAAAAACAATGGAAACGATGGTTAAAGAATTTGACTTGGATGGGGCAATATTGCATTCGGATAGATCGTGCAAACCCTATTCCGTTGGTCAGATGGATCAACGATTGAAACTATTAAACGAGCTCGGCGTTGCGGCACTTTTGCTTGAAGCAGACCACAATGACCCACGTGCATTTGCAGATGAACAGATAAAATCAAGGCTGAAAGCCTTTATGGAGATGATGGATTGATGGAAACGGTCAAGTCCATTGGCATTGATGCAGGTTCAACAACACTCAAGATAGTGGGAGTAAACGAAGAGGGAAAGATACTGTTCAGTATCGTTGAAGACGCAGATCCAAAGGTTGAAGAGCAGACAGAACACATTCTTAATAAATTAAAGGAAAATTACGATATGGAAAGCTCAAAAATCGTGGCGACAGGTTATGGCAGTAATCTAATAAAGGCAGATAAAAAGGTAACAGAGATCACATGCCATGCAAAAGGCATATACGAATACTTCAAAACCGGCGGAACAGCAGTTGACATTGGAGGCCAGGACAATAAAGTTATACTGATTTCAAAAAACGGCAAAGTGATTGATTTTATAATGAACGACAAATGCGCTTCTGGAACAGGAAGGTTTTTAGAAAACACAGCCTGGCGGTTGAAAATTCCCATGGAGAAGATGGCTGAACTTGCATTAAATAGTGACGGTGAAGTCAAAATTTCAAGCACCTGCGCCGTTTTTGCAGAGAGTGAAGTTATATCACACCTCTCAAGGGGTCAAAAGCTTGAGCACGTGATAAAAGGCCTTCACAGGGCAATGGTAAAAAGGATCACCTCTATGATCTACACTGTGGGGTTCAACCCACCGTTGATGCTATCAGGGGGCGTAGCAAAAAACAAAGCCGTGGTGAAGATGCTTGAAGAAGAATTAGGCGAAAAGCCAAGGATACCTGAAAATCCACAAATCATGGGAGCCTTTGGGGCAGCACTTATAGGTTTATCACAGTGAAGCTTTGATCATTCTACGTGCCACCTCTTCCGTCAGCTCAACCTTGCTGAATATACTTGACCCATCAGTCAGGGCAAGCTCAATAATCCTACCCTCAAATTCAGGTTTATAACCAACCTCAAGAAGACCAGACGGTAAACCTGATAGACGTCTAACCTCTTTCAATAGGTCACTAACGGCACTTAGAAACTCCTCTGCCCTTTCATCCTCACTACCCAAAAAATCACACCTTACAGCATTCAAAAGCTCTGAAAAATCACCTTTTGATCTATCGAGATTTTCCTTTAATCCTGACAACAAAAATAGGGAAATCGCAACGCCGTGTGGAATATGCAAGACCGCACCAGCAGCATGGGCAAGGCTGTGGACAACACCCACCATACTGTTTGAAAAAGCCATACCCGCCATGGTTGAAGCCATCAGCATATTAAACCTTGCATTTCTGTCTTTTCCATCCATAATTGCATTGATCAAATTATCAAATATCAATTTAGTAGATCTGAAAGCTAAAGCCTTACTTATCTCATTGGATTGAATACCAATATACGCCTCTATCGCATGGCTTAAAGCATCCATACCACTTGCTGCAGTCAATTTTTTTGGCATGGAAACGGTTAATTCAGGATCTAAAACGGCGACATCGGGGATTAAAAAATCAGAAGCAAAGGCTATTTTCGAGTTGGATAGTTTGTCAAAAATAACGGCAACGCCCGTAACTTCAGATCCTGTGCCGGCTGTTGTGGGTATAGCAACAAAAGTAACACCCTTCTTTGTAATGTTATCTGCACCAGATAGGGCAATTAAATCATCCGTACCCTCGGAAGCCATCATACTTAACGCCTTCCCCGTATCTATTACACTACCACCGCCAAGAGCAATTATTGCATCACAATTTTCACTCATAAAAAGCCTGTAAGCTTCCTTAGCTGAATCAACAGAGGTTTCAGGTGGTATATCGCTATAAACAACTTGTAAATCAAACTTATATTCATCAAAAGCCTGTTTTACCAAATCATAGATACCAGCGGATAATATACCCTGATCAGTAAGCAAAATAGGCTTTTTAACACCCCTTAATTCAAGCTCGTAGGGCAATCTAAAAATGGCATCCACGCCTGCTATTATCTTTGTGGTAACAATAAACTCGACAAACATGCTCATCTCCCTAAATTTTTTAGGTAATAGTAGTAGAATTTATAAAACACAAGCTTCTCAGGTATACTTGTACCCTTGAAATTCTTTAAAACTCTCTTTATCCAAATATCAGGAAAAACTAAAGTTTGAAGTCTTTTTATGGCCCTTGTTATTGTTAGAGCTTTAGCGACTGAACCCCTTAGAATAATACCTTTTTGGGCGAAGGCCTCTTCAAGAGAAATCAAACCTGAAAAAGTCTTAAAAGCCGTGCAAAGGTCTTTAAAAATCATCTCTAAGTCGCATTTATTCTTTGATCTGTTGACAAACAAATTATCTCCTTCCACAGTTACATTGACTAAAAAATCGGATTTCAATACCCTAATTGTAAAACAGCCTACATCAGCTTTAAGCAACATTTCTTTAAACTCTGCGTCATCAAGAAAGAGAAAAACAAGGGCTTTTTCAAAAACGTCAAGCAAAATCTTTAAAATCAATGTCTTACTTTTAATTAATTTACACATACATTAATTATATTG
>JALUBE010000083.1 GCA_027045065.1 Desulfurellales bacterium | reverse complement strand
ACCCTATTTCAACATACAATTTCCAAAACACTGCCCAAACGTGCCGAGCGAAATTTTGACGCCTTACAAAATGTGGAAAAACAGGGATGAATACGATAGGCAACTTAAAAGACTGGCTAAGGAGTTCATTGAGAACTTTAAGGAATTTGAGTCCTTCTGTAGCGAGGATATAGCACAGGCAAAACCAAGTGCACATTAGCCTTACTTTGGGTAGATAAAGTGGATTTATTTGCAATATTCAACGCCATAGGGCTTTTAGCATTCGCAGTATCGGGCGTCTTTAAAGGAATATCAAAGTATTTGGACATATTGGGTATTTCTGTGCTTGGTTTCTTGACTGCTCTGGGTGGCGGAATTTTAAGGGATGTTCTGGCTAACAAAACGCCAGCCGTGTTCAATGGGTATTCCGATGTATCATTTGCCTTTTTAGGTGTAATACTGGGAGTAGCTATGTATAAAATATTCAGAAAGGATATATCTAAAACGACCATAATCAAGGTTTCAGACGCCATCGGCCTTGCAACTTTCACCGTAACCGGAGCAATTGTGGGATATGATAAGGGCTTCAATATTGTTGGTGTCATTGTACTTGCCACATTAACAGGAACAGGTGGTGGGGCATTAAGCGATGTATTGATAGGCGAAATTCCACTAATTCTCAGAGAAGACTTCTACGCCTCCTGCTGTATTATAGGTGCTTTTGTTTTTTACATTATGATGCAGATACCTATCGATATAAAGTTGGCAATGACCATAACGCTGTTTTTTACATTGATACTGAGGCTTTACGCTATAGCAAAGAATCTATCTTTACCTAAGGTTTAATCACTTAACGAGTTGATTGATACTAAAAAGCGGCACCATTATGGCCATGACAATAAAACCAACAATTGTTCCAAGCAAAAGGATTGTGGCAGGCTCTAAAACAGACAAAAACGTCTTAATAGCTGTATCTATCCGTTTTTCGTAATATACAGATATCCTTTCAATAAAATCAGGCAATCTTCCGCTTCTTCTTCCCGTAGCAACACTCGATACAAACATCTTATCAAAGAGACCCGATTCCTCAAATGCCTTCTCAATCGGCACACCCTCATTGATCTTTTCTGAAACAGCTTTGAGTTTCTCTTTAAAAACGACATTACCAACGGCTTCACTGCTTGTCAAAACCGCATCAACAAGGGGAATGTAGGAGTTTAACAAAAAAGACAGATTTGATATAAACTGGGTTACGGCGATTTTCTTATAGATATAAATCTTCAAGAGCAAACTATCAACGCTTTTTCTAAAGGCAGACCATTTTAAGTATGCAACGTTCAACGCTAATGCTAAAATCAAAAGTAATATCAAAACCAAAGGTAAATAGGCTTTCACAAAAAGACCTATTGAAACAAGTAAACGGGTAACAAATGGAAGTTCCTTGTGGAAAGAGCTAAAGATCTTTTCCATCTTCGGAACAACGTAACCAAGCAGAAATACCACGACACCGAAGCCAAACAAAAGTACAAACAAAGGATACAAAACAACGGGGGCTATCCTTTGGTTGAACGAGCTTCTGTGCTCCTCCCTTTGGGAAATTTTAAACAGAACATCCGCAAGCTTGCCCGTTTTTTCTGCAATCTCAATCATCTTTATGTAGGATCTTGTGAAGATACCTTCAAAGTCGGACAGGGCTTTGGAAAACCTAATCCCCTCACTGACCCTATCTTTTACCTCTAAAATCACCTCTTTTAACCTTTTATTGGGCAATTGGTCGGCAACGATATTGAGTGCTTCTGTTAGGGATATACCCGTATTTATCAGTGTGGCAAGCTGAAAGAAGATATCCGCCCTTTCCTGCTGGGAAATCCTTGAAAAACCCTTTCTTAATGACCCAAGAAATCTCGTTTTTTGCTTCGATATTGCCTCTATTGAATCAGGATACAGACCCTTTGACTTCAGATTTCCCAAAGCTACACCGATACTTTCAGCCTCGAGCACACCCTCTTTCTTCCTTCCGTTTTTATCGAAAGCCACATACCTAAAGGTAGGCATAACTACAACCTTGTAGCCAGAAGAACCTCTTCAGGCGTTGTAATACCCTCTCTAACCTTATCCATTCCGTCGTCAAACATCGTTTTCATGCCCTTTTCGATTGCAACCTTACGTATCTCTTTGGCATCTGCTTTTTTAATCAGAAGCTTCTTTATATCCTCATCTATATTCAAAAGCTCAAATATCCCGACCCTGCCATAAAATCCCGTATTTTTACATCTATCACAACCCGTCCCTTCAAAATGACTATCAATCTTATAGCCATGTTCCATAAGCATAGATTCAATCTCATCCTTTGTTTCAACCTCCACCTTACAATTATTACACACACGTCTCACAAGCCTCTGTCCAATGACAAGCAATAGGGACGATGCAAGTAAAAACGGTTCAACACCCATATCTATAAGCCTCGCCAGTGTTGTAGCAGCATCATTTGTATGTACAGTGGACAAAACCAAATGACCCGTTAAAGAGGCAGCTATAGCCGTCTTTGCCGTCTCTGCATCCCTTATTTCGCCAACCAAAATCACATCTGGGTCTTGCCTCAAAAAGTACTTCAGGGCATTGGAAAAGGTTAAATCGAGCTTTGGGTTTACTTGAACCTGCGTTATTCCGTCAATTCTATATTCAATAGGGTCTTCTATGGTCATAATGTTTTTATCCCGTGTGGCAATTCTCTTTAAAGCGGCATAAAGCGTTGTCGTTTTACCGCTTCCTGTAGGTCCAGTTACCAAGATGATACCGTTTGGGTAACGCAGTTTTTCCTCAAAAAGCTTTATATCATTTTCAGACATTCCAATATCTTCTAATCCCAAAAGTTCCTTTGATGTGTCCAGTATCCTCAAGGCAGCCTTTTCTCCCGTCACACTCGGCACAACTGAAACCCTTATATCCACCGTTCTTGTTCCAATGTTCACCCTTATCGCCCCATCCTGTGGTCTGCGAGTCTCCGCAACATCGAGATTGGCCATTACCTTTATCCTTGAAATCACCGTCTCTTGTATCTTCTTTGAAAATCTTTTGTAATCGTGTAAAGTACCGTCTATCCTGAACCTGACAACAAAGTAGTCCTTTGTTCCTTCAAAGTGTATATCACTTGCGTTTTGTTGAACGGCCTTAACAATCAGTTGATTAACAAGCTTTACGATTGGTGCATCATTGTATGTAACACCGATTATGTTTTCTTCAAAGCTCTCCTCGTTAACATCGCTCTGCTCCGCATCTTCCGTTTCCTCATTGATGAGGTTATACATCTCTTCCATCGCCTTTAGCAGTTCTTTTCTATCCTTTAACTGCACATGCGATTTTAAACCCAAAGTGAAAGCCAAATAATCAGCCTTTTTCACACCTTCATCATTCAGAACCCAAAACCAAATATCCGACTCATTCTCTTCAATGGGTATAAAATCGCCTTTATCAACAAATTCCTTGTATTTTTCTATGGTTCTTTCACTTAGCTTTAGTGACATTGTCTAAAACCTTAGCACTTTTATTTACACTCGCCAAAATCTTATTGTTGTTAACCACTCTCACCGATAAGAAAACCATTAGGTTTGTCTTTGAAGTAGAGTTCTTTTTATATTCAAACAACCCGCCCAGAATGGGTATGTCTGAAAGAATTGGCACACCCGTTTTTTGTTTTTGTGTATCGTTTTCTATCAAACCGCTGATCAGTATCTTTTCTCCGTTAACAAGTGAAATCTTTGTGCTTGTCTCCCTTGTCAACGTAACCGGAGCCATAGTGTTTCCCACCATAACATTTTCGGTTACCTTTTTAATCTCTAAGTTTGTATCCAACAGAATCTTATCGCCGTTTATATGAGGTAAAATAGTCAATTTCACACCCACATCCTTGTAATCATACGTATAAATTGGATTTCCGTTGGAATCGTACTTTTGGCTTGTTAAATACGGCCTATTTTCACCAACAAATATCGTGGCTTTTTGATTGTCCAATGTTACGATCTTCGGATTGGATACGATGTTGATGTCGGAATTTGACTTTAATGCATTGAGCAGAGCACCCAGAGTGGCAAACTTAACGCCGTTGTACGTAACTGTATTGCCCAAAATTCCCAAGTTAAAACCATTGGGCAAAGGCGTAAATTTGTTGTTGTTTATAATCGATCCTTCCAAATTACCCAAATTGCCCGTATTCGTATTTCCGGCATAGCCAATGGAATGGCCAGATTTTGCCGTTGCTGACCACTCGACACCAAATTCGGATAGTTTCGACAGGCTGGTTTCTATAATCAAAGCCTCGATATAAACCTCTTTTCGCGGAACGTCGAGTTCATCAATTAGTTGTTTGACTTTGTTGTAAAGAACTGGACTGCCAACAAACAGAATGGAGTTTGTGGCTTCATCGTAAGAGATAGACGAACCTTTAAAACTTGGAGATTTTGCCAAAAGCTTTGTGATGACATCGTAAACATCCTTAGCTACGGCGTTCTTTAGATAAAAAACCTTTTGGAACCTGTTCTTCTGAGTACTACTCAAGATGGAATTGATAACAGAGTTTATAAAGTTGAAATCGTTAATACGTGCAGCAACAAGCAATGAATTGCTCTCACCCTCGTTTATAATTATCGGAGAATATGACATACCGTTTCTAACCCTCAAATCGTTGAAAAACCTATTGAGTTCGCTGGCTATCGCCCCACTGGACGCACTTTTTATGGGTATAAGCTTCACAACAATTTTGTCGTCTGAATCAAGAGTCCTTAAAAGCTTGGAAATTTGGTCAATTCTATACTTGGTGTCTGTTATGACAAGCGTGTTGATGGGTCTAATTATGTCCAATATGCCGTATGGCGACATGACATGCCTAACTGTTGATGACACATTCATAACACTGACATTCTTTAGCCTAATAATAACTGTAGACAGTGTATTTTGCCTCAAAGCACCCGGTTTAGCCACATACTTTCCACCGATGGCCCTTGCTGTGTTGTACCGAGAGAGAAGTATTGTATTGCCTTGCTGTGTTGCTACTATGTTGTTTTCCTTTAAAACGGAATAGAAGATCCTAAGTAGATCCCGATTTGTCAAAGCCGAAGGTGAATACAGGGTAATTTTTAGATTTCTTGGTATTGAGTTTTTCGAGTAGATAATATTCAAATTCTCACGCACAGCAACGAATTTTATGAAGTCCTGCAACCCTATATCTTCAAACTGTGCAGCAGGAACATTCTTTCCGTAAGCCTGAACTCCGATAAACAAAACCATTATCAAAATCACCAACTTTCTCATTGCACCACCTCACTCTATCTGCACAAATATCGTTTTCTTCTGAGAATTCCTGATTAAATTTATACTTACACTGTTTAAATCTTTTAACTGAGCATACAACCCCATCAAAGACGAAGGGTCTGTCGTTGGCTGACCGTTTATACTAACGATAATATCGCCCACCCTAAGACCAATTCTGCTAAGTACTGAATTTGGACTTAAATAGTTAATCCTATAACCATAAGCTCTGCCATTTCTAAAAACAGGAACGATGTTTATCTGCCTAAGTAGAACATTCAGGTCGTCCACCTGACTCAAAATGCTCTTTGGCACTTTAACCTTCTCAATCGACGAACCACCGTTAATGCTCTCTTCTCCAGCAAACATCAAAGCCGGAGCACTACCATTTTGATTTTTAAACTGGAAGAGCTTTATTTCACCCGTTTTTTTGTTCTTCAAGTAAACACCGTTGTCAGCTATCTTGTACAAATACCACAGCTTGTTCAAACCTTTGTTTTTTGTAACTATAACAACTGGTTTGTTACCTTTTTTAAGCAAAACCATTGGATCATTGCCACGTATAAAGCCCACAAGTTTATATCCGTTAATACTCGATACAACCTTCGCCTTTGCTATAGAAATGACTTTAGGCTTATTAATGCCAATATCGACGCCGAATACATTCTTTGAAAGAATAATCCTTTCAATATCTTGATCATTGTTTTTAGAAAAAACTCTCTTCCTGTGTGTAATTTTAACATTCATTGTCGGCAAGAAAACAAAGACCAATGAGTCAACAAAGTACGCCAAAGCAATACCCAAAAGGGCAAAAATTGCATAGTCTATGAATTTATCAATCCTCTTCATCTAAATGGAAAACCTCTGTTTGATCTTTCCTATTTTAATCGTTCCATTCAAATGCATGCTCGACCTTGAAATGTAGCCTTTGGCTTCAACGTTGATATCTCCGTTTATCTCAAGTTTATTGATAATTAGGCTGTTGTTTGAAAATGAAACCTTAGCAAAAACACTATTTTTACCGTTCATATTTGCCAAAAACCCTTTAAACGGCTGCTTCAATAAGCCCCTCAGCAGAGACGTTAAAAAGTAACCCTTGATAAAATAGCCATTCGAATCTTTCGAAATTGCAAATTCCGCTTCGCCATTCTCAAAAGACAACCTGGCAATACTGTTGCCAGCAAAAAACAACGGATTGAGCTTTACTACAACATTATCGACTTTGTAGTTTTCGCCGCCAAAAACAGCATCGATATAATCAAGATGCATTGAAAAGGGCAAAGCCTTTGCAACTTTGTAAGACACGTCAATGCGATTTTCCTCTACAATCTTACCGATGGCATAGCTGTAAATCTTCTCATACGGTGCAAAGATAAAGAGAAAAACCACAAAGGATATAAAAAATACAACAAAGTTCTTTACTTTCACTGCGTTTTCACCACAACAGCATCAAGATCTAAAAACTTATCGGAGGAAAAGCTCTTCCTCAAAACGTACTGCCTCAGTTTAACGTTGCTAAAGCCCTCTAATTTCTTCAAAACCCACATCAGCTCCTTTAAGTTTAAATGCCTGATCTTCAGCTCTATTGCATTTCCATCCTCGGTTGTGCTAACGGATACGATTTTACTTCCAACGTCCTTATTTTTTTGAAGTTTCTGAACCAAAAGCAGTATATTCCCGTCAAAATATCTTTCATTGCTACTTGAGCTTTTAATCTTTTCATAAAGAGAATAAGCCTTTCTGTACTGACTGTTCAAGGCTTCAATCCTGCTTTTTGCCTGCCTCTCAGCACCTTTAAATAAAGCAAATACAACAATCACAACAAACAAACCTAACACTATCGAAATCAAAAGGGCATCTTGCTCCTTTATGGTAGCCTGCCTAAACTTTAACAGCCATCTATCCATTTATGCTGCCCACAAGGACAAAAGTCAGCTTTCCACCCTTTGACGATGTATTTTGAACAACAAGCTTTCTCCCCATTGCGTTGTTCAATCTATCCAAAAAAGAAAGTAGATTCTTGTAATTGTCTATGCTGCCCTTTATCTTAAGAGCACCATTCGAATAGGAAACAAAATCTATTTTTAGATCATACCCATCCTTTGCCTTGCTTAAATAGTAAAGCACTTTGGACAGCGAAAAGGGATTTGATTGGGATGAGTAGTCAGCTTTATAGAGCAAAACACCGTACGGATCTGCATATTGATTATTGCCAAGAGCCTTTTTATAAAGAGCCTCAAGTTTCTTCTGCGCGCTTTTTACATCTTTTGAATAACTCGCATACCTCAAGCCTTCACCAACAACAAAAGCCAAACACACAACAAATATTGCAACAAACCTATAAATTTTCCAATTCTCAAAGCCAATGCCAGCCTCGTTGCCAATATCCAAAGCAATTCTTTTAACGTTGCCATTTTTTACAGTTTTGGCAAGCCTCTCAAGAACCACTTTCTTGTCGAATTTAACGATCTCCACATCTTTGGTCAGCCTCTCAACAAGAGTACTTTCATCACCAAAAGCATAAAACTTTTGCATACCATCAACAACCAATGCACACACATCCTGACCTACATATCCAAAATCCCTCTTTTCTTGAGCATACACCAAAAACGGCGTGGTAACAAAAACAGCCCTCTCAACAACACTTTCATCCAGTTGCTCTATTTTTTCTTTGTCCAACAAATAGCCAACAAAGGGTGTAAACTGCCTCACATAACCCACAAAGTCAACATTAAAAAACAGCGTCTTTGCATAAGCCCTAATTGTCTGCAACGTTTTCCTTTTTGATGTTATCTCCGTTTGGAAGAAGTAGAAATAATTGTCAGGCAAGATCAAATAGATATCGTCTGTCTCCTCAATATTGTCGATTTTCTCAAGGGTTACGTCGTAAAATTCAATATCACTGCCATCAACAATGGCAAAAACCTTACTCATAAAACCCCTTACCTTCGAAGTACTTTAAAACCTTTACGTAGCTGCCTACCCTCTCCATCAGCATTTCTGCTTCAAAGTCCCCATCTTCGATTTTTACATCCACTCTAACATCAAAGAGACTGCTCGACGTTGTGATATACGGCAAGATTTTAAGGTACTGTTCATCGCTTATGCAACCCACATCCCTCAACTGCGTCACATTCTTAAACACCTGATTTTTCCTGTATTTAACAATATCCAAAGCGCAATCGCCAATCTCCGGCAAATACGCTTCAATAACATCAACAGGCGCAAAGTTCACATTGATTTTACCTTTGGTATCCGCAACTGTAAAGTAATTGTGAAAATCTTCTGAAAACCCTTTTAAACCCTTAACATAGTCAATCTCCTTTAAAGAATAAAAACTCCTTATCTTTTTGGCGTATCCCGGCTCTGTGCTCGGTTTCATCCAACCAACAATATCTCTATACATCTTATCGGCATTATCACCCTTTGAATTAACTATTGTTAAAAAAGCCGTCTTTGTCCTCTCTGCTAAATCCTTATTCGAGCTGACAAGTCCGTTTATATCTATCCTCGCATTGGCGGGCATTATGGACATGGAAACAATCGTATCATTGTTCGCCCTAAAAGGAGGAAGGTTATACCAATCATCATCAGGCGAATCGTAACTGTTTTTGTCATCCTCAAGCAATCTTTTTGCAACACTGATGGCTGAATTGAAATACAAGGCAGCCTGGTTTTCCATTAGCAATTTGGACGAATAATCAAAGTTCTTCGACGACCTATTTTCAATAACCATCACCATACTAACAAGTGCAACCATGACTATCAAAACGGCAATCAAGATCATTCCTTTACTGTTCAAATTACGCCTCGCGTCACAAAGGATACATTCTTATCTTTACCGTAAAGCGTTATTTTGACAATTGGGGAAACCGTATCTGTCCATTCACCAGCGTAATAGAACTTAAACTCGATATTTCTAAAATAGTCTGTCAATGGTATTGCTATATCCTCATTCAAATCGCTGTTCCTCTCTTCCCTAACAAGATACACCTTACCGTCAATCTCTTCTGTGTAATAAGAAACATTAACAACCACAGAGCCACTGTAGAACAGAGAATCGGTTGTATTGAAATTCAAAACCCTCTTGCCGTCGCGATACGTGACATAAAAATCACCAACCTTACACCTTATATCCCTTTGCATCAAAGAGACAACCTTGTAAATAATCTCGGTTTTATCCTGTCTCGTTTCAGAGAACGTCTTGGCATTCAAAACGGAGTTGAAAAGCTCATACAATCCAACCATTATGATGCTGCTTAAAAAAATGGCTATGAGAATTTCAAGGAGTGTAAATCCCGATCGCCTAACGGTAAATAACATAGCCTATAACAACATCGTCCTTTTTAAAGTCCCAATCGATTTTATAGATATTGTAAAACCCAATAGGTGTCTTGGTTATTCTATACGCATCAACATTTGAAGAATCTATATCTTTCCAGCCAGCCGTTTCATCGGGTATTGCATTTATATTGGTGTAGATGTATTCGGTTGAGGCAAGTATAAGGTCAAGCTTTTCATTGGAGTAGTTTTGAACAAATAAAGATTGATTTAGAAGACCGTAAACACCCATTGCTGCAACGCTAAAAACGACCAAAGCCACCAAAACCTCAAGCAACGTAAATGCTCTATTTTGCAATGGAAAACCTCAAAAGCAAGGGTTTTGAGATTAGATTTTCACCGTTTGATAACTTCAAAATCACCCTATCCATTACGCCTTGCGGATAGACGTAAAAGCAATACTGAAGTCCATCAACGTAATTTTCATTAACTTTAACATCGAATATTTCGCTTTTTAACTCAAATTTTTGATCTTCAACAAAAAGCGTATCAGAGCCCTTCTCGCCACAAATACCTTGGGCTTCGCCGCTTGCTACAGCAATTTTTTTGGCAAGCAAAATGGCTTTATCAAGCTTGTTTAAGTTTTTATCCGTTTTTACATAAAAGTTCAGGGTTTTAGGTAAAACGTAAAACAGGGCAATTGAGACTATAACCAAAGCGACCAGCAGCTCTATTAACGTGAAACCCCTCAATGAAGCTCCCAGCTCTTTATGTCGGCATCAACACCCGTTCCACCGACTTTGCCATCAGCACCCAAAGAAATTATTTCAAAAGGCCTGCCATCCTCACCGGGCGAGCGATAGATATAAGGATGACCCCACGGGTCAAGGGGAATTTTATCCACATCCAAATAACCGCCAGGTTTATAGTGCTGGGGTATGGGAGGAATTGTTGGTTTCTTGATAAGTGCCTTTAGGCCTTGAAGCGTCGTAGGGTACATGCCATTGTCCATCTTGTACATCTTCAGTGCTGTGACAAACGTCATTATATCGTTCTTTGCTTTGACAACACGCGCCTCATCTGGTTTCTCCATTATCTTAGGCACAATAAATGTCGCTAATATACCCAAAATAACAATAACAACCAAAAGCTCAATGAGTGTAAAACCTTTTCTGTCCATCTCTAACTCCTATTGTGTTAAATTATACAAAAATTCATCCCATTTTGTATCTTTTGCAAAATCAAGCTGCTCATAATGAGAAATGTTGTTGTCAAATATAGTACTACCATTGGGAAACCAAATTGTCAATCCGTTAACAGTTCCGTCATCAAAACCAGAATACCCGTTTGCAATTACAGTATTTGTCAGGTTATCCAAAACACTCAAAGCCGCCTGTTTTATATCGCTTGTCATGTTGTCATTTTGATATATGAGCTTCACCAAATCACCGAGATCGGCGTAACTGTAATCATCATCGCTAACATAAAACCTTTGAACATTATTCGATATCGATTTAACAGTTGTTACAATTGTCTCGTTATCCCAATTCTCCAATAAAGATTTGGCAAGCTCATCTACACTTGCGGTTAAATTGTCTATTTTTAAAAGATCAATAGCAGATTGTGTTGGTTGATAAGATGGATCGTAATATCCTTTGTAATCATCGACTACTTGTTTGGCAATTATCTGTGGGTCTACTTCATCGTTAGTCTCTAAGTCATTTTCTATGTCTAAAATAATCTCATCGTAAGGCCAACCGTCATATGGTTCAACATTTTCAGATCCTATCAAAATATCAGTTGAGTTCCTAATTTGATACGCTACCTCGAGCATATTCATAAGGCACGCATCAATGCCAACAATATCTATTCTTTTACCCAAAGTTTTAGAAACGTTATCCAGCGCAAGAGCAAAATCAGGAACAGACATCAAGCTCACGGGACCAGAAGTTCCATTATCATCCTCAAGCAGATCCCTGCTCTGCCTGCTAAAGATAGACCTTTCAAACCCTAAACCGTGATCCCAAATAACAATAAAATAGTGATCTGCAGGAAAATTATCCTTAATCCATTTGTCAAAATCTTCTAAAGTCTTAACTTTAGCCATATCAAGCTCGCCAAGACTCTGAAGCTTAATCAAATTATTTTTTTCAATGAAATACCTGCTTACAGGCGTATACTTACCATCTTGCTCAACCACAACATTGAGATCACTATTAGAACCAATTTCTTCCATTTGTTGTAAATTATCCGTTGCAGCACCGTTCAAACTATTATCCGCATCCATATACACGGCAAACGTCCACAGCTTCTTTAAAATCAACGGCTCATCAGAAACAGACCAAGCACTGCTACTTGATGTGCTAACCCTAACCTTTACATAAAACTTACCGCCATAATAGTTCATCAAATTGTCAAATCCAACACTTTCATTATCCAAAACGATTTCAGTTGCTCCACGCCTATTCGTTAAGTTTGTTGAATAAAATCTATAGACATCAGTATTGTTATAAATGTTGTTATTCCTTGACAAATACAAATCAACGCTATAACTCGGAGCTTGAGTATCCACATTAAAACTGAAAACAACACTTCTTGGTGGATTTGATTCTGAGATAACATTTGTCCCATTATCCGTTGAAAAATTAACATTTGATACACTTATGGGCTTAATACTGCTCGAGCCACCCCCACCTCCGCAGGAATACAAAAACAAAGCCACTATAACTACAAGAATCTTTAGTATCTTCACTTCCTACCCCTAACAAGATATTTCAATTCCTTTTGGTCTATAGAACCTAATCGCATTTTCCCAAAAGACCTTATTCGCTTCATCCTCATCTAAAATATCGGCAATCAATAGAAAATCATCGTCAGAATAAGGTCTTTTTGCCCTTGTCGAGGGTAGGTCTGTTCCAAACATCAACGCATTAGGATTGATCTTCATAATTTCCTTAATAGCATATTTTGGATCAAAATCCAACCTACCAAACCCAGAGGCTTTTATATAAACCCCCTTTTCAACCAAATTAAATAGTGTTCTCAAGCCGTCCTTTGATAAACCCAGATGATCTACCACAACAAATGGCAGCTTGACAATTATATTCCTAAACTCTTCCAATTCCTTCGAATCCAAATAAAGGTCAACGTGCCATCCAACAACATCATAAATCCTTTTTGCAAAATCTTCCAATTTATCAATTGTCTCAGAACCACCTCTTTTTAAGTTAAATCTGACGCCTCTAACACCTAAATTATTTAAATAAAATAAGTTTTCATCCGAAACATCAGATCTGAGGTTAACCACACCAACAAAATTCTCCCCTAACTCCTTAAATGCTCTTATTAGATAACCTTGATCAAAACCGTTAAAGGAACCAGAAACCAAAGCACCACCAATAAGGTTGTATTGCTCCATCCTTTTCTTGTAGTCGTAAACAGTAAATTCGTTAGGGATAAAACCTTGATTAGGTATTAGAGGAAACCTTTTGTCAATTATATGAAAATGACTGTCAAACACTTTAAACTTCGGCAAAAACCTCATAATGCTCAACCTTTTCTTCAAACTCTAACAGAAAACCTTTGTCTTCTTCGTAATATTTGGCCTTTTCGTAGTCGTTGCCAGCAAATTTCTTAATGGCATCAATATCTCTCCAAAAGGTTATCAACGTAAAATGGGCTTCTTTTTCTTCTTTTCTCCTTAAAAAGACAAGCCTGCTAAACCCATTCGTATTCTTGTAATCTGGCACTGCCCTTTTGATTAAAAAATCAGAATATCTTTCAAAGTCCTCTGCTTTCGTCCTGCCATGCCAAATTCGAGCTATCATAAAACCTCCCGAAAAATAAATAAAATTTCACTAAATTATAAGCTTAATGATTTCAAAAAATCAACAAATAGTGTATAAAGACGGCATGAATGAGCCGATTTTTGGTAAGTTTATAAAAAGATACAAACGTTTTCTTGTGGATGTTGAGCTTGAAAGTAGTGAAATTGTGACGGCGCATTGTACAAATACAGGCAGTCTAAAGAGTTGCCTAATTAAAAACGCGCCCGTTGTGATTACAGAAACAAACAACAAAAACAGGAAAACGCGCTATACGTGGGAAATGATTGATGTAGGAAATTGTTGGGTTGGTGTGAACACTCTAAAGGCAAATAAAATCGCATTTAGACTGCTAAAAGAAAACAAAATACCTCGATTTGAAAACTTGGACACAATCAAAAGGGAAGTGAAATTTGACTCAAGCCGATTTGACATTTATGCAGAAAAAGGGAAAGAAAAGATTTTCATTGAGGTTAAAAACGTAACGTATAGGGAAGATGATTTTGCTTTATTCCCCGATGCAAAAACAAAAAGGGGTCAAAAGCACATCGAACAATTGTTAAAGGCAAAACGTGAGGGTTATAGGGTTGCTTTGTTTTTCATTATCCAAAGGGATGATGTGAAAAAATTTAAGCCTGCAGAAAATATCGACCCAGAATATTCAAAATTGTTGAAACGGGCAGGCAAAGAAGGTGTTGAAATACTTCCAATAATGATTAAAGTGAAACCTAAGGGATGGCAATTTGTGAAAATCATCGACTTTGAGGTGTAAAACTACACTTCGCAAAGCTCTCTCACAATTTCTTCTATTCTTTTGAAGTGCGTGCCCTTCCAGTATAGCTTGCCACAATTCACACACAATTTAAACTCATTACAAAAGGACCTTGTTTTTATGGGAATTTCATCCCAAACCTCTTCTTTTCTCACTCCTCTTAAAGTACCATTACACAAAGGGCATCTGCTAAACATGTTTATGTTGCTACAGAGGTCAAATCTTTTAACAATTTCCTTCAATTGAAGTCTCGGATTATCATTCTTCACAAAGTACCCTTTCAAAACCCTTTTGTGCTTCAAAATCCCCACATCCCTTGTCAATATTACCCTATTTTCAGACAAAGAAAGCTCTATAATCTCCTCATCCTTAAAATCGTTTCTATAAAGCGTATCAAAGCCTAAGATCCTTAAGTATCTCGCAAGCTTACCTAAATGAACATCGGCAACAAATCTTAAATCTCTCAACGGCTTTTCTTGTTTCAAACCTGATATATCGAGACTTTCAAAAACGGGATAAACGGAAACGAAGTCGCCGTCTTTCAAGTGATAGGAAAAATCAGCAAGGTTTGAATTTACCAAAATTAGATCGACCTCCGTATGCGGCACACCAAAGGATTCTATTGCGTCCTTTACCGCAGGTGATCCGTAAAATCTATAATCAAAGCACCTGTATCTTAAATCTTTCTTTAAAAAATCGTTTAGTTCTGCGTAAAATCTAAACCAAGCAGTCTTCACAGAAGCTTCAAGAAATCCTCTTCTGGCATGGGTTTATAGAACATGTACCCCTGAAAATAATCACAACCCATGCTTTTTAACAACTCAAACTGATCTTTATTTTCCACACCCTCTGCAATGGTTTTTATACCCAAATTCTTGGCAAGATATATAATGGAATTCACAATGCTTCTGGCTTTCTTGTCAGTTAAAATTTTTCTTATAAACGAAATATCTATTTTCACCATATCTATTGGAATGTTAGAAAGATAGGAAAGAGATGAATAACCCGTTCCAAAGTCATCTAAGTAGAAAAGTACACCTATATCCTTTAGTTTATTGATCAACCTGTTGACATCATCAAAATTCTCAAGAAATGCCCTTTCAACAATTTCTACTTTAACGCACTTCGAATCAATGCCATAAATCTCCAACATTCGCTTAACTTCTTCATACAAATCCATACTCATAAGGCTTCTTTTGGAAAGATTTATGGAAATAGGAACACAATTAACACCCTTTAAACTAACACTTTTCAAAAAATCAAAAACAGCCTTTATAGACCTTCTTTCAACATCAACAACAAACTCCAGTTGTTCTAAATAGTCAATAAACTTGCCCGGAGATATAATATTGCCATTTTTATTCCATCTCAGAAGGCTTTCCGCTCCTGCAAGCCTGTCCTCTCGATTCACATAAGGCTGGTAGAACAAAACAAATTCGTTGTTTTCAAGGGCTTGCTCAAGATCGTGCTTTAAACTCAACCTCATAACAGCCTTTTCTTCAAGCTCTTTGCTAAAAAATCCGATTCTCTTGCCCTCTGTAGGCCCAGCATCAGACAGAGCTACCATTGATTTATGCAAAAGTTCCTCCGCTTTATTACCGTCCCTTGGGATCAAACTCAAACCAGCATTAAACGATAGTGAAACAACTTTTCCGTCTATCAAATATGGCTCAGAAAGTTTTTTGAGAATCCTATCTACAATAATTAAAGCATCAAGCTCATTTTTCAAGTTCTTGATTATCACTCCAAACCTATCTGACTCAAGCTTGGCAACAACATCGTAACTCTTAACCTCACTTTCAATTCTTTTCGCTATTTCTTTTAAAACGTCATTACCAAAAGAAAAAGAATAAGCTTCATTAACACGCTTAAAACCTATCGGATTAATCACAACAACAGCACCCAAACCCAAAAATCCCTTCAAAAGCTTGTCCAAAGCCTTCTTAAAAGAGGTCATATTGATCAAATTTGTAACTGAATCGTAATACAAAAGTTTGTTTAACCTATTCTCAAGGGAAGTTTTGTCTGTTATCTGCTTACCATAAGCAATGTAGTTTGTTATTCTACCATCCATTTCAAAGGGCAAAATCGTTACAAAGAAATCTTTAACCTTGCCATCCTTTGATTTATACTTCATAATATTAGAGAACACGTCTCCCTTTATAAGTTTTTTATAAAAGCTTTTAGAAAACTCTTTATCGTGTTCTCCGGCAGAAAATATGGAATGATGCTTACCTATGAGTTCTTTTTTGGTATATCCAGAAATTTCTAAAGCCTTCTCGTTTGCGTGAACAATATTGAACTTATCATCTGTAATCACTATAAACTCAAAACCTGCATCAAGAGCCGACATCGCCATCTTGGAGAATTTATCCCTTTCAAACCTATCCAAAGAAAAGCTAATTTGGTTTACTATCATGTTAAAGAGCGAATAAGTTGTTCTTTCATACATGTTTTTTGACTTAGACAGAACAACAATGGCACCAATGGGTTTACCCCCTTTAATTACAGGCAAAGAGGCACAAGAACCAATGCCAGTAATTTTAATCTTTCTTAAAAATTCACCCCTTAACTTATCATCTCTAATTTTACTCCTGATGAAATCATCAACATCATTCAAAAAATAGACACGACCATGCTCTATACTTCTTTGTAAAGGGAAAAATTTATGCACTCCCTTTGTAATAAGCTCTTCAAATTTAGATGTGCTGAAATCTATAAACTCCAAAAATTTCTCATTCTTGGAGAACTTGGAATATACCTTTAATCTTTTATCAAACAGTTTTGTGAGAAATGCCGCTTCCATACCCATATACTTAACAAAAATTGATGTTAATCCTTTTAAAAATTCCTCTTCATTGGCCGATTTTATAGAAAGATCACTAACATGAAATAGGGTATTGTAGATCCTCGATTGAAACTCCAATTGCTTGTTCTTCTTGACGTTATCGGTGATATCTTTTGAAAGATCAACAAAGTTTGTAATTTTCCCATTTTCGCTTATGGGTATGATGGATTTATCAAGGTAAATCAAGGATCCATCTTTAGCCCTGTTTACAACAACGCCATCAAAAATCTCTCCTTTCTTTATTGTATCCCAAAGCCTCTTATAAAATTCCTTGTTATGATAGTTAGATTTGAAAATCGAAGGCTTACTGCCTATTATTTCATCAAGCTCATAACTCGAAAGCCTTTCTACGGTTTTATTGGCAAACTGTATAGCTCCACTGCTGTCTGTAATCAGCGTCCAATCATGACTTTCCTCTATAGCCTTCTTCAAAATCATTGCATTTCTGTTTAGCTCAATGTTTTCCAAAGCAAAGGAAACATCGGATTTTAGCTCCTTCAAAAGGGCAAAGTTTAGATCGCTGAAGGAATTTTTAAACCTATCAACAACGAAAAATATGTATTTAACTAAACCTTTCTTTAAAACGGGTATTGCGCATATAGATTTTATACCGAACTGCTCGTAATACTTATACCAACATTTAAGATTAGGGTCTTCAAACACATCCGCCCTATAAGAAACAGCCTTAGTTCTATAGGCTTCTGAAACCGCTCCCCTTCCACAAGGTTTGTTTACATCAACACTTACTTCTATAGTGTCAAGTATATTTACAATTTCATCGATTTTTGACCGTGCATAAAAAAATCTAATCTTTTTACCTACTTCATCTATAAAACCAACACCACAGGCAAGGTAATTGGTTTTATCAACTAATATATCGCAAACCTTCCTAACCAATTCATCTTTACTGTTTACCCTCAAAATTAGTTGGTTAATTTCAGAAAGGCTACGGTATAGTCTTGATAAAGCCACTTTTTCAGTCCTGTCAACAACCAAAACCAATCCAGCATACTTACCTTCGTATGTGACAGTGTAGGCGAACGACTCTGTAAATTTGTAATTTCCATCCTTAGTCCTCAATGTAACGCTTACGTATTCGGCAGGAAAGGTCTCACCCTTTAATCTCCTTGCGATAGCGGATTTTATAGCACTTATCTGCTCATCTTCTATGTGATCCAAAAAGTTTTTTCCTATAAATTCTTCTGCTTTGTCATAACCAAAAATGTTGGCTGCAGCTCTGTTTGCATACAGTATCCTACCGCCCTCACCGTAAATGAAAATGCCTATAGCGTTGGAATTGTCTAACAGCTCTTGAACGAACGATTTCTTCAAGTTGACCCCTTTGTAAATGATACTAATTTTTTAACATATTTCAACCATTATCAATAAGTTAAATCTTGCTAAACACACAGAAATCAGAGTATTCACAGTATTTGCAGTGAGTTCCTGAAATTGCATAAAACTTCTCTGATTTTACGATATGGTCAATAACATAAGAAACCAAAGACTCAAACTCCACAACATCGTCAGCATTACAGGAAAAACCTTTAAAAATATCACCTCCGCTTTCGCCTAAAAGCACAAGATATGCCTGGAATTTATCATATCCATAGTTCTCCTTCACCAAAATGAGATACACTGGCAACTGCAAAGATTTGACATTTTCCTTTAACTCAGCAATTTCATCAATTGAATAGCTTAGGGGCTTGAAAAGTTTACTTAGGTTAACTTTCTTTGGTAGATTAACTTTTCCAGTCTTATAATCAATTACCCTAACAACACTATCATCTACAATGTCCACCCTATCCAATCTACCCAAAATCCTTAAACGTTCACATTTGAGATCTTTCTCCAGATCCTCAAGCCTAAAATCCACCCAACTGTGTTTTTTGAAAAACTCCTTTAGCCTATACGTAATAACCTCATTGAGGGCTTCACGCTTGAAATCTGAAATCTTTTTTAAAAAAGGATCAATAGTATCATCACCAAAAGAATAACCTTTATCCAAAATCCTACCTGCCAACTTAATTGCCCTATCCTCAACATCCCTCAACTTTTCGCTACCCAAAATTTCACCAACATAATTCTCAAAAGCTCTCTTAAGTATAAAGTGCACCAGGCTCCCGATAGGCCCAGACTCCAACTCCTCATCAAAAGACGGTGCAGGCGGTATGCCTTTAACGTACTTCAAATAGAAACTGTAAGGACAAGTTATATAGGTGTCCAAAGCAGTGGGGGAAAGCCCCATATCAAGCAGTTCTTCAATTCTTGCATTTAAAAACCCATCTTTTATCACACCATTCTCAGGTTCATCTTTAGATAAAACAAAACTATCCACAACCTTCAAATCCAAAATTTTGTCCTGCAATTCATGGTTCAGTATGATCTGCTCTAAAAACCTACTCCTCAAATTCTTCTCATCTTTTGACGTGGCATTCCTATAGAGTATCAAGCATCTTTTCGAGGAATACGCCAATCTAAAAAAGTTATACCTCACAAGTTGCTCTTTTTCCTTATAAGACGAAAGCCCCAAAGCCCTCTTTATGTCTTGTGGCATCAACGAATCAATCCTATCCTGCGAAGGCAAAATACCCTCATTAACATCTAAGAACATAACGGTATCAAAGGAAAGCATCCTTGACTCAAGCATACCCATGATTTGAACACCTTTTAAGGGATGACCTTCAAAGGGAAGATAGATCTCAGGTAAAATTTGCATAAATATCTCTCGAACAAGCTTCAGATCAACATGTAAATCGTAGTCTATCCGATCAAAAGTCTCTGCAATCTCTTCAAAGAAGGTATTAACGGACTGGGCAAGGAGATCATTTTTAACAAGCTTATCTCTATCAATTTCAGAAAGAAGATGCCTAAACGCTGTGTAAACATCCCTAAAACTATTGATCTTTAAGAAAGGCCTTAAAATTTCATGAATAAACCGCCACTGATCGAAGCAAACCAAATACGGCTCAAAATCCAGTATGTGCCTTTTTAAGCGTTCAGCTTCACCAGAGATATCATCATTAAAATAATTGAAAAAGCTTGAATTTAAAAGCCTGAGCACAAGATTAGAGCTTGCACAGTTGCCTAAACCCTTATCAATATTAGACTTAACATCCAAAAGCACATCAAAAAAGGTCTCAATGAACACACAAATATCCGAGGCAGAAAGCGGATAGCTCATAGTGATATTTATAGGAAATTGCCTATCTTTATCCAAAAAACTCAACAAAGGCACAACATTGGTGTTTTTGGGTAAAATAACGGCTAAATTTCTCGGATTGTCCTTATTTTCAAAGTCACCAACTATCGATTCCATCAATTTTGCCGCAAACCTCACCTCGTCCATTGTTCTTGTAAACTCAAAAACCTTAAACTCAGTTTCATTCTTTTCACCCATTACCTTTTCAAAATCTACACTAACCCCAGCTTCCTCAATCTTATCTTTGGTGTCCTTTAAAATACCAAATGTGTTGAAGCCACCTTCACGACCCATTAGGTCTGTATGCATAAAAAAGTAACAATCGGAAACAGAGGATATATTCTTTAAAATCTCAATCTCGGCATTCGAAAGGTACACAAACCCGAAAAATACGAATATCTTCTGCGAGGCATCCTTCTGAAACCTATCCGTCTTTACAATTTCAGAGGCCAACTTAAGGTTTTTCCCAGCAAAAGTAAAATCTTTATATTTCCTTTCATACTCCGCATAGAGTTCCTTTAAACCACCAAGAATAAACTTCGACACTTCTGACCCTTCAATGTACTGGTAGTTTTCCAATCTCTCAGATAGCAGCTGTCTATCTATCTCATCGAACAAGGAAGAAAGCCTCTTAGCCCAGGGAAACAAATCGCTCAAATCAAGGTTACCCAAGAAGTCATTGTGGTTTTCTGAATAACTTTTCAGAAGTTTGAGAAAGAAAACACTCCTCTCAATTGGAGTGTGCATTGTTAAAGGTGGAAGTTTAAAGGAAAAAACGAGATCTTTTGCAAATTCATCTAACGTAAAAAAGTCTATGTTTAAAATTTCTTCAAGCGTAAGAAGGGATTCAATAAATCGAATAGATCTTTTATTTGCAGAAATGAAGACTGTTCGTTTGTTTAAAGCCTTCGAGAATTTGGATATGTGTTGAACTATATCAACACCCAAATCCACCTCAACTATTTTCAACATGAACCACCTCGTCAGTCTTTGTGTAATAGATAAGACCCAAAGATCCCTTAAACAACTCAAGATAGCCCTTGACCTGCTCTATGTGATCCCTCGATTTCTCACCGGTTTTGTAGTCAATAATCACAACCTTTCCATCTTTTACCACAAGTCTATCAACTCTCTTAATATCCCCTTTTTTATCCACAAACTCCTTTTCATTGTAAAATCCTTCAACGCCAAAGAAGTAGTTTTTAAGCCTGTTTATGGCCCTTTTTACATCATTCAGAACGCCATCCATTCCATAACCAAGATTCGCTTTGGCTTTTTCATAGGCAATCAATGCCACCTTATCAACATCATCACCATCCTTCAATTCACCAATAAAAGCCATTGCTTGATGAAACAAGTCTCCGTACCTTTTAGCATCCATATCCAAAGTAGGCTCAAAAACTTTAGGATAGACCTTTAAATAATCCCTAACGCTATGATTTATACTTACAGTTTTGTAATCGATCACTTCTTGTTGACCTTTTCCATCTTCAGAGCCCTCAATCTCTCCAATCTCATATACACCATCTATGTCCAAAACACCGTGCAATATGCATGATACGGGAAACAAAGACGAACAATCTCCACTTTTGTTTTTCTTATAAGACCCAATGATACAGAGGTTCTTCTCTGCCCTTGTGTTCGCAACGTACATGAGATTTATGGACTCAATTATAGAGCTTATTAGATGCCTATTGTAAACCTCTTTTGCTTCCTTATTTACCTTTGAAAGCCTCGAATTAACTTTAACAAAGAACCTTTTGCCGCAATATGTGTCCTCAATGGAAGAAAAAATCCCTAAATCACCTCTCTTTTTCACACTCCAATCGTAGTACGGCACTATGACAGTGTGGGCCTCTAACCCCTTTGACTTATGTATGGTCATAACCCTCAACGCATTAACACTGCCACCTATGGAAACAGCTAAATCAGGATGTGACAAGAAATAATCGGCTATATAATTCAAATCCTTGTTGTTTAAGCTCAAATCATAAACCTTTTCAAGAAACGTATCCAAATACAGGGCACTTTTTCCATAATAATCCACATTCAACCTATCAATTAAATAAACAAAGAATTCGTAAGGCGAAAGCTCGATTGATTTAGTCCTTATCTCATTATCCAACTCTATACCCATCTCCTTAAGCTCAAGGTCGTAGTGCATTGACGGTTTTGTTAAAGCATTGGCAACCAAGATCAACTTTTTGATCTCAAAGTTCGTAATAATCTTGAGCGAATCCTCTGTAATAAAATGCAGAGACATAAACTCCTTTTGAAGCATATCCACAACTTTATCCATATCTTTCTTTGACCTTAAAAGGATCATTATATCTTTCGGCAAAACACCTTTTTCAAAAACCAAATCAGATAACACACTCTTAAGCTTACCCAGATTGAACTTATCTCTATCAAATTCTCCATCCTCTTCTACAATCTCTACCCTCACATATCCGCCATCACCCTTAACAACATCCTGTTTTGCGTTTTTGCCATAAATCTTCAAAAGTTCTTCCCTTACCCGTTCCTTCAAATCAAAATTGCCGATGAATGTTGTGTCGTCAGCAAAAAAGCTACTTATAAAATTAATAAATCTAACAGACGAAAATATGGAATTATTAAATTCAACGATGTTTCTTAAAGATCTAAAGTTTTTCTTTAAATTTATGCGTTCGAGGTATTCACCGTAGTTTTCAGACAACGTATCAAACAACGTATAATCTCCACCGCGCCAGGCGTATATGGCTTGTTTCCTATCACCTACGGCAAACAACGTTCCACCCTGGCTCAATGAGTTTTCTATTAAAGGCAAAATGGCATTGAACTGCTCTAAAGACGTGTCTTGAAACTCATCGATCAAATAGTGAACGAGCTTTTCACCCAAAATGCTGAACGCATAACTTACGCCTTGATCTTTAGATAAATAGTTACTCACGGTTTTTGATATTTTACCTCCATCAAACACGTTGAGCATGTGTAAAAGCTCATCCTCTTTGGTTTTAAAGGCATACAAAATCCTAAAAACAGCACTACTTTTGTAAATTGAATTAACTTCAACAAGGATTCTGTAAAGATCAATCGCGCTCTTTAAAAGTTGACGGATTGTGTTTAAGTTTTCTCTATCTTTACCCTTGCTGTTCTTTTTCAACAAACCATCGAAGTTTCCGTTCAGTATCTCAAATACTGCCCTATTTGGTGATTCCAACAGAGATAAATCCGGATTTTTCAGCCTCCCCAACCTGCTATTGTTGAGATTAGATACCTGAACAAGCCTTCTAATTTCTTCCAACTTATCTTCTATTCTATTTTCAATGTAATCGGTCAGCCCTCGAAAATCTTCACACTCGGCTCCAAATCTCCCATTTAAGCATGCAAGCAAATCTTGAAAATCTGCTGTTTCATTTTCGATTTCCACATCCTTGAACTCATAAATAGCCTTTCTCAGAATCTTATCCGGATTAAAACCACCTTTATTCAACATGAGTTGATCCCTCAAAAGTGCAAGCAAATCCTCTTTCAGTCTTTGATCAGACAGAAGCTCGTTAAAAGCGGTTAAAAACAGCTCGTCGCTATCAAAACTCACTTCATAGTCGGGATTTATCTTGACATCAAAGGCAATGGTCTTAAGCAGTCTATTCATGAAGGAATCTATCGTCGTGACATTAAAATCACTGGCGTTTTCAACAATCTCAATTAGAACTTCCAATGCCCCCTTTTTGTCCAAGATTGAGCCTTCAGTGATTTTTTCAACCTGCTTTAAGCCTGCAAGTTCCTTCAAAAAGTTCAAAATTCTCTCTTTCATTTCGCCAGCTGCCTTATTTGTGAACGTTATCGCAACAATCGAGCCTATACCATCGGGACGCAGCACATTATCTACTTTTAGTAACCCCTTATACAAAGCCAAAAGATCGATAAACTGTTTCGCAAGGCTATAGGTCTTTCCCGATCCAGCAGACGCCTCGATTATCTTGTTAAAGCCATAAATTTCATTGTCCAATGGGTTGCCCATCACACACCTCAATATTGACAAACGTTTTTTAAATGCTATTCTAATCAACATGAGATTGCAAAGGTTTTTTATTTGCATAATATTGTTCACTTTCTTCTTATTTATACGGCAAGTCCATGCACGACCTTTGAAAATTTTCATGGTTCAAAGCTATTCGAACAAGGATCTATGCGGTGTGCCTCAACTTGAAGGAGCTTTGGATACGCTAAAAGAAGCAGGCATAAACGACAACAACTCGCAAATAAAGATCTTTTTCATGAAAACAAAACTGAAAAATACGACAAAACCTTTGATGGATAAAGTAGCGGATAAAGCGTACAGAGAAATAGAGCAATTTAAACCGGATATTGTGTTTCTATTTGACGATCCAGCGTTTTCCGAGCTTGCACCCAAACTCATCCACAAGCATGTAAAGGTGATCTTTAGCGGCTTAAATGTCAAGCCAGAAGTTTACAATAAAACGCTAAAGTTTATGGACAAAAACCGACACCCTTTAGCAAACATAACGGGTGTTTATGAAAAGCTATACATTGAGGCAAGCATAAAGTTTATCGAACATATCTTAGGCAAAAAGGGAAAAATTGCCGTTTTATCATCTGAAGACAAAATAGGAAGAATAGTTACACAACAAATCTTGAGCGAACTACGCGGGACGCCTTATGAGGATTGCATAAAGGTCTTTTGGGTTAACACCCTTTATGAGGTAAAAAACGACATAATAAACGGTATAAATGTGAACAATAATATTGTTGCCTATGTGGTAAACACACACTCGGTATTGGTCCAAAACGGAAGAATGGATATATTCCATTTAATACCCTTTGAAACAAAGTGGGCTAAAAAACCAGACATTGCAATCAATAAGACATTTTGCAAACGTGGTTTATTCGGTGGCGTAGTACTTGACTTCTATGCAATGGGAGCACAAGCCGCAAGGATGGCTTTGAAGGTGATAAACGGCATACCCATATCAAAAATACCTATAGAAGATGCACAAAAGAGAGAAAGGGTGATAAACTTAAAAAGAGCAGAACAGCTACACATAAAAATACCGTTAGAGGTTTTAGATACCGTTAATGAAGTTTATTAGCAAAACGGGTGGCTTTAAAAGAACCTCTGCTCTAATCCTCTTTGGAGTTTTAGTAATACTCATAACGTTTTTCGCCATATACAAATCGCTTAAAGTCATATACTCAAACACAAAAAGGGAGATAAAGCTACAAAACACTCTCCAAATAAGCCTCATAAAATCCAATCTAAAGAGTTACCTAATCACAAACAAGAACATGATAGATTCCGTACTGTCAACAATACCAAACACAAAACCCCAAACCTTGCGTACTTTTATAGACAGCTACCTATTCAAAGTCGAGCATGAGCATATAAAGAACATACTGTTTTACTCAAACGGCAAGCTGCTTTTGATCTATCCTAACCTATCAAAAACACCCATACCCATAAGCTGCATAAAACAGAATATCACACTATTAGAAAAAATTAAGCTTTCAGAAAACATGAAACAGAGCCTGTACTTTACAGCTCCAATGCTAAGCTTAAGCAATATACCAAAGAACAACATTTCCCTGCTTTTGATACACCCAATCTTCATAGGTGGAGCATACAAAGGCAGCCTAATTGAAAGTCTTGATATATCATCTAAACTACTCTCCATATTCAAATATTTCAAAGGTTACTCCGTAAACCTATTTTATAGACCAAAAAATAGTGAAAACACACAAGAAGTATCGCAGTTTTCGATTGATAAGGCTCAATTTTACATAGAAATAAAAAAGAAAAACACGCTTTTAAATAAACTCAAAAAAGATATAAACGCCGTTACGATAAACTTGATAATCATAATTTCTGTTTCCGTTTCATTAATTCTCATTGTATCCTTAATTTTGACAAAGAAAGTAAGACAGGAACAAATATACGCAAGAACACTGCAGTTGTTAAACAAAAGAATCGATACGGTAAAAAGCATAATAGAAATAAAGGAAAACTTCTTTTCCAAAAGCAACATAGAAAAGCTTCTAAAAACGCTAAAGGATGTGTTTGAAGTGGATATAGCTGGCATATTTATGGAAAAAAATAACATAAACTACGTTTTGAAAGACTCAGAAATCGAAGAAATAGAGTTTACAAAGATGAAAAATTCTTTAAGTCAGCTTGTCTGGAGTAATAAAAAGGATATGCTCGTAAATGATTTTCAAAGCAGAAGTGACATATCCCACCAGTCAAAGATGATTACCGGAGCAAAATCCACCATGTGCAGCTTAATACAGTATGGATCAAAGGAATACGGCGTCATATGTGTGGGAAATACAAAAAAATCCCATGCATTTAAAGAAGAGGATTTTAACTTCTTAAAACTTATAGCCAACATCATTGCCATCAACATGTACTATTCCAATTTAGACAAAGATGCAATAGAGGCTCTGCTAAACGCAATAGAGGCACGGGATAGATACACAGAGGGACACTCAAGGCGCGTAGGC